>NZ_JAAFKD010000001.1:0-300000 GCF_013299165.1 Microcoleus sp. bin38.metabat.b11b12b14.051
GGATAAAATCGGTACTTGAATGCCTTGAGTTTCATTTTTACAGCTTAACAGTTAAAGCGTGAAAGCACAAGTCAATTGTAAAGCCGTCCTAGAAGGACGGGGTTTCCACCCACATTTTTTGATGAACTCAAAAAATACACGCATTCTCAAATTGCGAGAATAGACAAGACGGCGGTTGAAACCGCGTCTACACAAACGAAGTCCGCCGGACGCCGACTGAAAAGATATAACATATTTTAACGGCTTGCTCTTCAACCCGCTCCCGTCGCGTGAGTGTCTGTATCGACGCGGTTTCAACCGCCCGGTCTTCTATTTCCCATGAACTTAAAAAAAACTCGCATTCTCAATTTAATTATCGCAGCCCTCGCGACGATCGCACTACTGATCGGTTGGACTCCCGCCACAGCCCAGCAGCGCGCATCTTTAACCGTATCCGCTGCTATCAGTCTCTCGCCAGCCTTAACAGAAATCAAGACTGTTTATCAAAGCAGCAATCCCAATGTTAATATTAAGTATAATTTTGGTGCTTCCGGCGCCCTAGAGCAGCAAATTCAGCAAGGAGCCCCGGTAGATGTATTTTTCAGCGCCGCGACTAAACAAATGGATGCTTTGCAGCAAGCTAATTTGCTGCTTAACGAGACGCGGCGCAACTTGCTGACAAACCGCCTGGTTTTGATTACTCCCAAAAATGGCGCAGTTTTGATCGATTTTAAACAGTTGACAGATGCCAAAATCAAGAAAATTGCGATCGGCGAACCCAAAAGCGTACCCGTCGGACAATACGCCCAAGAAATGCTAACTAAACTGGGATTGTGGCCGCAACTCCAACCGAAATTAGTGTTCGGAAATAACGTCCGCCAAGTGCTGACATTTGTCGCAAGTGGAAACGTTGATGCTGGCATAGTTTATGCGACTGACGCCAAAGTATCGGACAAAGTAACCGTACAGCTAACGGCTGCGGAAAACTTGCACTCGCCCATTGTTTATCCCCTAGCAGTTATCAAAAATAGCCGTAACCAAGCTGCCGCAAAAACCTTTGTTGACTTTTTGGCAGGCGATCGGGCTAAAATAGTATTTCTGAAATACGGATTTGGTTTAGCCCGTTAATTAGATTGAGACGGTGGTTTCAACCGCCCGGTCTGGTAAGATTAAGACGGCGGTTGAAACCGCGCCTACACAAACGAAGTCCGCCGGACGCCGACTAAGATTGAGACGGCGGTTGAAACCGCGCCTACACAAACGAAGTCCGCCTCCGCGGACTGAATAAAATAACCTAATTTTAACGGCTTGCTCTTCAACCCACGGAGGTGGGTTTTGTCTGTGTAGACGCGGTTTCAACCGCCCGGTCTGTGAATAAAATAACCTAATTTTAACGGCTTGCTCTTCAACCCACGGAGGTGGGTTTTGTCTGTGTAGACGCGGTTTCAACCGCCCGGTCTGTGAATAAAATAACCTAATTTTAATCGCCTGTTCTTCAACCCACGGAGGTGGGTTTTGTCTGTATAGACGCGGTTTCAACCGCCCGGTCTGCTGAATAAAATAACATAATTTTAATCGCCTGTTCTTCAACCCACGGAGGTGGGTTTTGTTTGTGTAGACGCGGTTTCAACCGCCCGATCTTCTTAATCCCAAATATGGAATTTGACTTATCTCCATTGTGGATATCCCTAAAAGCATCAGCCATCGCCACCTGCTTTACCTTCTTTCTCGGAATCGCCGCCGCCCGATGGATGCTTTCAACTCGCATCCGAGGTAAAGCCTTGATTGAAGGCATTTTCATCTCTCCCTTAGTTTTGCCGCCCACAGTAGTCGGATTCTTGCTGCTGCTGCTGTTTGGCAGAAATGGCGCGATCGGTCAATTGTTGCTAAAATTTGACTTAACCATCATCTTCACTTGGCAAGCCGCTGTAATTACAGCCACAGTCGTATCATTTCCCCTGATGTACAAAACTGCTTTGGGAGCTTTTGAGCAAATTGATGCCAATCTGATCAACGCAGCCCGCACTTTAGGCGCTTCGGAATGGACAGTTTTTTTGCGGATTATGTTACCGCTAGCGTGGCCGGGAATTTTAGCAGGAACTATTCTCGCATTTGCACGCGCTTTGGGTGAATTCGGCGCGACGTTGATGTTAGCTGGAAATATTCCCGGAGAAACTCAAACTATCCCGATGGCAATTTATTTTGCTGTGGAAGCTGGGGATATGAGGCAAGCTGCTATTTGGGTTTTGATTATTCTCAGTCTGGCTTTGAGTGTGTTAACTGCGGTTAATTATTGGACTGATTTACAAAGGCGATCGCCCAAACCGAATCCCAACTATAGCAATCCCAATTCAGCCACAAACCTGGTTCGGGGTGATCGCCGGGACGGGCAAGATGCCCATCCCACAAATTATGTAGGATTGCCCTATAAGCTGCAATCTAATCTCGTTACTGCTGCTCGTTATAATACCACAAAACTGCCACAAGAGCAATCACACAGTGGACTTTTTGCAAACATCTTTAAACCTCTTTCTGGCTTTACCTTAAATGTCGGCTTCGATATCGGGCAGGAAGTTCTGGGAATTTTGGGTGCGTCGGGTTCTGGTAAGAGTATGACTCTGCGCTGCATCGCTGGTTTGGAAACTCCAACTAGCGGTAAGATTGCTGTCAACGGTAAGGTTTTATTTGACTCAGCAGAGGGCATTAATTTACCGTCTAAAGACCGTCGCATCGGTTTTTTGTTTCAAAACTATGCTTTGTTTCCGCACTTGACTGTGGCTGAGAATATTGCTTTTGGGTTGCAGCATTTATCGGCAAGCGAGCAACAACTTCGAGTCAAAGAACAATTGATTTCGGTGCAAATGTCGGGACTCGAAAGCCGCTATCCTCACGAACTTTCGGGAGGCCAGCAGCAGCGGGTGGCTTTGGCGAGGGCTATAGTGAACTCGCCGGATTTGCTGCTGTTAGATGAACCTTTTTCGGCTTTGGATACGCACTTGCGGAGTCAACTGGAACGGGAGTTAATGCAGACTCTGGCTAATTATCGGGGCATTACTTTGTTTGTGAGCCACAATTTAGAGGAGGTTTACCGGGTGTGCGAGAATCTGTTGGTTTTGGCTGACGGAAGTGCGATCGCCTTTGATACAAAAGAGCACATTTTCGATCGCCCGCGCAACTTCACCGTCGCCCAGTTGACGGGCTGTAAGAACTTCTGCGCTGCTAAACAGGTTGCTGAAACCATCGTCGAGGCGATCGACTGGGGTTGCACTTTGACTGTTGTCGAACCAATTCCCAAATCCTTAGTTTTCGTGGGAATTCGAGCTCATCAAGTCAGTTTTGTTAGCGGGTGCGATCGCGAAAATACATTTGCTTGTTGGATCGCCTCAACCGTGGAAACTCCCCACCGGGTGACATTATATCTCAAGTTGCACTCACCTCCCCACGATTCCCAAGATTATCACTTGCAAGCTGAAGTTTTCAAGGAAAAGTGGCGCGCGATTAAAGACAATCCTTTTCCCTGGTATGTTCATTTGGAGCCAATTAGGTTAATATTAATGGAAGCATGAGTTAACAAGATCGGACAGATCAGACGGCGGTTGAAACCGCGTCTACACAAACGAAGTCCGCCGGACGCCGACTCAATCAAGAAGTAATTGCAACCGCCGGGTATTCTTCAACCCGCGGAGGCGGGTTTTGTTTATATCGACGCGGTTTCAACCGCCGGGTATTCTTCAACCCGCGGAGGCGGGTTTTGTCTGTATCGACGCGGTTTCAACCGCCCGGTCTTCTTCAACCCGCGGAGGCGGGTTTTGTCTGTATCGACGCGGTTTCAACCGCCGTGTTTTATTCAACCCGCGAAGGCGCGTGAGTGTCTGTATCGACGCGGTTTCAACCGCCGTGTTTTATTCAACCAGCCAATTTCATCTACACCAAACATTAAACCATGACAGACAAAGTTAAGAAAACCGACGCCGAATGGCAACAGCAACTCACGCCAGAACAATTCAAAGTCACCAGAAAAAAGGGAACAGAAAGAGCTTTTAGCGGCGAATATCACGACAACAAAAAGCCCGGAACTTATAAGTGTATTTGCTGCGGCACCGAACTATTTACATCAGAAACAAAATACGATTCCGGTACCGGTTGGCCGAGTTTCTACGCTCCGGTAAAAGAAGAAAATGTCAGAAATGAAGCCGATAACGCCTTATTCATGCGCCGCACTGAGGTACTGTGTGCTGTCTGCGACTCTCATCTGGGCCACGTATTTAACGACGGGCCCAGGCCAACCGGTCAGCGTTACTGCATGAATTCTGCTGCGCTTGATTTCGTTCCCAAGGAATAAATTCGGCAAACACTTCGGCGCAAAGTTTTCTGGAACAAGCTCAAAAGCCTGTTCCAGGCAATTGATGTTCAAAATGCACCCATGCTGCTATCTTATGGTGGAGGCAAACAGAAGTAAAAAAATAGTGGCGGCATGGGGATGGTTTATCAGCGGGTTTTGCTGAAGCTCAGCGGTGAAGCGCTGATGGGGGGCTTGGGCTACGGTATCGATCCGGTAGTCGTTGGGTCGATCGCCCAGGAAGTCGCCAAAGTAGTGTCCGAAGGCATTCAAATCGCGATCGTTGTCGGCGGCGGCAACATTTTTCGTGGCGTGAAAGCTGCTTCGGCTGGGATGGATCGGGCAACAGCCGACTATGTGGGCATGATTGCTACGGTGATGAATGCTATCACTTTGCAGGATGCACTAGAACAAGCAGGAGTGCCAACGAGGGTGCAATCGGCGATCGCCATGCAAGAAGTAGCTGAACCCTACATTCGGCGGCGCGCCATTCGTCACCTTGAAAAAAAACGAGTAGTGATTTTTGGTGCCGGTTCTGGCAATCCTTTTTTTACTACTGATACTACAGCCGCTTTGCGAGCTGCGGAAATTGATGCAGAGGTGATTTTTAAAGCTACTAAGGTAGATGGGGTGTACGATTCTGACCCCCACGTCAACCCCAACGCGCGCAGGTATCAAACCCTCACCTACGCCCACGTCTTGAACCAAGACTTGCGGGTGATGGACAGTACCGCGATCGCCCTGTGCAAAGAAAATAATATTCCTATTATGGTATTTGACCTCTCGGTATCGGGCAACATCTACCGAGCCGTAATGGGAGAATCTATTGGAACTCTTGTCGGAGGATTTTGTGAAGTTAGCTGAAGCTGAAGATCATATGCAAAAGGCAGTTGAGGCTACTCAACGGTCTTTTAATACTATCAGGACGGGACGGGCCAACGCCTCCCTCCTCGATCGAGTCATGGTAGATTATTACGGAGCTCCAACTCCGATCAAATCCCTTGCCAATATCGGCACCCCGGATGCGACAACGATCAACATTCAACCGTTCGATCGCACAGCGCTTACCTCAATCGAAAAAGCAATTTCCCTGTCCGATGTAGGCCTCGTACCTAACAACGACGGTTCAGTTATTCGCTTGAACATTCCACCGCTTACCAGCGAAAGACGCCAAGAATTTGTCAAAATGGCCGCGAAGTTTGCCGAAGAAGGTAAAATCGCAATTCGCAATATCCGTCGCGATGCCGTTGACTCGATTCGCAAGCAAGAAAAAAGCAGCGATATCTCTAAAGATGAATCGCGAGACTTGCAAGATAAAATTCAAAAACTGACGGACAAGTACATTGCCAAAATAGAAGATGTTCTGGCATCGAAAGAGAAAGATATCACGACAGTATAAAAGTCATTGGTCATCTCGCCCGAAGAGCGAAGTCGAAGGGTGGTCATTAGTCATCTTGCCCGAAGAGCGAAGTCGAAGGGTGGTCATTGGTCATTAGTCATCTCGCCCGAAGAGCGAAGCCGAAGGGTGGTCATTAGTCATTAGTCATTGGTCATCTCGCCCGAAGAGCGAAGCCGAAGGGTGGTCATTGGTCATTAGTCATCTCGCCCGAAGAGCGAAGTCGAAGGGTGGTCATTGGTCATTAGTCATTTTAGACGCTCGCGAAGTCGAAGGCTGGTCATTGGTCATCTCGCCCTGAGCGAAGTCGAAGGGTGGTCATTGGTCATTAGTGTGATCTCGCAAGTGCGATCGAACAGCCCTCATTAGTCAGCTTGTTCTCCGAGCGACTTGCGAGCCCGCTCTCGTCGATGAGAGCCAGAAGGGTAGTCAGCAGTCATTAGTTGCCAACTCACAAATCAGGAACAATGACTAATAACGGTTGGACATCAACAGTCGTTG
Source organism: Microcoleus sp. bin38.metabat.b11b12b14.051 (assembly GCF_013299165.1). Classification (NCBI taxonomy): domain Bacteria; kingdom Bacillati; phylum Cyanobacteriota; class Cyanophyceae; order Oscillatoriales; family Microcoleaceae; genus Microcoleus; species Microcoleus sp. bin38.metabat.b11b12b14.051. Next base: position 6,216 of record NZ_JAAFKD010000001.1, read on the forward strand.
ACGCACGATAGTCTTAAGAAACCAAGTTTCTGTGACAATCTTGCTGCCACGACTGTTGATATTATTAAGCAAGAAACGGGCTTCATTTGTCCAAGAAAGTTAAACTAAGGACAAATGACAAATGACCACCCTTCGACTTCGCTCTTCGGGCAAGATGACCAATGACCACCCTTCGACTTCGCTCTTCGGGCGAGATGACCAATGACAAATGACAAAAATATTTGATTGCATTATTGTCGGTGCAGGCCCAGCCGGCAGCACAGCAGCTTATCATCTGGCTCTGCTGGGACGTTCTGTTGTGGTACTGGAAAAAGCGTCTTTACCCCGCAATAAACCTTGCGGTGGTGGCGTGTCTCCGGCGATCGCCCAATGGCTGGATTTTGACCTGACACCAGCTATTTCTCTGAAATCTAACAAAGTTAGCTACACCTGGAAAATGGGCGATCCGACACAAAGTCAGGTAAGTTCGCCAATGTGGATGGTACAGCGAGATATATTTGACGATTTTTTAATTAAACAAGCTCAAAAAACTGGTGCGGAACTTAGAGACTCAACAGAAGTTAAAGGTATTGAGTTTAAAAATTTTATTTGGGAAGTTAAAACTAACTCAGAACCCGTTTACGGCCGCTATTTGATTGCTGCTGACGGTGCCGGCGGGCCGATGACTAAGTGGTTGGGATTCAAAGAACCAAAGCTCTGTATCAGCGCCAGTTTAGAAACTCGCTCGATTAAGGGCGATTCGCTCAATTTCGATTTTGGCACTATTAAAAAAGGTTTTATCTGGTGTTTTCCCAAGGCTGACGGCTACTCTTTTAGTATTGCTGCGATGCGCGGCGACAAGCCAAAAAATCTGAAGAAAATTTTAACCGACTATGCCACTAAGTGCGGTGCTGATGTTAGTGTCAGCAACGTGCGGGAACACCCGCTTTCTCTGTGGAATGGCGATCGCCAATTGCACTCTCAAAATGCGCTGCTTGTTGGAGAAGCCGCTAGTCTCGCCGATCCCCTCACCGGTGAGGGGATTCGACCAGCCATATTTAGCGGATTTAAGGCCGCTGGGGCGATCGATCGCTCTCTCTCAGGTGCAGCCGACGCCCTAGAGCAGTACACTCAGGCGATCGCCGCCGAATGGGGAACTGATATGGTTTGGGCCGCTCGCTTGGCTGGGCCCTTCTATCAGTTTACTGGCTCTGCTTACAGAGCAGGCGTCAAGTCACAGAGCGCTACTCAGTTGATGGGCAAGATTTTGTGCGGGGAATTGCGTTATGCCGATATTGCTAACCGCGCTCTTAAAAAGCTGATGCCGTTTTAGAAGTCCGAAGGCCTCAAACACTTCGCTCGGGTTCAAGAGCAGCCAGAAGGAACAGGAAGAGGTTCGAGGAAATAAAAAATATTTTTAAATCCCTACTACTTACGCACTCCTTTGTCAGAAACCGGGTTTTTTACGAAAATCCTGCGTTTTTACCCGCAGATTCGGTAAAAAACCCGGTTTCTTTAATCTTGATGCGTCCAGGACTGAACCCAATAAAGTCAGGTGTGCCACAAACACTATACATTATAGAGGTTAGGCATAAATCCTGTACAATTTTAAATCTCATATCTCATATCTAAAATAATTATGGTAATTTATTTTTATAAAGTAGAGGAGCCTTACGGCTGCTTTTCCAATTTTTCACCACACCAAATTTGTCTGCACGGGCAAGATTGGTTAACGGTGGAACATTACTATCAAGCCCAAAAATTTGTCGGTAGCGTCGATCGCAGATTAGTGGCGGCGATTCGAGCCGTAGCAACTCCTCAGGAAGCCGCCGAATTAGGTCGCGATCCGAACCACCGGATGCGCGATGATTGGGAAGCTGTGAAAATTCCGATTATGCGTCAAGCCGTTTTAACTAAGTTTCTTGCTCATTCAGACATTCAAGCTATTCTCCTCGCCACAGGGGATCGAGTGATTGTGGAGGATTCGCCAAAGGATTACTACTGGGGCTGTGGCTGCGACGGCAGCGGTCAAAATCATTTGGGTAAAATTCTGATGAGCGTGCGGAGCGAAATTTCTCAGCGCCGGGCGGTCGATCAAAACTCACCTTAATTATTTTCTATGAAGTTATATAAATAAATGTCAAGATAAGTTGACAATAAATAATTCTGCTTTTAATAATTTAAGATTGCGAGAAAATTATAAGAGGATTAAAATAATAATTATCATTTGGTTGAGTAGCTCAGTCTGTTAAAGGCAAGGAATACACCTTACCATCGCCGATTTTTGTTTTTTGGGGTGCTAAAGGCGAGACACCCTCGTCTCTAACGAGTGAACAACTATTAAAAGTACAGTTCGGTTGCATCTATAACTCAGGCTGATGTAGTGCGCGTCCGCTCGATCGAGCAGTAGGTAAAAAATTCTTATTATCACTCATAATTGCCAAAGGAGATTTATGCAACTCACAGAAAATACAGAACAATTAAATCATAAACTAGACAGAGAAATTTTGGTGCGGCGGATAACAGAACGCATCCGCAAATCTCTAGAATTAGAAGAAATTTTAACCAGTACGGTAGCAGAAGTGCGCTCTTTTTTGAAAACGGATCGCATCATGATGTACCAGTTTAGTGCCGACGGCAGTGGAGAAGTTGTTGCCGAATCAATTAATAACAACCGTCTCCCTTCCTTGAAAGGTCTGCACTTTCCAGCAGACGATATCCCCCCCCACGCCCGGGAGATGTATGTCAGTATGCGCCAGCGGACAATCGTAGATGTTAACTCCGGGACGATCGTCCTGAGCCCCCTCGATGCAGCAGACACGGGTCAACTTTTAGTACCCCAAGAAATCCACTACCGATCGCTCGATCCTTGCCACACAGCTTACTTGATGGCAATGGGAGTACAATCTTCCTTCGTAGTGCCGATTTTGCACCGCAGGAGCGCGTCGCAAAACACCACAACAGAGAAGTGCGAAGCCCCTGCGTGCGTGACGAGATACGAGCCAGGAAACAATCAAGCAACTCACATTGACCTTTGGGGACTTTTAGTGTCTCACCACTCGACGCCCCGCAATATTTCAGCAACAGATTTAGAAGTAGTTCAGCTCGTAGCAGATCAATTGTCCAACGCCATCGGCCACTCGCTCCTGCTCGAGCAAACCCGTTGTAGGGCGGCCCGGGAAGCCACCGTCAGCCGCATAGCAGTTTTGTTGTACGGCCACGCCAACATTCAACTGCAACAAGCTTTAGAAGCCACTGTCACTGCTTTGGGCGGCAGCGGCGGCAGACTCTATCTCAATCCCCCGAAAATTAATCGTGAAAAGTTATCGGCTGCAAAGCTCGATCGCGAAGTTTCCGTAGCCCTTGCTGGGAGTGATGCTAGCTTTGAACTGTTCGTCACGGGCGAGCAACCAACACTTCCCCACTGGGAAAAAGTTAGGGCGATCGAAGCTCATCCGCTGTGGCAGGAATGGCTAACCAAAGGATGGAAAAATACCCAAGAAACTCTCAATTTCCCAATTTTAAATTCCCAATTCCCAGTTTGGATAATTACAGATTTACACAAAGAATCTCTATTTAGAGTTTTAGTTCCAGCTTTCCAATCAACTAAAATTCGGGGTTTGCTGGTAATTCCCCTCCACTACCAACAACAAGTAGTCGGCTGTTTGACGATTTTTCGCAATGAAATTGATACCGAAAAAATGTGGGCGGGGCACTTGGACACCAGCGCTGCACAAATCCTTCCCAGGCAATCCTTTGAAGTCTGGCGAGAAATCAAAAAAGGTCAGTCCCCGGAGTGGAAGTTAGAGGAGATCGAGCAAGCTTTGGCGATCGGCAGCCAATTTTGTGCGGCAATTGGGCAGTACATTCTTTATCAAGAAGTGCAAGCCCTGAATGCCAACTTAGAGCGCCAAGTTCAAGAACGCACCGCTCAATTGCAAAAATCCTTGGACTTTGCTCGAGTATTGACGCGAGTGAGAGAGCAAATTTGCAGCACCTTGGATTTGAAAACCATACTGCAAACTATTGTGCGAGAAGTAAGAGTTTTGTTGGATACCGATCGCACGGTAATCTACCAATTTTCCACAGCGCAAGATGGCGAGGTAGTTGTGGAAGCGGTTCGCGGCGAGTGGCCGTCAATTTTAGGTATCAAATCTCCAAAAGATTGCTTTCCCTCTCGCTCAGACTGCTTTTATCGAGAAGGACGGGTACGAGCAATTAATGATATTTATACTGATGATTTAACTCCCTGTTACCGCGAATTTTTGGAAAAATTGCAGGTGAAGGGCAGTTTAATTGTGCCGATCGGCAAAGATACCCAATTCTGGGGGTTGCTGATTGCTCACGAGTGTTCCGGGCCGAGGGTTTGGCAAACAGCAGAACAGGAGTTGCTGCAAAATTTGACTACTCAGGCGGCGATCGCCATTCACCAAGCAGAACTTTATCAAGAAAGTCTGGATGTCGCAGCCGCCGATCGAGTAAAAGCCGAACAGCTAGCTAAAACCGTCACCGAATTGCACAATACCCAAGCTCAACTGATTCAAACCGAAAAAATGTCAAGTCTGGGACAACTGGTAGCGGGAGTCGCCCACGAAATCAATAACCCCGTTAACTTTATCTACGGGAATTTGTCGCACGCCAGCGAATACAGCAAAGATTTGCTGTGCTTGGTGGAACTCTACCGCCAGCACTACCCCAATCCCCACCCAGAAATTAGTGAGTGTGCCGAAGCGATAGAGATAGAATTTCTTACCGAAGATTTGCCCAAAATTTTGGGCTCCATGAAAGTAGGAGTTGAGCGCATCCGCCAGTTAGTTGTATCTTTGCGTAATTTTTCCCGGCTCGATCAAGCTGAAAAAAAAGGTGTGGATATTCACGAGGGCATCGACAGTACCCTGTTGATTTTGCAGCACCGGATCAAAGCCCAGTCGGATCGCGCCACCGTAGAAATCATCAAAGAATACGGCAATTTGCCCTTAGTAGAATGCTATGCCAGCTCGCTCAATCAGGTATTTATGAATCTGATCAGCAATGCCGTTGACGCCCTAGAAATGGGAAAAACAGATCGAGTTGTGAATGTTAACGCCCTAGGGGTCAGTCCAGTCGCGACATATTTAAGCTCGCAAAACCTGGATGTCGAGACAGTAGATATAAATGCCAGCACCGAGTGTTTGATTCCAGATTTTCCATCTCCTTGCATTCGGATTCGCACCGAATTAATCGAGGAAAAAAACGTAAGAATTAGTATTGCCGACAACGGTCACGGCATCCCCAAAGAGTTAATTTCTCACATATTTAATCCTTTTTTTACGACTAAACCCGTCGGTCGCGGGACGGGTTTAGGACTGTCTATTAGTTATCAAATTGTAGTTGAGAAACACCAGGGGGTACTCAAGTGTGTGTCTGTACCGGGTCAGGGTACTGAGTTCTCGATCGAAATTCCGTTGAATTAGCTAACTTTCACTAAGGCAAGATTAACTTCACCAGTACCGAACCGATCGATCCCAGAAGACTCATCAAGTCCCCGCGCCCAGTGCGCGGTTCCGTTGGCTTTTGGCGTGCCACAATCGCTTCTGCTAACTGCTTTGACAATTCCTGACCTTGGGGATTTCCTTGAGCGACAAACAGTTGGTTTGCTGTTGCGACATCTTGAGTCGCGCCGGCGAAGTCTCCCAAGTCAGCCCGAGACATACTGCGCGCAAAATAAACGGCGGCTAAATCCGATTTCTGATTCAGGGCTTGATTGTAATAATCGATCGCGTTTCTGTAGTTTCCCGCTTGAGCTTCCAACACTCCCAAGCGGTAGAAATCTTCTGCGGTGCCGATATTAGTTGGCATTCCTCTAACTCCCAGCAGTTGGGCGTTAGCTAAATTGGTGTCAGTTAAATTGGCGTTGGTGAGATAGGCGCTTCTCAAGTCAGCACCGCTGAGGTTGGCTCCGCTGAGGTTGGCGCCCGTCAGGTTGACGCCAAACAAACTCGTGCCGCTGAGGTTGGCTCCGCTGAGGTCTGCTCCGGTGAGGTTGGCTCGGCTGAGGTTAGCCATTCTCAAGTCAGCACCTTTAAGATTTGCTCCTGTTAAGTTCGCTAACACCAGACCAGCATTGCTGAGGTCGCAGTTGGGGCACTGTCGAGTGGCTAGTAATTGTTGCGTGTGTTGGATGTTCTCGGCGCGTGCCGGAGCGATCGGGGCGATCGCGCTCAGCACCGTTGCAGCAGCGAGGATTCTGAGTTTCATCTTAACCGTCCAAAATCCAAAATAGTAAATCTAAAATAGCTTTTATCGAAGCACTTGAAAATCAACATACCAGATATTGCTAAATATAGCCTGATTCTCTGGCATTGCATAAATTTTTGATGGAGCCGTCAACCCACGAGCTGCGGACGCCCGCAAGCAGATAATTTCCGGATAGTCGCAAACTGAATGAATGCAATGCCAGTCTAATCTGTGGTACGGGCACCTCGCAAGTCGCAAACAACGTTTTTTTTCGAGCTGCGAAGAGATCCTTCTTGTTCTGGGCTGTACGCAATTCTCTAATACATATTTAGCTGCCCACAAATTAGGGTAACAAAAAAATGTTACCCTCGATCGGCGGTTCTCGCAAACCATAAAATTTAACAGATAAATTAGTCGTGGATAGTACCATCAGGCATCGTCGTACCTTTGAGATATACTCCGCTCAAATTGACTTTTGTCAGGTTGGCTCCCAGCAGGTTTGCGCCGCTTAAGTCTGATGCGCTTAAAACCGCTTCAGTCAAGTCTGCCCTAATTAAGCTCGCCCCCATTAAGTCGGCTCCGCTGAGGTCTACTTTGCTTAAATTTGCGCCAATTAAATCTGCTTCTGTGAGCACAGCCCTGCGTAAGTTTACTCCGTAAAGATTTACTCCGTGCAAGTCTGCACGGGAGAGTATTGCCCGAGAGATGTTGGCTCCAATTAAAGTTGCTTGGATCAGGGAAGCTCCGCTCAAATCTGCTTTGCTGAGATTAGCTCCCATCAACTCCGATCGATACAGGTTAGCTTCCGCTAAAAGTGCTTCTGTGAGATCGGCTCCACCTAACTCAGCTCTGCTCAAATTGATCTTGCACAAATTGGCTTTGCTAAAGTTGACTCTATTAAGTTTGGCTTTGTACAAATTGGCTCCAATCAAATCGGCTTCAGACAGATTGGCTCCAATTAATTCTGCTTCATAGAGGTACACTTCGTGCAGGTAGACCCCGCTAAAATTTCTTTCTCCTGTTGCGTATAGCTTGAGCAGTTCGTCAACGTTCATTTTGGCTTCTCTACACCTTTTAAATGAAGAATACTCTTTGCCGGCTGCTTGCACCGGATCTTCTGCCATTTTCTATTTTAAATCTTGAAAGATTCTCGCCCACCACGATACTTTCCTTAATCGTTTGGCGAGAGTGAATGACAAAATTAGCTAATTTTTAATTGAGCAAAAAAATAATATGCCAGATTTTTCACAACCAGGTTGATCGCCCTGGATAACTAAATTACACAATTTGAGGCGGGAAGTGCGATCGAAGCCATAACTTTTTGTTGGTAGTTGAGTTTACTGAGGATTGGTGTGATAAAGATCACTCAGCGATGTTAGTAGCATCACATAGAAATAACTGTTTCGATCACGGCTGGCAGGAAAAAATAGCAGATAGTGGTACTGTGCTCGTAAAAAATTGACAACTCCACCGTCAGCGTGTTTTACTCAATTGGCGATCGAGCTAGTGGTTTTACAGATACTTGCTCGCGGCAGGAAAATCGGTTGAAACATCACTCGGCGCAACCTGCTCAGGCTGATGAAAGTGATGATGTCCCAGGATTTCTCGCACACGCAAAGCTAGAAAGAGACTTCGGGGTACAGGGGAATGTATGTGTAAAATGTCGATCGCTGGTGTACAAACCAAGCCTCTATGCTAGCAGCTCAGGGCTAAAAACCACCAACACATCAGCAATAACTACGAATAAATACCAGGAAAACCATGATGTACGTTTAGCAAAAATAGAATAAACGACCTTGATGAAAACTTAACTATTGCAGTTAATGTCACACTCGGCGGTCAACAGAGATAAGTATTAGCAATAAAGCCGGCACCATCAAATATAAAACTACCCAGAAGTAGGTGCTTTTAGTTGGCAAAATACTTGGTTGCATCCCTGGCTCAAGGTGAAAAATTTATCCTTTTGAACATCTGAGTGCATCCCGGGCACGAAAAGTTTAATTAGAGCTTTTTTGTATTGCCCTCCCAGCAAGCAAAAAGCCAGCAATCAGGATAGGAGCGGGTTTTCCTCCGCTGTCAAACAGAGTTATTGTAAAGCGCGAATCGTGAGGTAAACGGTATGGCTGGAGTATGTAGGCTGAGCATCGCAGAGACAACTGAAGAGCTAAAAAGTTTGTTAACAGAACAAAAAACGGCAAGTGGCTTTCAAAAAATTCAAGCACTTTACCTGTTCAAAATTTGTCACGTTAAGACAGTTAAAGAATTAGCAATGACAATCGGAGTCAACCGAATTACAGTGCAGCGGTGGCTGAGAAAATACCGCTCGGAGGGACTAGAAGGACTTCTGGAAACAAAGCACAGTGGCGGCCGCAAGCCAGCAATTCCTCCTCTAGCCCGCGCTAGTTTGGCAATGCGCCTCAGCGACCCCCAAAAAGGCTTTAAAACCTATGGAGAAATTCAAGAGTGGTTGCAGCAAGAATACAGCATTGAGGCTTCATATAAAGCCGTTTATGCAACAGTCAGGTACCAGCTAAAAGCCAAACTAACGAAAGTTTAGAAACTTCGTACTAAATCGGGTTAATCAGCATCCAATTTTTCCCAGTCAGCCTTGGAAGCTGTTAACAACATCCGCAGTCACAACAAACTGACTAATTGTTTCTTGATCCCAAATGGCTCTCAGAAGCTGCGAAGCATATATAGCCTTTCTCAAAAAGGTGAGGTATATCGGCCGCAGAGGGCATAGGGCATAGGGCATAGGGCAAACCGGCCAAACCGGGCATACCTCATGTTTTTGAGAACCGCTATATAATGTGTGTTCTAGTGATGGAGCTAAGGGAAAAATTTAATTTTGTTCCCAGGTTTGTGAAAGCTCCTTAGCATTAAAAAATGGGCAATCAGTAATAACTTGCAAGTTTTGTCTAATTTGCAGGTTTTGCTATATAATTAAACATTTAAACTTGGCCATGGACTAAGGCAAAAACCGATCTAAAGCTGCTTTCAACTCTTCTATTTCCGTATCGATATTGCCTTCTTTAGCGGCTCTGGCAATGCACTGAGTTAAATGTTCGTCTAAAATGATTCTCGCGACACGATCGAGCGCTCCTCGAACCGCGGCAACTTGCACGAGAACTTCGGGACAGGGACGGTTTTCTTGCACCATTGTTTTGATGCCGCGCACGTGTCCCTCAATCCGAGACAAGCGATTGACGAGCCGCCGCATGGATTCTTCATCGTGATGGTGAGGGTGGACAGATTCATCGCCGTGATGGTGGTGGGAATTTGAGGGTAAGGATTTGTCAGTAGAAGTATCAGATAGAATCATCAGGGTTATACCATTTTAGATTTTAGATTTTAGATTGAAGAATTGGGAATGAGTTATTCTGTAATGGTTTGGAGCGCGGGACTAGAGTTGCATTCTTTTTTTGAAACTGGCATTACTAGAGAAAATTTTCAAGTTAGAATTGAGAATATGTTGAGTTTGTGCTGGCTCCAGAGTCGTGTATGGTAGCTGTCAAAATATATTTAGGATCTTCATAGGGGCAGATTATTGAGTCCGCACGATCGCACACCTTTACCAGAATAACCCAGACTAACAAAGATTGACGCTATGCGACTATTTAAGTTTTTTGGTTCCGCACCCCGCACCGCCGAGCGCTGGCTAGCCCCGCTCTTAGCAATAACCATCGCCCTGAGTGTTCTATTCATCAATCCTGCACTTGCTTGGGCCGCTGAGGGCAAAAATCCGCCAAACTGGCGCCAACAGCCTAAAACAGCCGCAGACAAAGCACAGTTCCCTAGTTCTCCAGCAATTGCTCAGAATCCGCAACTCCTAGCGCTGCGGGGCCCCGAACTCCCGGCGCAGGTGGCGGGAGACACCAGCAGTTTTGTGACTGCTGCCGTCGAGCGAGTAGGCCCCGCCGTAGTTCGCATTGATACCGAGCGCACAGTCAGCCGCAACCTCGACCCGTTAATGGAAGACCCATTCTTCCGTAGATTTTTGGAAGAAGATCCGCGCAACAAAACTCCCAGACAAGAACACTTGCGCGGTCAAGGTTCTGGTTTCATCATCGACAAAAGCGGGGTTATTTTAACTAACGCTCACGTAGTTGATAAAGCCGATCGAGTAACTGTCACCTTAAACGACGGCCGGACTTTTCCAGGAGAAGTGCAAGGTACTGACGAAGTAACAGATTTGGCTGTAGTCAAAATTAATACCAAACAAGCCAACTTGCCCGTAGCAACACTGGGAGATTCCGATGCGGTGAAAGTGGGTGATTGGGCGATCGCCGTGGGCAACCCCCTCGGATTTGACAACACCGTCACACTAGGCATTATCAGCACCCTCAAGCGATCGAGCGCAGCCGTCGGAATTCCCGACAAGCGACTCGATTTCATTCAAACAGACGCCGCCATCAATCCCGGCAATTCCGGCGGGCCACTGTTAAACAGCAGAGGAGAAGTCATTGGTATCAATACGGCGATTCGGGCGGATGCAATGGGTATTGGGTTTGCAATTCCGATCGACAAAGCCAAGGCCATCTACGCGCAATTAGCCAAGGGAGAAAAAGTCAGCCACCCATTTTTGGGTATTCAGATGATTGCTTTGACTCCCGAAATGGCTAGAGAAAATAATTCCGATCCCAATGCTCCTTTGATTGTGCCGGAAGTGACAGGGGTTTTGGTGATGCGAGTAGTCCCAAATACGCCTGCTGAAAAAGCGGGGGTACGTAAGGGTGATGTGATCGTTCAAATTGAGGGCGAGAAAGTGACTCAACCCGAACAGTTGCAAAATTTGGTGGAAAATAGTCAAATCGGTCAAATTTTGCAACTGAAAGTGCGCCGCGGTTCTCAGGTTCAGGAAGTTGCCGTTACAACTGCTCAATTGAGGGATTTTTAGAGCTGAAAGGGAAGGGGGGAAATTGTTAAAAATCCCTTTCCTTCTTCCTTCTTCCTCTATAGCGCTTCTCAAAAAAGTGAGGATAGCCCGATGCCCGATGCCCGATGCCCGATGCCCTCGGATAGTACCTCATCTTTTTGAGAAAGGCTATATATGACACGAGTTCAACTTGCCTATCCCAAAATTCGCGATAGTAAAAATTGCCCTAATGAACAATGTGTAGCTTTTGAGAAGTACGATGGTACTAATTTGCATTGGGTTTGGGAAATTGAACTTGGTTGGTATGCTTTTGGTACGCGCCGCAGTAGATTTGATTTGGATGAGATGGGAATTGCAGAATTTAATGCTGCACATCCAGGTTTAGAAGCAGCACCCGAAATATTTAAAAGAGACTTTGCTAGTCCGTTAGAGTCTATATTTCGAGAAAAAGAACAGTATCACTGCGCTGAAATTACTGTGTTTACAGAGTTTTTTGGTGCTAACTCGTTTGCGGGAATGCACCAAAAGGACGATCGCAAACAACTGGTGCTTTTTGATGTGAAAACCGATCGCGGTATGGTTATTCCCGATCGGTTTATTCAGGATTTTGGTAAATTAAATATTGCGCGAGTGATTTATCGCGGCAAACTGACGGGCAAGTTTATGGACGATCTTCGCAAGGGGAAATATGGTGTAGATGAAGGTGTTGTGTGCAAGGGAGGCCGCAATGCTAATAATTTGTGGATGGTGAAGATTAAGACTGATGCGTATATGCAGAGATTGCAGCAAGCTTTTAAGGATGATTGGGAAAAATACTGGGAGTAATATAACATCTGAAGAATAAGTTTTTTCATGAATCGATCGAGTAGTGCGATCGCTAAAACCCTCTTTTGCTTGAGTACAATTAACCTTGTCGTTTTCTTCAACCTAATCTGGATTCAATACTTGGTTCAATCAGAGCCATGTGCTAAAGAATTAGCTATCTCATCCCCTAGTATTCTTGCTCCTAGCGCGTCAATTTCCTGTAACTGCCCCAACAAAGTTTGCAGACCACTAAGTCGAAGTTGTCTATCTATTATCCAACTGCGATCTGAATCCCAGAGTTCAGCAAGAAGTTGAACTAAAAGTTCACTTTCGTCATTTCTGTTACTGGGTAAGAGTTCCTGTTTTTGGATGAGTATTTTGAAAAATAAACGTCGAAAGTATCTATAATTCGTTGATTTGCCAACACGGTACAATTTTATTCTCAAGCACCAATCAGGAAGTAATACTTCTTGAAAATGCTCTAAAAACTCCATAAGCCATTGATCGGCTTGAGTTGCATACTTAACATTTTCCTGAGACCATTGCCACAGTAAGTCAATTAATTTTTTCCAGACATCTCTGGTTTTACCGAGGAATCGTAGATTTGACTCCTGTTGATTTCTAAGATCAAAAAGATATTCTCCAACTGTACAGGCTATGTGATTTCTAAATGAGTTGTCAATTATATATGAAGAACTCCCCTCAACAACACAGTAACTTAAGGCTCTCCTGATGTTGTGGTTATAAGTCAGGCTTATTAATTGTCAAGCTATTGCCCTATAAGGCTTTCAATTCAATATGAATAACGAAGCTATCAGTTACCCCCACTTTTTCACCACAACATCAGGAGAGCCGACTTAAAGAGCGGCTATCGCCGCCCCGTAGAAAAAATCCCCAACCTAAATCCTATGTATCTGCGTAGGGTCAGCCTGAAGTCGAAATGTAGGAAAATTTTTCAACTATCCAGAAATCCTTCATTACTCGATGCTATATTTTTCGCCCCCCAGCTTTTGCATTGCCCTAATCTTCAATATCTAAATATCGAGCCAAAATCAGTTGAATTTCGGATATTTGTTGCAACTCTAATTGCCCAAGACAGCGCACAAGTCTGCGTTTATCAAACGTCATCGGATCGACACACACGATAAAACTCTCGGCACTCAGACCATTGAGAGTCGAAGGAATCACAGGCAAAACAACAGCTCGTAAACCCTCGTTGGGAACAGCAGAAGTGATGGGTAGAACAGTGACCTTGCTGCGTTGATTAAAAGCAGTTCCTGAAATAATTACCGCTGGTCGAGTCTTACGGATTTCTGTACCAACTGACGGATCGAAAGTTACAAGCCAGATGCTTCCCAGTCGGTAATCGCTGCTTGCTGCCATGCTGGCTCCTCATCGGTTAATTCATCACTTAGTTCATCCAGCAATAAACAGGCTTCTACCATTGCCTGCTGTTCTTGTTGTTTGCGCCATGCTTGCAATAAAACCTCAACTAGCCGACTGCGATTTTCTACACGCTCGTCAATGTAACGCACTAGCTCATCTGGCAAAGAGATAGATACTTTCATATTATTTATGCCACTTTTAATACTACCAATGGTAGCACATCGATCGAGCATATAGCAAGCTGATGAATTAGAGCAGCAGCAACGCCCATTCCGTCTGATTTCGATCGCCCCCTACACAAAATTAGCCGGATCTTGATCTCGCCGGTGCTTCGCGAGAATCGGAGTACCTTGGCCGTCACCCGCTAAAGCCGCCGTTTCCTCCAAAGCTTCCCTCAAGCGCTTGGCCGCGTAAATAGACATATCTCTGGGCACATTTACCCGATCGCGCAAATACCGCAGGGCCGCATCAGAGCCAGGGGGTGGAGTACAAACTTGATTCGTCATCATCAAAGTTAAAGCACAGCGCAGGGCTTCATCGAATAAATTGTCATCAGCAGGGTTGACTCGAATGATGTTTTGGCGGTGTTTGATGACGCGCTGGAGTGCTTCAGCGCGAGAGGTTTCAGGTTCTGGATACATCACATCTGGTAACAGCGCCCAAGGCCCACAATCCACCCGGGCTTTGTTGAGCAGCATCTGAGGTTCGCCGTTTTCATAGCAGCCGCCCATCTGAGGCGGTAAATCGTGGACGTGGGTGTGGAAGTCGCTTTGAGTGCCGCGATAGGTGGGGCGACTTTCCATCCCTGCAAACCAGTCAGCAAAGCGCGGGTTTTCTTCCCGCAGCGAGTAGCCTTTGTAGTAGTAAAGACTCGCATTCATCCGTTCGACGTAGGGTGTAAAGATCACATCCGCAGTGCCAAATTCATCGAGGAAATAAGGGCCGGGCGTGCGCGAGAGTGCTGCTTCGACTTGGGCGACAACGCTGGTGAATTGGTTGCGGTTGCGCTGATCTGCTCCGCCTGTACTGACGCGGCACAGCCAAGTGCACCAAGCACTAAACAACATTCGCTCTAGCTGTCGGAGGGGAAGGACTTGGGGGTTTTTCATTCCCAAACTCAAGGGGCCGAAGACTTGTTCTAGGGCGATTAAAATGTCGTCGCTTTCGGTGATGATGCGGCCGTCTAGCTCGATCGCGGGTAACATTCCCGACGGCACTTTACGCTTGTACCAACTTTCTTTTTCCCCATAGCAGAACATGGTAACTTTTTCAATGCGATAGGGGATTTGTTTTTCTTCCAACCACAGCCAGATTTTCTGACAATAGGGACACCACGCATGATGATCGCGGTACAGCGTGACTCTGACATCGGATTCCGGGTGTCCGAAGAGGCGCAAGCGGGCTTGAGAGTTGGTGGGGCCGTTGACGGTATCGATTTGAAAGTTTGTGAGTGCCTCTATTTCTGTCCAGCTTAAGGGGGCGATCGGTTCGGTGGATGTCATAGGTAATACTATTTTAGATTTTAGATTTTGGATTTTAGATTTACAATTGGAGATTGGATTAATTGGTTCCAAGGCTCAGCCTTGGAATCCAGATCCAAGAGTACATCTTTGGTCAGCTACGAAATGCTTTGATGAATCTCTGTACTCACGACTAACCTAACTATAATTAAAGTTACAATTGGGGAGATGGTGGGGCGTCTTGAATTTTGGCGAGTGCTGCTTTAATTTGGGGGGTAGCGAGGAAGTTTTGGGTGGCTGCAATTAAGCGATCGCCCCAGAGGTTTTCTTTGAGAAAAGTTACTGTGGCATAGCGTTTGTCTAATTTTAGGGCTGCTTCTCCCATTGCTAAACCTTTTTCTCGATCGCCTTTGGTGTAGAGCGCTACTGCTAGGGCTAGCATTGGTTCTGCGGCTTTGTTG
Source organism: Microcoleus sp. bin38.metabat.b11b12b14.051 (assembly GCF_013299165.1). Classification (NCBI taxonomy): domain Bacteria; kingdom Bacillati; phylum Cyanobacteriota; class Cyanophyceae; order Oscillatoriales; family Microcoleaceae; genus Microcoleus; species Microcoleus sp. bin38.metabat.b11b12b14.051. The sequence goes on from NZ_JAAFKD010000001.1 coordinate 21,398, forward strand.
TCGATGGCGATGGCTTGTTCCCAGCGGCTGATGGCGCTATTGATATCTCCTGTTTCGTATTTTACTAATCCGATATTGTTGATAGCGGGCCAGAGGTTTTTTTCTAAACTAAAGGCTTTTTCGTACTGGGCGATCGCGCGATCGAACTGCTTGAGCTTGTAAAAAGCGTTGCCCAAATCAAATAATGCACCTGGAGTGTCTGGTTTTATTTTCAAACCTGCTTGCAAATATTCGGCTGCTTTCTCGTAGTTCGCTTTGCGAAAGTGAGCTTCTCCCAAGACAAACTTAATTGAGGCATTTTCTGGCGATAGAGATTGAGCTTGTCCCAAAGCTTCAATCCCTTTGTCAAACTGCTCGATTTGAAGGTACAAGCTGCCTAACAAAGTCCAAGTTTGAGCATTCTTGGGGGCTAACTGTGTGGCGAGTTCCGCTCTGGGGACGGCGAGTTGGTACTGCTGGAGTCTGGCTAGCTGGACGGCTTCTTCTGCAAGGCTCAAGGCTGTCTGCTCGAACTGAGCGGAGTCAATTTGCAGGGTGTAAGGCAAGAGTGCCTGTGCGACAACTGGCTCGGGCATTGTCCACAAACCGAGTGCGAGCACCAGAGAGATTAAAGGAATGCGATTAGGCACTGTACAGCCCCAGAAAAAAATATAAGGGTTTCTCGATCGTTTATAATAACCCATATTTTTGACTTTTGATATTGTTTTTTGAATCATCAAGCTTTACGGTTGTTAGTTAAATAGTTCCTAATTTATGTTTTTACTCACGAATAATCCTTACGATCTGTCCGATGATTAACTGCACGGCAAAGGTTTGTAGTGCGGACGCCAGGACGCTCTCAGGCTGAGGAGCCAACGTCCGCACGCGCCATCAGTTGGATGGCGATCGCCATCCACCGGACGCGATCTGATGATGTTTCGGATCGAAAACTGAATTCGGCACCAATAAACTTTTGGAAGCTGTTTTATAAATGACTTAAATCGAAATTATTGCACCTTAAATTATGAATTTATAGCATAAATAATTGCTTGAGGGCGAATCCCTTGTAGTAAGAAATTAAAAGCAGACAATTCATTAATCCAATCATCTTGGTTCGAGGTAGAGGTCGCCCTCAACTGTCAACTGAGGGCGGGCACGGCGTTGCACCGCCCCTACCAACTGTCAACTCTTCGACTTCGCTCGGGGGGATCTTCTGTCAACTGTCAACTGTCAACTGTCAACTGTCAACTGTCAACTGTCAACTGTCAACTGTCAACTGTCAACTGTCAACTGCCAACTGCCAACTGCCAACTGGCAACTTTATCGAGTTAATAAAGCGTGTTGGATTTTGTCTAAAAGTTGTGCGGCGGACAAGGAAGAAGGCAGAATTTTGGCAGATACTTCTTGCAGCAAAAAGTCGATCGCCTCCGATTCGGAATTTACAGCAGAGCGATAATCCCAGACTAAAATCGGCAGTTTTACTGCCATTTGGCGCAGGTGGGAGAGTGCCTGCAACATGGGGGGGGATTCTGAGGGGGCATCTCGCAAGCACAGCAGCACTAAGTCAACGCTTTGATATTGCAACTGCTGCAAAACTTCTGTCCAGCAGGGAGCGATCGACCCTCGAAATCCTGCGGTTTGGACGTACTGAATCAATGCTTGAAAGTTGGGGGTAGCAAACTGGGAATTGAAGGCAGGAATCTCGGGATTTGTCACTGGATCGCGATTTGCCAATTCTGCTGTCGGATTCCCGGATGTTGTGCGGTACAAGTCAGGTAAAGTGGCAATGTCAGCAAATAAAATGCTGGGCTTCCAACTCATGCCTGCTGCTACTTGAATTACTTGCCACAACGCAGACGCCCCCAATCTGGTGCCTGAGGTTTCACTGTCGTCGTAAGAACTCCCGGCGGCCAAACAGGGAAATACTGATAATCCTTTGACTTGATTTGCCAGTTGGGTAGTTACAGGGTCTAAAGTTACTAAGGGGAGAGAACCCAAATTGCGCGATCGGCTTAACTGTTCGATAAAAGCTAAGGGGTTTTGCAGGTGGCTGGTACCGTCTAAGACGATCGCCGCAGGGCGCCAAATTCGCGCGACAAGTTCTGCTTGACCGAGGTCGTCTGCTTCTAAAACCCGGCAGTAGGTGGGGTTTAGCAATAAGGCAGAGCCTTGAGAGGAACTGTTTTGCGGGCTGAGCCACAACACGGTTAAAGAACTTCTTACTTGGGGGCTACCAGCATGATTGCGGGCGATCGAGTTGGCGAGGAGTTTCCGCAAAGCGGGTTCTTCGACTGGCAAACTCAAAAAGCCTTCGGCGAGGTTGACAGAAGCCCGTTCTTTTTCGCCTCTGGTGGCTGTGATAATCGCTGGAATCGATCGGGTATCCGGGTCGCTCTTGAGCAGCGTCAGCACGTCCCAACCGGACAACAGCGGCAGCAACGGGTTGAGGAAAATCACTTCGGGACTGAACCTGCGAGCTTTTTCTAGGGCTTCGGTGCCGGAACGGGCGATGATTACTTGGTAGCCCAAACCTGAGAGGACGTTGGTTAAATCTTCGATATATTTGGGAACTGCTTCGACGATTAAGACTAAACGAGAGCGAGAATTGCCGATCGGAGTTTGATATTTTGGTTTGAATAATTCTGCCTCGGCTGCTGTACGTGCCGGGGTTTCTTCATTGCTGTGTCCCGCTGGATTTGGCGGCAGCAGCAGAGTAAATTGAGAGCCTTGGTTTTCCGAGGAAATAAACGAAACGTCTCCGCCGTGGAGACGGGCGAGGCGTTGAGTCAGTACCAGTCCCAGTCCGGTGCCTTGAAAGCGGCGGGTGAGGGGGCTTTCTAGCTGTTGGAATTTCTGAAAGATCAGGTGTTGTTTGTCGGCGGGGATGCCGATGCCCGTGTCCCAAACTGTGAATGCAATCCAGCCTTCCCAAACATTTACTTTTAAGCCGATTTTTCCGCCCGGTTCTGTGAATTTTAGGGCGTTAGAAAGCAGGTTGACCAGCATTTGCCGCAGTCGCAATTCGTCGGCAATTAAGTAACTCACTCCCGGTTCTATTTCGAGTGTAAATTCGATTTGGGTTCCGACTTCTGGCTCCGCTGGGGCGTTGGTTAGCTTCGGCGCGGCAGGGGATTTTTCTTCTTGCTGTTGCAGTTGTTTTGCTTGTTCAAAGGCTCTTTTGCAGGTGGCTGCTATTTCTACCTGTTCGGGAATTAGTTCTAGCTGCCCGGTTTCCATGCGGGTCAAGTCTAAAATGTCGTTAACTATAGTCATCAAATGCCGCCCGCTTTGATGGATTAGTTTGGCGTAGCGTGTTTGGCGATCGTTGAGTTCTCCGATCAATTTATCTTTGAGCAGGCTGGACAAACCTAGGACTGCGGTGAGCGGGGTTTTTAGTTCGTGGCTGATGCAGGATAAAAATTCGTCTTTTAGTCGGTTGAGGTGGATTAAGTCTGCATTTTTTGCTGCTAGTTCTTTGGCGACTAAATGTTCTTCGGTGACATCTTGTCCCATGACTAAAATTAGCTCGTCTGAGAGTGGCTGTTTGACAAATTGCCACATCCGTTCTTGACCTTTTTGTACGGGGCACTCGCAAATGTAGGTGTCTGGTTTGCCGGCGATGGGGCACCAAGCTGGAGCGGTTAAGGTGGATGGGGAGGCGGCAGCGTACAGGGGTAGCGGGCAACTGGTGGCTGCGGTTGAATCACGCGCGGCCAAGCTATCCCGCACGGAATCGCCCGAGGCTCGACCTGCTCCTACTAGGCTCCTGCATTCAGACTTGAGGGTTTCTTTTGGGCTCTTGTCTTCGCTGGTGAGATGGCTGGGTTTGTGGGGCCGTTTGCCCAAATTTGTTGCTGGTTCTGCAACTGGTTCTGGGCCTGCTCCGAGCAAAATCCGCCACGCTGCGTTTTGACTGACTATTTGTCCGGTGGGGGTTTGCAATCTCAGCGGTAGGGGCAGTTTTTCTAGGAGTTGGACTAGGGAGTTGAGGTTTTCCGAGGGCTTCAATCCTGCTTCTAGGAACCGCACTTGAGCGTCTAGGGCGGTGGCTATGGCTTGTGAGACGGGCGTTAATTGGATTTCTTTGACTGCTGTTGGCTGTGCCTTCTGGCTGCTGTTGAGTGTAGCGATATATTCCAGCAGGCTCTGGCTGTCTAGCATTCCTAAAAATTTACCGCTGGCATCTGTCACACCGATCGGGCTATTTTTGGAGCCACCGGAGGTAAGTCCTGGCTGCGCTGGGGTTTGTGCTTCGTCGGTTTGCAGGTACTGCCAGAATTCGCTGACGCTCAGAGCGGCTGATACTGTTCTGATGGGTTCGATCGCGATCGGGCTTTCTGACAAAGGTTGAGTCCAGTTGTGGGTACCAGATGCAGCGCCAGCCCACAGGCTGCGAAGGTAAATTAACCCTAGGGGCTGTAGCTGTTCGTTGACTACTGCTACTCGATCGCAATTGCCCTGACTGAATATTGACCGCAACGATTCTAGCATCGCCGTCGGGCGGCACAGCGGCACTCGATCGATAAAATTCTTGAGACTGGGGCTGGTGGTTAGCATAACAAACAAACCTGAGAGCCTGCTATCGATAGCAGTAATATTTTTGATACCCGATGTAGCTGCCGATTTCTGTATCTTAATTGTTTTATATCAGCTCCCCCTGCGCCCGAAAGCTGCACCGAAAAGGGCGAGTTCGAGGCCTGCACCTGATTTGAGCCGACTATCAATTATTTTAAGGCTTAAGCTTAATTGCAGAAATCAGGCTCAGGGTGCTTGACATTCCTGCCCGGGAGTACAATTTGATTATTCCTGTATTACAAGCTGGGAGTAATTTTTGGGGTTAAGATTGTTTACAATAAATGTTGAAATGAGTTAACAATGTTAAGTGTTTTGTAAAGGAGATATCAACTCTGAGCGATCCAGCACTTTCGGGTAACTTGGGAGGTTCACCTACAAGTTTGCTTTCCCAACTGTCGATCGGTATTTTTGTCCGCTCTGAAAAAATAGCATCATCGGCGATCGAGCTGTTGAACGGCGAACGCTATAGCTTAACGCACATCAAGTCGGTGGCGGATTTTTTGGGATTCGTCAAACACAATTATCACCTAGATTGTTTGGTTTGTGAGGTAGATGGCGATGGCGATGGGCGATCGGTTCTGAGCAAGCTGCAAGAACGATCGATATTTTTGCCTGCGGTAATTTTTTGGCCTGTAGTAGAAAATGGCGGGGTAGAAGCACAACTTTCCGAGAGTTTGGAGGCGGCGCCCAGTATCGGCGATGCAAGTCAAGAGCAAAGTTGTACTTTTTTTTATCACCCTGCGGAGGTGCAACTGTCAATCGGTAGATTGAACACCATAGGTGAAAGTATCGATCAGGCGATCGCGCAGTTTCTCAAACTTTCCACTCCTGTGCCGGTGAATGACCAATCCGCAACAGTAGATGCGACAGCCCAATTGACTGCTCAAAGTTTGCTCCAGCTACAGCAGCGGCGGCTTGCGGAAAAATTACGGGAGCGATTAGGATACTTAGGCGTGTATTATAAAAGAAATTCCCAGATTTTTTTGCGAAATCTGTCGGGACCTGAAAAGCAAAAGTTTTTGGATCAACTCAAGTCAAGTTATCGCAACATCGTTTTGGATTATTTTTCTGAAGATAGTGCGGTCAACAATCAAATAGATGAATTTGTGAATTTGGCTTTTTTTGCTGATGTTCCCGTGACTCAACTTGTAGAAATTCACATGGAATTGATGGACGAATTTGCCAAACAGCTAAAATTAGAAGGGCGCAGCGAGGAAATACTGCTGGACTACCGATTGACTCTGATTGACGCCATCGCTCATCTGTGCGAGATGTACAGGCGATCGATTCCGAAATAACCCACTCAAGCTAAAAAGTAGAAGTCAAACAACAGAAATTAAGAAAAATCAGGTAGAAGGTAGAATTTAACAAACAAGAAAGCAGAAGGCATCGGGCAGGGTGATCCCCAAGCTGAAATTATTATAAAATAACAAAGAACAGCCGATTCAACACAAATAACAACTACAACTAACATTTGACAACTAATACTCACGATTGAAAAAAGGTTCATGAGTCCTCTAAAGAAAACCTACGTTCTCAAGCTGTACGTTGCGGGGAATACTCCCAACTCAGTACGAGCTTTGAAAACCCTCAAAGACATCCTCGAACAAGAATTTCAAGGAGTCTACGCCCTGAAAGTCATAGACGTTCTCAAAAATCCTCAGCTAGCAGAAGAGGACAAAATTCTAGCAACCCCAACGCTGGCGAAAATCCTGCCGCCCCCGGTGCGAAAAATTATTGGCGATTTGTCCGATCGCGAGAAAGTTCTGATAGGATTAGATTTGCTATATGAAGAACTTCGCGAAGAAGACCTCAATTCATAAGATAATCAGATGACAGTCAGTCGATTTTAGATTTTAGATTTTAGATTTTAGATTTTTTAGTCCACAGATGAATCTGGGAACTTGAATTCTAGTCAAAAATTTTGAGCTCTCCACGACTGCGATCGGAAAGCAAGTATCCGTTTTAGGGCAGGGGTAATTAATCACCCGTCAGCAGTCATTAGTTATTGAGCCAGAACCCAAACTAAAAGCTGGGTATAAAGACTCATGAGCTGGGGTTAATGAGTGACAGATCAAGAATACTGAGAGTTGACAAAAATCGACATGAATGAAATTAGTCAAACGGTGCAACCAGAAGGATTGGTAACGGCAGGCGTTGAAAAAATTCGCACGATGATCGAGGGTTTCGACGACATCAGTCACGGCGGAATGCCAGTAGGCAGAACTACCCTAGTCAGCGGCACGTCAGGAACGGGTAAAACTTTATTTGCCGTACAATTTATCTATAACGGAATCACCCATTTTGACGAACCCGGAGTGCTCGTTACTTTTGAAGAATCTCCGACAGATATTATTAAAAATGCTTGCAGTTTTGGTTGGAATCTGGCACGGTTAATCGACGAAGGTAAGCTATTTATTTTGGACGCTTCCCCCGACCCAGAAGGTCAGGATATTGTGGGAAACTTCGATCTATCTGCTTTAATTGAGCGCATTCAGTACGCCATTCGCAAATACAAAGCCAAGCGCGTTTCTATCGATTCAGTGACAGCCGTATTTCAACAGTACGAAGCTGCATCTGTGGTGCGCCGAGAAATCTTTCGCTTAGTTGCGCGCCTCAAACAAGTAGGTGCAACTACGGTTATGACTACCGAACGGGTTGAAGAATACGGCCCGGTGGCGCGGTTTGGAGTGGAAGAGTTTGTGTCGGATAATGTTGTGATTGTTCGCAACGTTTTAGAAGGCGAACGCCGCCGCCGCACCATCGAAATTTTGAAGTTGCGCGGTACAACTCACATGAAAGGTGAATATCCTTTTACCATGACCAATGATGGCATTAATATTTTCCCGTTGGGGGCGATGCGATTAACTCAAAAGTCTTCTAACGTGCGGGTTTCTTCCGGCGATAAAACTCTCGACGAGATGTGCGGCGGCGGTTTCTTTAAAGACTCGATTATTTTGGCTACCGGCGCGACGGGAACCGGCAAAACCCTATTGGTGAGCAAGTTTTTGCAGAATGCTTGTATGAACGGCAATCGGGCCCTACTTTTTGCCTACGAAGAGTCGCGGGCTCAGTTGTTCCGCAATGCCTATTCTTGGGGCATTGATTTTGAGGAAATGGAACACAAAGGACTGCTGAAACTGCTGTGTACTTACCCGGAATCTGCGGGTTTGGAAGACCATTTGCAGACGATTAAATCAGAAATTGCTGAGTTCAAACCTTCTCGAATAGCGATCGACTCGCTGTCGGCTTTAGCTAGGGGTGTCAGCAATAATGCTTTCAGGCAATTTGTGATTGGGGTAACAGGTTTTGCGAAGCAGGAAGAAATCACCGGCTTTTTCACGAATACCAGCGACCAGTTTATGGGTTCTCATTCGATTACAGACTCTCATATTTCTACGATTACTGATACGATTATCATGCTTCAGTATGTAGAGATTCGAGGCGAAATGTCGCGGGCAATTAATGTGTTTAAGATGCGCGGTTCGTGGCACGACAAAGGGATTCGAGAATACACGATTACTGAAAGAGGCCCGCAAATTAAAGATTCGTTCCGGGGTTACGAACGGGTGATCAGCGGTTCTCCTACTCGGATTTCGGTTAATGAGAAGAGTGAGTTATCGCGGATTCTCCAGGGCGTCCAAGGTCAAGACGATGATATGTGATAATCAGCAGGCTGTTGTAGGCTGTGTACTAGGCGCTGCTGTGTTCTGAAATCGCCCACACAGCCAGAAGTCCTTTACCATTAATCATTAAAAAAGATCGATCGTTGGCGATCGATCTTTTTTATTAATTTCAGTGAGCACGGAGGGATTCGAACCCCCGACCCTCAGGACCGGAACCTGATGCTCTATCCACTGAGCTACGTGCCCTCGATGTTTTTTAAGTATAACACGTCTTGCCGAAAATGGCTAGTGCGATCGAGCAAATTCGATCGACCCTCTCCAAACCGCTGCACCAATGAGGTGCAACTCACGCTGAAAGACAGAATCAAGGAGTTGTCGCAGCCAGAGACGGCAAATTTTACCTAAATCGCCAAAATAATCGACAATGGGTACAATAACAGGCATTGATACAGCAAAGATTAGGTTCATATTCGATCGGGGTTCAGCGCCTACCACTGCTAATACAGCCCGCATCAATTTCCTCTACCTAGTAAGTAATGGATGGCACTGCTGTTAAAACAAGCTCTGTAAAAACGGTTCTCGGCTAAGTTCACCAAACCTCTGAATCTGAATGATTTATAAAATTTTAGATAAATTAGCGCTGCGAACTGTTCTCATAGTTCCATTTGTACTGCAAATCGTCGGAGCAGTGGGACTTGTAGGATATCTCTCTTTTAGAAACGGACAACAAGCAGTTAATAACCTGGCGAGTCAGTTAATGAGCGAGGTGAGTTTGCGTGTCGAGCAAAATCTGGAAGTTTACCTGACAACTCCCCATCGCATCAATCAAAGCAAGCTGGATGCTGTCAAGCTGGGGTTCTTAAAGATGGAAAACTTATCAACTTGGGAGAAATATCTTTGGCGGCAAGTACAATTATATCCCTATATCAATTTTACGGCAGTTGGCAACGAGAACGGAGATTATCGCTCTGGAGAACAACTTTCTAACGGCTCCAGAACGATGAATGCGATCGAAAAATCTACCGGATTAAATTTTTATTCTTACAATACTAATAATCTGGGCGATCGCACTACAGTCGCCACCGTTGTCAAAAGCTTTGATAATCGGCAACATCCTGCATACAAAATTGCGGTAAAAGCAGGGAAACCAACTTGGAGTTCAGCTTATGTTTCCTTCCTAGAGCCGACATTAATCATCAGCGCTATTCAACCCGTATACAGCGAGAAATATCAGCTAGAAGGAGTATTGATTGCTGCTTTGCGCCTAGACTATATAGGGAAATTTCTAAACAGTTTAAAAATTGGTAAATCTGGACAAGCCTTTATTATAGATCGCCAGGGTAATTTATTAGCAACTTCCACCTCCGAAAAGCCATTTCGGACTCGTGGTAAGGAAAGACAATTGTTTAAAGTCGAGGAAAGCAGTAACCCTTTTACTCAAGCTACAGCTAATTTTTTGATTACACATTTTCAGGAATTAAGTAAACTTCAAAATTCTGAGTTATTGAACTTTAAAATAAATAACAGGCGACAATTCTTAAAAGTCCTACCGTTTCAAGATGGCAAAGGTTTAGACTGGCTGATTGTGGTAGTTGTTCCCGAAGCAGATTTCACTGAAGAAATAAATGCCAATACCCGCACCACGATTGGGCTGTGTTTTGTCGCTTTAGGAGTAGCTGTCGCGATCGGTATTCAGACTTCTCGCTGGGTGACAAATCCTATTTTGCGCTTAAATACAGCAGCTAAAAATATTGCTAAAGGTGAATGGGACACCACAGTAGAAAGCAAACGCTCTGACGAGTTGGGGGAATTAGCCAAATCCTTTAATAGCATGGCCCAACAACTGCAACAATCTTTTGAAAATTTAGAACACCGAGTGCAAGAGCGGACTGCCCAATTGGCTGTAGCCAAGGACAAGGCGGAAGTAGCGAATCAAGCTAAAAGTGCTTTTCTGGCTAATATGAGTCACGAATTGCGATCGCCTCTCAATGCAATTCTCGGCTTTTCCCAACTGATGACTCGCAGCCAAACTCTATCTCCAGAACATCAAGAAAATATTAGCATAATTAGCAGCAGCGGAGAACACCTGCTCACCCTGATTAATAACGTGCTCGATTTATCTAAAATAGAATCGGGGCGCACTACCCTCAATCCGAAAAAATTTGACCTCTATCGCCTGCTCAACGACTTGGACGATATGTTTCAACTTAAAGCAGATGACAAGCGCTTGCAGTTAGTTTTTGAGCGCAGTCCCGACGTGCCGCAATACATAGAAACTGATGAGTTAAAGTTGCGACAAATCTTAATTAATTTGCTTAATAATGCTCTTAAATTTACAGACAATGGCAGTGTTCATGTCAGAGTTAGTAAGCAATTAAATAGTCTAAATTACCAGGAAGCAGCAGAAAACAATCTGACATCGAAGCACTACCATAGTACAGAATTTTCGGCAATCAATGGTGTTAACATATCCCAGTTAACTCTGTCAGAAAATGCGAGTTATGCAACCCACAATGACGGTTTATATGCTCCCTCTTTCTTCTTTATTCATTTTGAGGTCGAAGATACAGGCCCAGGTATTGCTGCCAATGAATTAGACAATGTTTTTGAAGCTTTTGTGCAAACCAAAACAGGCCAAGATTCGCAAGAAGGTACAGGCTTGGGATTGCCAATCAGTCGCAGATTTGTGGAATTAATGGGTGGCGAAATGAGCGTCACTTCTGCTACCAAAAAGGGAAGTAATTTTAAGTTTAACATTCAAGTTATTGCGGTAGATGCGGCTGAAATTTCTTTCCCCAAACCGACGCGCCATGTGATAGCCCTGGAACCCAACCAACACCCATATCGAATTTTAATAGTAGACGATAAACCTCTCAATCGCCAACTGTTAATTAAGCTTCTCAATCCTCTGGGTTTTGAACTGAAAGAAGCTACTAACGGTCAAGAAGCTATTGATATTTGGGATAGTTGGGAGCCGCATTTAATTTGGATGGATATGAGAATGCCTGTGATGGACGGCTATGAAGCAACGCAATACATTAAAGGCACTATTAAAGGTCAAGCTACTGCTATTGTTGCGCTGACTGCGAGCGTTTTGGAGGAAGAACGGGCTGTGATTTTGTCGGCGGGCTGCGATGCTTTTATGCGGAAACCTTTCCGGGAAGCTGATATTTTTGATGCTATGCACAAACAGATCGGAGTGCGCTATATTTATGAAGATCCGGGTCAAGCTAACTCATCGGCAGTCAAAGAGCGCGATCGCCAAATAACTGCGGCTGACTTCGTTAAATTACCTGAATCGCTGGTAGCCGAGTTAAACCTGGCGATACTGAAGGTAGATATGGATTTAATTGAGAGTTCGATCGAGCAAATTAGATTAAAAGATACAGCAACAGCCAGTGCGATCGCCAATTGTATAGAAAATTTCGAGTACGACAAAGTTTTAAAGTTAATCTATCAAGCAAGCTCACATGAATAACGACCTTCCCAGTACCGAGATTGGTAATATTTTAGTAGTGGACGATACCCCAGCTAATTTGCGGCTGCTAGCTGGAATTTTGAATGGCAAGGGTTATAAAGTCCGCCCCGTACCGAGCGGCGAGTTAGCGATTTCTGCCGCCCAAGGTATGCCTCCAGATTTGATTTTGCTGGATATTATGATGCCAGAAATGAACGGCTATGAAGTTTGCGAAAAAATCAAAGCTGACGAACGCACTCGCGACATTCCGGTGATTTTTATTAGCGCGATTAATGACGTGTTAGATAAGGTCAAAGCCTTTGCAGTGGGCGGGGTTGATTATATTACCAAACCGTTTCAGGTGGAAGAGGTTTTAGTTAGGGTAAAAACCCATTTAGCAATGTGTCAGTTGCAAAAAAAGCTTCAGGAAAAAAATTATGAACTAACAGTCACTTTAGACCAACTGCAAGCAACTCAAAATCAATTAGTTCAATCGGAAAAACTGGCAGCACTAGGGCAACTGATTGCGGGCATTGCTCACGAAATTAATACGCCTCTGGGGGCCATTCGATCGTCTATTGGCAATATTACCAATTTCTTGGATAACAATATTGAAAATTTGCCAGTTTTTTTCAAAGAACTATCACCAGAACGCCAGCAGGATTTCTTGAGTTTAATGTACTGTTCTCGCCAACAAACTTACTCTTTATCTACGCGAGAAAAACGTGAATTTAAAAGAGGCTTAAAGCAGCAAATAGAATCGGAAGGGATTGGCAATGCTGACACCCTTGCTAGCATTTTAGTAAATATCGGATTGCAGGGAAATCTCAAAGAATTCTTGCCTTTGCTCCAAGACCCTGAAAGCGAAAATATTATCAAAACTGCCTACGAGTTTGCTAGCATTCACAAAAGCGCCAGAACCATCGCTACCGCAACAGAACGCGCCGCAAAAGTCGTTTTCGCCCTAAAAAATTATGCGCGTTACGATGTAAATGGAGAAAAGTTACAGGTGAATATTACCGAGGGGATTGAAACTGTATTAACTCTTTATCAGAACCAGATCAAGCACGGTGTGGAAATCGTGAGAAACTATCAAGATCAATTACCTGCGGTACTGTGTTATCCTGATGAACTCAATCAAGTTTGGACAAATTTAATTCACAATGCTTTACAAGCGATGGACAATCAAGGAAATTTAACAATTGACGCCCAGCAGCAAGATACGAGCGTGGTAGTAAAAATTACCGACAGCGGTAAAGGTATTCAACCGGATATTTTGCCAAAAATTTTCGAGCCGTTTTTTACTACGAAACCAGCAGGAGAAGGCAGCGGGTTAGGATTGGATATTGTCAGAAAAATTGTGGAAAAACATCACGGTCAAATTGATGTGGAGTCGGTGCCGGGTAAAACTGCCTTTACAGTATGTTTGCCGATTAATTTGATTTAGCTGGTAAAGTACCCCAGACTAAAGTCTAGTCGGGGGCTAAAACTTTGCAGTCTCTAGCCGCGGAATGTAAAATTTGGAAAAGGGTGTGCTGCTGATTGAGCTAGCCCTAGGAGACTAAAGGAGGAAACTAGCCATGTCTAAACCAGCAATTTTGTGTGTTGACGATGAAGTAGCGGTGTTGGAAAGTCTGGAAATTGAACTGCAACAAGCCTTTCACGGTAAATATCTTTGCGAATTTGCTGAAAGTGCTGCTGAAGCACTGGAAATTATTGAAGAGTTCTGTGAAGATGAGGTTGACATTCTAGTGATTGTTTCTGATTGGTTGATGCCCGGGATGAAAGGAGATGAGTTGCTGATTGTAATTCATAAAAAATATCCGCAAATTGTGACAGTGATGCTGACGGGTCAAGCAGACAAGGAAGCCATCAAACGGACGAAAATGCACGCTAATCTTCATGCTTTTATACAAAAGCCTTGGCAAAATAAAGAATTAATTGAAGCAATCAAGTCTGGTCTAGCAAAGTTATGAAAAAACCCGTCATTATTTGTGTCGATGATGAGCAGATTATACTCGATAGTCTGGAAATTGACTTACTAAAAGCCTTTGAAGATAAATATTTAATTGAAACTGCCCAAAGCGGCGAGGAAGCTTTAGAGTTGCTGTCTGAACTTTTAGCAGAACAGTATGAAGTTCCTTTGGTTATTTCCGATCATATTATGCCAAATATGAAAGGAGATGAACTTTTGAGAAGCGTTCATGCTATATCGCCTAAATCTCTCAAAATTATGCTGACTGGTCAGGCTGATTTAGAGGCGGTAGCCAATGCTATTAACTATGCTAAATTGTACCGATACATACCTAAGCCTTGGCAACCTGAGGATTTAAAATTAACTGTTACTGAGGCCATATACAGATATTTTCAAGACAAACAGTTAGCTGAAAAACAAATTGAGCTTCAGGAGATGAATCAGGAGTTAGCAAAATTAAGTCGCAAGCAGGCGATGCTGATTGCCAAACTTCACGAGAACGAAAGTCGGCTGACGCAATACCTGGAAGCTATGCCGTTGGGTGTGTGCGTGCTTGATGCGAATGGTCAATCTTTTTATGCAAATCAAAAGGCACGGGAGGTATTTGGGAAAGGCAATGTGCCACATATTAATTCGGAGCAGAAAGCAGCAATTTATCAATTCTATAAAGCGGGAACTAATGAGAGATGCCCTGTGGAAGAATTGCCAATTATGCAGGCGCTCCGGGGCGAAAGTGTGCGGACTGAGGGTGTAGAAATTCGGACTGGTAATAAGGTGATTCCGGTGGAGAGTTGGGCGACTCCTATTTATGATTCTCTCGGGGATATTTCCTACGGGATTATTGCTTTTACTGATATTACGGAACGCAAGCAAGCTGAAGCAGCTCTGATGCAAGCTGAGGAGAAGTATCGCCGGATATTTGAAAATGCTCTTGAAGGTATTTTTCAGACTAAACCTGACGGCACGTTAATTAGTGCTAATCCGGCTCTGGCTCAAATCTACGGCTATGATTCTCCTGAAGAATTGATGGCTAGTGTTAACGATATGGATCGGCAATTATACGTGCAACCACACCGCCGTCAAGAGTTTTTCGCGCTGATGAAAAAGTACGGTACTGTGTCTGAGTTTGAGTCGGAAGTTTACCGCCGAGATGGCAGTATTATCTGGATTTCTGAGGATGCGCGTGCTGTTTGCGATGCTAGGGGTGAGCTGCTTTACTATCAGGGTTTTGCTGAGGATATTACTTTGCGCAGACTGGTAGATGTGGAACGGCTGAAGTTTACGAATGATTTGGAAAAAGCTTTGGTTGCTGAAGAAAAGTTAAATGAAGCGCTGTTGGAAAGCGAAAATCGCTTGACTCAATTGCTGGAAGCGGTGCCTGTGGGTATATTTGTAGTAGATAGTATGGCGAAACCTTTCTACATTAATTCTTGGGCCGAGAAAATACTTGGCAAAGGGTTAGTTTCTGAGGTTGTTTCTAACGATTTGCCGGAAATTTATCAAACTTACTACGCTGGGACTAATGAGCTTTATCCGGGGGAAATGCAACCGATCGCGCGGGCGCTGCGGGGAGAAGTGGTGCACGCTGATGATGCGGAAATTCACCGCCCGGAAAGGATTGTGCCGATCGAGGTTTGGGCGACTCCCATCTACGACGAACGGAAAAATATTGTTTACGCGATCGCCGCTTTTCAAGACATCACAAAGCGTCTAGAGCTAGAAAACGACCGCCGCCTATTCACAAACGAGCTGGAAAAAGCTTTAGTGGCGGAAGAAAAATTAACTGATGCTTACGGGCGGTTTGTGCCGCATGAATTTCTGCACTTTCTGGGATATGAAAGTATTCTGGAGGTAAAATTAGGCGATCAGGTACAGAAAGAAATGTCGGTGCTATTTTCAGATATTCGCGATTTTACGGCTCTTTCTGAAACTATGACTCCGGCACAAAATTTTCAATTTATTAATTCTTATTTGTCGCGGATGGAACCGGCAATTACTGAGAATTTTGGGTTTATTGATAAATACATTGGCGATGCGATTATGGCGCTGTTTAACGGCAGTGCGGACGATGCTGTGAAAGCGGGAATTGCGATGCTAGAACAGCTTAACGACTATAATATTAGTCGCACTAAACCCGATCGCCCGCCGCTGCAAATTGGCATTGGCATCAATACGGGTTCTTTGATGTTAGGCACCGTTGGTGGCCAAAGTCGCATGGATAGTACGGTGATTAGCGACTCGGTAAATTTAGCCTCTCGGGTGGAAAATTTGACGAAAGAGTATGGAGTTTCGATGTTAATTACTCACCATACTTTTATACAGTTGAACGATGTTTATGATTTTAGGTTGATCGATCGCGTCACAGTTAAAGGCAAATCGCGGATGGTAACGGTTTATGAAGTATTTGCAGCCGATCCGCCCGAGTTGCGACAAAAAAAGTTAGAGACTAAGACAATGTTTGAGCAAGCTTTGGTATTCTACAATAGTGACAGGCTTGTCGAAGCTACAAGATTGTTTTCGACGTGCCTGCAAATCAACCCTGGGGATAAGGTAGCTCAAATTTATATGCAGCGGTGCGTGAAACGGGCGATCGCTCCTACATAAGGAAGGAAGAAGGAAGAAGGAAGAAGGAAGAAGGAAGAAGGAAGAAGGAAGAAGAAGGCTTTAGTTCAATACGGTTCACTTAAGACAGAGCCCCCCTTAAAAAGGGGGGGAAAGAAGCGATATTGCGTCCCCCTTAAGAAGGGGGATGCTGCAAGGGATCTATGGGCAATAAACAGTGTTAACTGAACTGTATTGGGCTTTAGTTATCGTCGCGAGAGAAGGAAGAAGCAATCGATCGCATGGAGAAAGTGCAATGCGAGAAAGTCCTAAACATCGGGCGCGGTTGCTATATTATTTACACTGGCAAGGAAACGGAAACTATTGTTTCTTGCTGTGGCAAACTTTCTATTTTAAATTGTCCTCCGTGCAATTCTGCTAGGCGTTGAACTATGGCTAAGCCCAATCCCAAACCTGCTTGTTGGTACAGTTTGCGATCGAACTGTCTGTAAGCTTCTAGTTGGGCAATTTGATCGGGAGTCATGCCGCGGCCTTGGTCTTTGACAGATAGAATAAAAGTCTGATTTTCCACCAAACTGCTTAATAAAACTGGTGTTCCTTCTGAAGAAAATTTGAAGGCATTGTCGAGCAGTTCCTCAACAATTTTTGCGAGTCTTATAGAATCAATAGCGACGGATGAATCGTGCAAATTTAATTGTAAATCGTCTGTTCTATTCACGTGTTTAGCTTGCTGCATAGCTTTTTGAGTTATCAAAGATTTTACGCAGCTAAATTCGCTGCTACGCATCTCCAGCAACAGTTCGGGATTTGTAGCTGCTATCTCCAGTTCTGCATACAGTAAAAAGTTCTGAATCAGTCGGTACAAGCGATGACCGGAAGTGTTAATTTGACCGATCATTTCTAAAATTTCTGCTTCCTCAAATAGCTTATATTCTGACATGATTAGCTCAGAGAAACCCAGAATTGCGTTCAACGGCGTCCGCAATTCGTGGGGGATCGACATACTAATGTTGGTCCGCAATTCGTCGAGAGTTTTTTGAGAATGTTTGCTAATAGTTTTCTGTTTTTCAAGGCGAATAGCAATTGCTTTTAGGAGTTCTTGCGGCGTACAAGGTTTAGTAATGTAGTCGTCTGCGCCCATTTCCATGCCCGCGCGAATGTCACTTTTATCGGCTTTGGCTGTGAGGAAAATAAACGGAATTGTGGCGGTTAGGGGTTCGGAGCGCAAAGCTGTAAGGACGCCGTGACCGTCAATTTCCGGCATCATCATGTCGCACAAAATTAAATCGGGGATTTGTGCGATCGCCAGTTTGATGCCTGCTGTGCCGTTAATTGCTCCAATTCCTTGAAAATCCTCGGCTTCCAGCAACTCTAAAATGTTTTCTCTAATCGCTTCTTCGTCTTCAATTACCAAAATTTTTACCACGGTTATTGCTCCTTTTCGCTAGTAGTTGTTGAAACCAACTGCATTCATACAGTTAATTAATTTTGATAAATGTGTTTGTTTATGGGATTAATTGAGCGTTATTCTGCGAGTGCGTCTCGTTAATATTTTAGTTGTTAACTCCGGTCTTCAAATTGTATGTTTTAATATTGTTTTATGTTTCTCATGCTCTACCCTATGGCTTACTCTTCTCTCATTTTCAACATAACAGACATCTGGATCGCGCTGCTGCGGCTTATGGGTTGGGATCGCAAATTAAAGGCAAAGTAATAGTGAAAGTGGTGCCGTGTCCTTCTTGGGTGTCGATCGCCATTTTGCCGCTGTGCAGTTCCACAGCCCTTTTCACAATGGCTAAACCGAGACCTGTTCCCGAAATAGTACCGACATTTGTTGCTCGGTAAAAAGTTTCTAAGATGCGTTCTAAATCGGCTTGGGGAATCCCGATTCCCTGGTCTTGAACTTGGAACACAGCTTCTTGGTTTTGACAGGTGAGATGCAGGCAAACTGAACTGCCAGCGGGGGAATATTTGATGGCATTTGACAGGACGTTTCCCAAGATTTGCCGCAGCAGTTTTTCATCCATTTGAGCCTCGCAGTTGTTGCCTTCATTTATAAAGGCGATCGGGTGTTGATTGCTGTCGTTGAGCTGCTGTTCTTCTACCAGTTGACGGCAAAATTTTTCGAGGTTTAAGGAAACCGGTTGAAACGGCAAGGTATTTGCTTCTATTTTACCAATTACCAGGATATCTTCTAGTAACTCTGTCATGCGTTTGATGGCTAATTGAATCCGCACAAAATGAGTATTTTTTTTATCCTCCGCCCACTTAGAACTGTAATCTTGTAGCAATCCAGCGGAAAATTGGATGGTTGTCAAGGGGGTGCGGAACTCGTGGGAAACCATTGTGACAAATTTAGCTCGCAGTTCTGAAAGCTCCTTTTCTCGTGCTAGGGCTTTGAGGGTTTCGGCTTCTGCACGTTTGCGATCGCTAATGTCGCGGGCTTCAGCAATCAGCAGCAAAACTTGTCCTGTTTCATTTTTAACAGGTTTGAGTGAAAAATCAACTGTCACAATTTGGCCGCTTTTGCCTAACAAGTCGATTTCGCTGCGGAAAAACTCGCCGCGGCTGGCTTTGGCGATCGCCAACTGCAATTGTTCGTAAAAATTTCGGGACTGAGGCCAAATCGCCATTTGCCAAATCGGGCGGCCGACAATATCCTCAGATCGCAAGCCGGAAAAATCGAGGGCTGTCTCGTTTACTTCCAGCACTACTCCTTCGGGAGTCAGCAGCTTGGTGAGTTGAAACGAAGAGTCAAAAATCGCCCGAAAGCGCCGCTCGCTTTCCCGCAGCATTTGAAATGTTTGGGATCGTTCGATCGCGTAGCGGATCGTCCGCACTAATAGTTGAGTAGTAATTTGACCTTTAACGATGTAATCTTGAGCTCCCAAGCGAACTGATTCCAGGGCGATCGCCTCATCGTCCAAGCCGGTCATTACCACCATTGCTGTATCGGGAGCAACTTCTCGCAGGCGAGTTAGCGTTTCCAAACCGCGGCTGTCTGGTAAAGAAAGGTCGAGCAAAACTACATCAAAGGGTTGTTTTGACAGTTGGGCGATCGCCTCGTGCAAGAACTCAACCAACACCAGTTCCCACTGGACTCCAACAGATACTTCTAACAGTTCTGCAAGCAAATCAGCATCCGCAGGATTGTCTTCTACTAACAGAATCTTAATCCACATAGCTCTGAAGTTTTTGACTGTAACATTTTCATGGCGTACCAATCTCAGATTAAACTTTTGTGCTTGACCAAACCCAATTTAACTTGAAAATTATTATTTTGGAACTGTCGCGACCGCTAGCCACGAATCCTCAATCCATTTTACCAATCTAGATACTTGACTAAAATCGGCAGGTTTAGTAGGATAGCACCGAGCTGACAGCGCACAAGACTGGACAATCTCTCGATCGTCGGCTGCTGAAGCGATCGTCATTACTACCGGAATCATTTTCAACTCGGGATCTGAGTTAATTTCGGCTAAGACTTCCAAACCGATTTTTTTGGGCAAATTCAAGTCAAGCAGAATCAAACAGGGACTGGGTACGCCAGCAGACAAACCTTCTTGCTTCAAAAAATTGATTGCTGACACCGCATTTTCCACCACGTACAACTTATTGAAAAAATTGCTTTGGGCCTGATTTTCTAAAGCCAAGTCACCATGGCTGGGCGAATCTTTCACCAGCAGAATGTCAAGATGTTTAGCAATTTTTATATCGAGCATAAGCTAAGTATATGTTGTTTAAATTACAGGAAGTTTGACGACGGCGAGCCAAAATTCCTCAATTAACCTGACTACTTTAGTAAATTGTACGAAGTCTACAGGCTTGGTTATGTAACAGTTGGCGTGGAGTGAATAGGACTTGAGAATATCTTCGGGAGCTGCTGAAGTGCTGAGAACTACTACAGGAATTAATTTTAACTTGTGGTCGGTTTTTATTTCTTCTAGCACTTCTACGCCGCTTTTTTTGGGCAGATTCAAATCTAGCAAAATTAAATCGGGACGCGGTACGTCCAGATAGGGTTCTTTTTTCCGCAAAAACTTGATTGCTTCGACTCCATCCTCCACAAAATGCAAGTTATTCAATATTTTACCTTGACCGAGGGCTTCTATTGCCAAATCGGCATCGCTGGGAGAATCCTCAATCAGTAGAATCTCTATGGGTTTAACAGTGTGTCGATCGCTCATCAGCGGTATCCTTTTGATTACAGGAAAAAATTAACTTCGAGGCTTTAGGTACTAATTATAGGAATAGTAAAGTAAAAAGTCGCTCCTTTTCCTTCCTGAGATTCTACCCAGATGCGGCCGCCGTGGCGTTCCACAATGCGCTTGCACATCGCCAAACCTATACCAGTACCGGAATATTCGCGACGGGAGTGCAGGCGTTGAAAAATGATAAAAATGCGATCGGCATACTCCGGATCGATTCCAATGCCGTTATCGCTGACGCTAAAGAGCCATTCGCTCTCTTGCCGGCCCGCAGTGATATGTATCAACGGGATATCTTGGCGGCAAAATTTAATGCCGTTGGCGAGCAGATTTTGAAATAATTGCACCAGTTGAGATTCATCAGCCATCACTGTAGGCATCTCGTCGTAGGTAATGACAGCTTTGGTTTCGGCGATCGCAATTTGTAAATTGCATAGAGTTTGCTTGATCGCAGCCTTGCACTGCGCCTGCTCAAATTCTTTACCTCGGGTTCCCAGGCGCGAATAGGCCAACAAATCGTTAATTAACTGCTGCATTCTGGTAGCGCCATCGACAATATAATTAATATATTTATCGGCGCGATCGTCCAAATTTGCCTGATAGCGCTGTGCCAGCAATTGAGTATAACTGGTAACGGCTCGCAGCGGTTCTTGCAAATCGTGGGAAGCCACATAGGCAAATTGTTCTAATTCCTCATTTGAACGCTTCAAATCTTCTGTAAGTTGCAGCATTTGCTCCTCTGCTTCTTTGCGGCCTGTAATATTGTAAACTAAGGCGCAACAAGAAACCATATTTCCCCGAGCGTCCAATACTGGACTGGTAGAAATATAAGTCCAAACATCCTTTCCATCCTTGCTTTTTAGTTTAAATTCCTGTTGTTGGGCCAGAGTCCAGCGCCGATCTACACCATCCTGATATTGCTGTTTTTCCTCAGAGTCCGTAAAATCTAAAAGCGGTCGCCCGAACATTTCTAATTCATCATAGCCAAGCATTCGCGCCATGGCATGGTTCACGTAAGTCGTGAGAGCTCTACTATCAATTACCCAAATACCTTCTTCTGCTAATTCGACTATTTGCTTGTACTTAAATTCGCTTTCCATCAAAGCTGTTTCAGTTAGTTTGCGCTCGGTTATATCTTTCATAAAACAGTGGTGGCCGTTAAATATTCCTTGGGTGTCGCAAGCTTTTACCATCATTATGTGCTTGTAAAAAAACGAGCCATTTTTCCGCACACCTCTAGCTTCTACTTCTACTTTGCCAGAAATCAGCATTTCTTGATAAGCAGCTATCAGCATTTCAACATCATCCGGATGTACGGTGAGCGGCCACTCCATGCCCACCATTTCTTCTGGTTCGTAACCGCAGGTATGAGCGTAAGCTCGGTTAGCATTGATGTAGCGTCCGTCAATATCCAGTCGCGAAATACCTTCTACCGCGTTTTGCAGGGCATTGGTGAGGTCGCACAGCTCTTTTTCAGCTTGTTTGCGATCGCTAATATCCTGAGCAATCCCCAAAAAACCGTTAATATTTCCGCTGTTGTCAAATAACGCAGTCACAGACAGCATTACCGGAAATCGTGAACCATCTTTGCGAATGTAAGTCCATTCATTTTCATCAGCTATTCCCCGGCACGGCAAGGCAACAAAAACCTCAAATCCTGGATCTATTTTTACTTCCAATTGTTGAGAAAGAATTTGTGCTCTCTTACCGACCTCCACAGGATCGTGAATGATTTGTGGCGTGACTTTTCCTACCACTTCTTCAGGGGAATAGCCTAAAAGTTGCTGTGCTGCCCGATTGAATGTTTTAATTTTACCGTCGGGTTCTGTAGAAATAATTGTGTAGTTAGCGCTATTAAGAATTGCATTTTGCAGTTGCGTCAACTCCAGCAAAGTGATCGCAATTTTTTCTCGCGATGCTATTTCTTTTTGCAATTTATAGTTATAAATTTCGATTTGAGCGGTGCGATCGGCAACTCGACGCTCCAGAGTTTCATTGAGCAGTCGATTTTCCTCTTCTACCTGCTTGCGTTCTGTAATATCAGTAATAGTACCAACATAACTTTTCACCTCCCCATTTTCTCCGATTTGACCGACAGCTTGAGCGAATACCCAAGATATTTGAGTGCGATCGATGCCTTGAAAGCGGTACTCTGATTTAAACGGCAATTTCTCATCAACAGCGCTGTACCATTGGGCAAAAACCCGCTGGCGGTCGTCTCGATGAATGCCTTGGAACCACCCTTGACCCACAGCTTCGTCGCTAGCCATTCCCGAAATTTGACACCAGCGCTCGTTGACATACAAGCAGTCTCCTACAGCGTCTGCATAAAATATTCCCACCGGCGAAGCTTCAGTTAAAGTTTGATAGCGAGCTTCTGTTTCTCGGCGTTCGATGATTTCTTGTTGCAATATGCGATCGATCATCCCTAATTGAGTTGGACTCAGGATAGTTAATGCTTGGGGAACTAAAGGAATTAATGCAAAAGCCGTGTAAGCAGAAATCGCGGCGGTAATTATTTTAAGACAGCCAGAAACCCAATAAACCGGATGCCAAAGCGTCCAAACTTCCATGACATGAGTAGTGCCGGAGGAGATAATAAAAGCTGCAAACAGCCAAAAAATGTTGCGAAATGGCAAGTCTTTTCGCTGACTGATAAAATAAATTAGTGATAGCGGTATTGAATAGTATGCGAGGGCAATTATCGAGTCTGACACTATGTGGAGCGCCACCAGTTCTCGCTGCCAAAGGTAACAGTGGCCGTGCGGGATATACCCAGTGAATAACAGGTTATTTAACAAATTCCAAATCATATAGAAATGGGAATGGGGAATGGGAATTGGGAATTGGGAATTGGGAATTGGTAATTGGTAATTGGTAATTGGTAATTGGGAATTGGGATTCGGGGAATTTAACCCAATAACTTATAACTTATCTCAAATTTCTGAAATATACAGAATACCGGGCGAATGTAATTCGCACGCCACATAAACGAAACCCGCCTCCGCGGGTTGCAGAAATATACAAGACCTCTTGCAAAAATAGCTAGGAACGGGCTCTTCGGCCCGTTCCAAAAATTGAGCAAAAAGACTTTTGCAAGAGATCTACAGAAGACCGGGCGAATGGAATTCGCATCTACGCAAGCGCAACACGCCTGTGCGGGTTGAAGATTCGCCCGTGGTTGAGATTCCCGGCGAATGGAATTCGCGTCTACACAAACGAAACCCGCCTCCGCGGGTTGCAGAAATATACAGAAGACCCGGCGAATGGAATTCGCGCCTACTTTCTTTTCCTATAAAAAAAGGGGCGAGCCCGAAGCCCGCCCCGCCAAAAATTATGCTGCTGCTATTGATTAACCCAACAGCGCCTGAGCTTTAGCTACGACATTATCAACGGTGTAGCCAAACTTTTCTAAAGCAACCGGGCCTGGTGCAGAAGCGCCGAATCTGTCGATGCTGATGCTGTCACCTTCGGAACCTAAGTAACGTCCCCAGCCGAAGCTAACAGCGGCTTCCACAGCCAACCGCTTGGTAACAGCTTTGGGGAGTACAGATTCGCGGTAAGCGGCATCTTGCAAGTCGAACAATTCCCAGCAAGGCATTGAAACGACGCGGACTTTATTGCCTGCGGCGCGCAATTTTTCAGCGGCATCAACGCAGAGGTATGTTTCGCCACCGGTGCCGATTAAAATGATGTCTGGTGTGCCGCCGTCGTCGGACAAAATGTAAGCGCCTTTGGCTGTTCCTTCGATCGAGCTTCCGGCCAAATTTGGCAAGTTTTGACGGGACAAAGCCATTAAAGTCGGGCGTTTGCGGCTTTCAATTGCGACTTTGTAAGCGCCGGATGTTTCGTTACCATCGGCTGGGCGCATTACCAACAAATCGGGGATTACGCGCAGGGAAGCGATGGTTTCGACTGGTTGGTGAGTGGGGCCGTCTTCGCCTAAGGCTACGGAGTCGTGAGTCATGACATAGATGACTCCGGCTTCGGAGAGTGCGGAGAGGCGAATTGCACCGCGCATATAGTCGGCAAAGACTAAGAAAGTTGCACAGTAAGGAATTAAACCGCCGTGCAATACCATACCATTGGCGATCGCGCCCATGCCATGTTCCCGCACGCCAAACCGGAGGTTGCGTCCTTCGTATTGACCTTTTTGGAAATCTTTTTCACCCTTGAGCAAAGTCATGTTAGAAGATGCCAAGTCAGCAGAACCACCGATTAATTCAGGTAGAACAGCAGCCAAAGCATTCAAACATTTGCCAGAATGATTCCGGCTGGAATCTGCCTTATCTTCCGGCTTGTATGTTGGCAAAACTTTATCCCAACCTTCGGGAAGTTTGCCTGCTACTGCGCGATCGTATTCTGCTGCTTCAGCAGGATATGCTGCTTTATAAGCTGCAAAAGCTGTTTCCCATTCTTGCTCAGCCGCAGCGCCACGTTCTACTGCTTTGCGGAAGTGTGCCAAAGCATCACTAGGAATTTCAAAGGGTGCGTGTTCCCACTTCAAGAAATCGCGAGTTGCTTTGACTTCATCGGTACCCAAAGCAGCACCGTGAGAGCTGTAGGAATTGCGCTTGTTAGGAGAACCAAAACCAATGATGGTGCGGACTTTAATCATGGACGGTTTGTCCGTGACTTTTTTGGCTTCTTCAATAGCTTTGTGAACTGCTTCTAGGTTAGTATCATCGTCTAGAGCGGTATTGTCTACTGTAATAACGTGCCAGTTATAAGCTTCAAAACGCTTGCCGACATCTTCAGTAAAGGCCAAGCTGGTGTCGCCTTCAATAGAAATGTGATTGTCATCGTACAGGGCGATTAATTTGCCGAGTCCGAGGTGTCCGGCCAAGGAAGCAGCTTCGCCGGAAATGCCTTCCATGTGGCAGCCGTCACCCATGATGACATAGGTGTAGTGGTCAACAATGGTGTGGTCGGGCTTGTTAAATTTGGCAGCGAGGTGAGCTTCTGCCATTGCCAAACCGACGGCGTTAGCAATCCCTTGTCCGAGGGGGCCGGTGGTAACTTCTATGCCTTCGGTGATGAAGTTTTCTGGGTGTCCGGGGGTTTTGGATTCCCACTGACGAAATTGCTTGATGTCGTCGAGGGTGACGCTATCGTAGCCGGTCAAGTGCATGAGGGCGTACTGTAGCATACAGCCGTGGCCGGCGGAGAGGACGAAGCGATCGCGATTGAACCACTTAGGGTTTTTGGGGTTGAACCGCATAAACCGATCCCACAGCACGAAGGCCATAGGAGCAGCGCCCATCGGCAGTCCCGGGTGTCCTGATTTTGCTTTTTCTACCGCATCGATGGCGAGAAAGCGGATAGAGTTGATGCAGAGTTCTTCGAGTGATTGAGTTGCAACAGCCATAATTCTGGTTTTTATATGTAAGAGAGAGTGTGTGGTCGATTCTGGCAGAGGTGCGATGAGTCGAGTTCGATCGCCCGCGTCTCTGCTGTTGTATTGTGGAACTGCCGTGAGGCTGCACTACATATCATCTCACCACTTGCGATCGACAGACAACTTAATTTTTTAAGGTTTCGGTCGCTTTGGCAGTTGGCAGTTGGCAGTGGACAGTTGACAGTTGACAGTTGACAGTTGACAGTTGACAGTTGACAGTTGACAGTTGACAGTTGGCAGTTGACAGTGGACAGTTGACAGTGGACAGTTGGTAGTCGTTGATATATAAGGGGTTTAGTTTTTATTCGTGAGATTGTTTAAGTCCGCGCCAGATGTGGCGGTTGCTGTAGCAGATTTTAGTCAACAGTCAAGGCAGGGTGGACGATCGCAAGTGTATCTTGATTGTTTGAAAAATTCATCTGTGTTGCGCGGTTGTCAGTAACTCAGCCCTAAAGCGACTGAGCTTGCAAGAGAAATCGAGCAAGCTGTGCTGACCAGCCTAAGACTGTCGAGGTCTACGTTATTCGGGTCACGATACCGGAGAATGCGACGCTAGTTTTCCGCTCTATCGCTAGTAGTTAAACAGTCTTAAAGTCACTGAGACAGTGCTCCTAGCCTCACAAGCCCTTATAACATTGGCGAAGCGAACATTACCCCGCAAGGGAGCCCAACAAAGGCAACCATTATGCGTACAGGATTGTGAAGCTTGAAATGGTAATTGTCCCATTGAAAGTACATTACAAAAGTACACAAAAGTCAAACAATCCCAAGGCGGTAATGGAAAGATTCACGGTGGTTAAAACCACCCGTGTCGTTTCCCTCTCCGAGGCTCAAGCCACGCTTGTTTCCCACTTACCGAATTTTTTTTATGACTCTGAGTGAAGCCGAAGTCCGCAGTCAAAAAGTAGACGAACTGCGATCGCAAGGCATAGAACCGTATCCTAGCCAATCCTACGCGCGATCGCACACAGCCCAACAAGTTCGCGAAATATTTAGTCAGCCGGGAAAAGAACTCGCCAATGGAGAAAGCGATCCCGAAGAAATTTCCCTGCGATTAGCAGGCCGGATTATTTCCAAGCGAGACAGCGGCAAAATTGGTTTCATCGATTTAAAAGACGCCACAGACAAAATTCAACTCAAAATCGAGAAAGCAATCGTCACCGGTGCAGTCGGTTTGAGCTTTGAACAAATTAAAAAATTGCTTGATATCGGCGATTTTGTCGGCGTCGAAGGCATCGGCTGCCGCACACCACGGGGAGAACTTTCTATTTTAGTGCGGGAATTAACACTATTATCAAAAGCTACGATCCAATTTCCCGATGCTCATTACGGCATTAACGACCCCGAAGTTTGCCGTCGCCACCGCGAAGTAGATTTAGCTAGCAATCAAGATGCGCTCAACCGTTTTATGTTGCGGAGCCGCATTGTCCAAAGCATCCGTTCCTATCTCTGGAAATCCGATTTCTACGAAATAGAAACGCCTACACTCCAAGCTATTTACGGTGGAGCTGCTGCTAAGCCATTTATTACTCATCATAATGCTTTGGAAGTAGATTTGTATTTGCGAGTTGCACCCGAATTGTTCTTAAAAAGAGCAATTTGCGGTGGATTTGAGCGAGTATTTGAACTTGGAAAAGCCTTTAGAAATGAGGGTATTGACAGCACTCACAATCCCGAGTTTACCTCTTTAGAAGTTTACCAAGCCTATGCAGATGTGTTCGACATTTTAGGAGTTGTCGAAGATGTGATGTGTTTTGCCGCGGCGGCTGTTTTCGGGGATGTCCTGGAAATTGAAAATCAGGGAGAAACCATCAGTTTAGAGCGCAAGTTCGACTACAGCGACAAATATCCCGGTTTCAGCGGCAAACACTGGCAAGTTAAAACGATGGTGGAAGCTGTCAGAGACGAGTTTGGGCTGGATTTTGACAATTTGGACTTGGAAAGTGCGATCGCATCCGCAAGCAAGCTAGAACTGCACCTGTCGAAGTTAGAACAACAGAGTTTAGGCTACGTACTGTACGCAGTTTTTGATAAATTAGTTGTTCCCAAACTAATTCAACCGACATTCATCATCGACTATCCCGTCGAAGTCAGTCCCCTAGCCAAAGGACACCGCAGCAAACCGGGATTTGTTGAACGTTTCGAGTTATTTATCAACGGTACAGAATACTCGAATGGTTTCTCGGAATTGAACGATCCGAAGGAGCAAAGAAAGCGGTTTGAAGAACAGCTAGCTCAGAAAAATGCAGGCGATGACGAAGCCCATCCTATGGATGAAGATTTCATCCAAGCCCTATCTTTGGGAATGCCGAACTGTGCGGGAATGGGCATCGGTGTAGACAGATTGGTGATGCTTTTAACTAATACTCAAAGCATCCGAGATGCGGTGATGTTCCCGACTATGCGGCCGGTCAAAGATTAGCAATCAGTTCGATAGTTCGGACTTCAGTCGTCATAGTTTCCTTAAATAAATAAGGACTTGCATTCCTGAGCGCGAACAATATGCAGCGAGGTGGGCAATGCACGCCTCTTGCAAAAATAACCAGGACTGCTCTGGGGCCCGTTCCACAATTTCGTTCGTAGTGTGGACTTTAGTCCGCAACATACTGCGGACTAAAGTCCACACTACGAACCTTACTTATTACAGTCAATCGACTGGATACGATATAAATTGACTTTTGCAAGAGTTCTAATCCACACCTACATTTTTAGCGCATAAACGAACTGACAACACCGTTCAAATCTTCAGCCAAAGGGTTTCCCAAGGCCTTGAACTTCCACTCGCCGCTTTCTCGATAAACTTCTCCCATCAACATATTTACTTTTCCTTCATAGGAAGGATCGCTTGACAAGCGATAGCGCGCTATTTCTTTCCCGGCTGCATCTACAGCCCTCACATAAGCATTTTCTACCATGCCAAAATGCTGTTTTCTCGCTGGCGCATCGTAAATATTGACGCCCAAAATAATTTTGTGATATTCTGCTGGCAAAGAGCTGAGTTTGACAAATATTTGTTCGTCGTCTCCTTCGCCTGCTCCCGTCAGGTTGTCGCCGGAGTGAATCACAGTTTTGTCCTTTGATTCTAAATGAGAGTAATAAATTACATCCTCTTTATAATTTTTCAATTTGCCATTTTCTCCCAGCAGCAAAGCGTAGGAATCTAAGTCAAAATTTGCACCGCTGCTTCTACCGAAAAGATTTGTTTTAGCTTTCGCTACATCCCAGCCCAAAGCTACTGTCAATCGGGATAAGTCGAATTCGCTTTTGCTGAGTACGATCGATTGTCCTTTGGTCAAGTTGATAGCCATAATTTTGTGATTTTGTAAGGTTTATCGTGCAATATGCTTGGGATCAGACGGCGGTTGAAACCAGGTTTATAAAGACAAAACCCGCCGACGCGGGTTTGCGAGTGGGCGGTTAAAATTACCTGACTTTCTTCAGCCCGCTTGGCATGGACTTTGTGTTTGTAGACGCAGTTTCAACCGCCGTATTATCTATTTCCTTCGATCAGGCATACTTATCTACAAAGCTTTGCAAGCCGGAATTGTAACCTTGTCCCACAGCTTGGAACCTCCACTCGCCATCTTTCTTGTAAAGTCTGCCAAACTCCACCGCCGTCTCCCGAGAAAAATCCTCATCCAAATCGTACTTAGTTACTTCTGTGTTAGTAGTAGTGTCGTAAATCCTGATAAAAGCATTCCGCACTGAACCGAAGTTTTGCCTTCTCGATTCTGCTTCGTGGATTGTCACCACAAACACAATCTCTTCTACCGCCGGATCGACTTTAGTTAAATCGACTGTAACGGTTTCATCATCGCCAACTCCTTCTCCGGTTCTGCTGTCTCCCAGATGTTTTACAGAACCGTCCGGCGACTCTTTGTTATTGTAGAAAACAAAGTATTTTTCGCTGGGAATTTTCGTATTTGTCCCCAACATAAACACGGAAGCATCTAAGTCAAATGCCCCGCCTGTGTCTGTATCGTTGGTATCCCATCCCAAACCAATCCCGGCATTTTTCATTCCCGGTGCTTCTTTAGAAAGATTGATTCTTCCGCCTTTCTCTAAATTGATTGACATTTGCTCTCCTGTTCGCAACATCACTCTTAGTTACCGATCGCAATTATATCAATTATCATAGGAGCTTGACAAATTGCTGCTGATACTCATCCTCTGTCATGAGTTCTTTGGTACTTTCCACCCTGTCTAAAAAGACAATGCCATCTAAATGATCGTATTCGTGTTGAACAATCCGAGCCACAAAATCTGTCAATTCTTGTCGGTGAAGTTTGCCGTCTCTACAAGTGTACTCTATCTCGATCGCCCTACTTCTCGGCACCAATCCCCGAATCCCCGGAATGCTCAAACAGCCTTCCCAGTCTTTGACTGTTTCTGTGGATGCAGCGACAATCCGGGGATTAATCATCGCTGTCGGTTCCATGTGCGGTGCTTGGGGATAGCGCAGGTTGGGGCGAGATGCGACGATGAACAGCCGATCGCACATCGCCGCTTGAGGCGCCGCAATCCCCACTCCGTGCGCGTGTTGGACGGTAGATATCAGGTTGTCGATGAGCTGTTGAATGCGATCGGCCTTCACATTCTCCACAACTTGCGACGGTTGGCGCAATACGGGATTTCCTAATTGAGAAATTTGCAATATTTTAGTCATTTGTCATTAGTCATTAGTCATTGGTCATTGGTCATTTGTCATTAGTCATTGGTCATTTGAATCCGCTACATCCGCTACAAAATCCGCTGCCGAACCGCTCTCTTACATCCGCTACATCCGCTACAAAATCCGTTGCCGAACCGCCCTCTTACATCCGCTACATCCGCTACAAAATCCGCTGCCGAACCGCCCTCTTACATCCGCTACATCCGCTACATCCGCTACAAAATCCGCTGCCGAACTGCCTCTTACATCCGCTACATCCGTTACAAAATCCGCTGCCGAACTGCCTCTTTCATCCGTTACATCCGTTACCCAACTTACCGAACTTGTTGAACAGGCAAACTCCCCGGTTTAACAATCAAATTAACTATTTGCCCATTGCGGTTAATCTCCATTTGCAAAGTGCCGCCAACTTTCGCATTCTGCACAAACTCCTGAACAGCTTCCGACTGAATAATCGGCTGATTGTTAACCTTTTGAATCACATCTCCAGCGCGCAAACCTGCTGCGGCTGCGGGAGAATTAGGAACAACGCTCACAATTGCCACACCCCGATCGACTGCAACTCGCAGATTGCTGTTAGCATTGCTGTTAATTTGCTGCTTCACCTCCGCAGTCAGCGTCGCCATTTCAATGCCAAGATAAGCGTGTTCGACTTTCCCCGTCGAAATCAGTTCCTTCGCCACCTCTTGCGCGGCCTGAATCGGAATCGCAAACCCCAATCCTTGCGCGCCTTGAATAATCGCCGTATTCATCCCGATAACTTCCCCCGAAGCATTCAGCAGCGGGCCGCCGGAATTCCCCGGATTGATTGCAGCGTCTGTTTGAATAAAACCGATCCGCTTGTCGGGTACGCCCACATCGGTACTCGATCGCCCTGTAGCGCTAATTATCCCCGCAGTTACGGAATTGTCCAAGCCCAAAGGATTGCCGATCGCGATCGCCCATTCCCCAGATAGCAGTTTATCAGAATTGCCGATCGGCACCACAGGCAGATCATTCGCCTCAATCTTCACCACAGCCACATCCGTCACCTTATCCGCCCCCAAAACTCGCCCCTGATAGCTGCGGCCATCCTTGAGAGTGACATTTACCGTATCCGCACCTTCCACAACGTGAGCGTTAGTGAGAATTACGCCGTCGGCGCCAATCACAAAACCCGAACCCGTACCCCGTTCGATCCCGCCCCTACCAGAATTCGGTTGTCCGCCAAAAAAATCTTCCGGCGACAGCCCTTTATTTCCCGGTTTCACCCGACGCGAAGCATCGATCCGCACCACCGCCGGGCCAACTTTTGCCACCGCAGTCACAATAAAATTCACGTTAGCGGCATCGCCCGACAAGGGAACTTGCGGCAAAACTTTGCTAGCTTGAGGCTTAGTATTAGCAGGCAATTGCAATTTCGGTTGCAGCGCCTTTTGTGCCGAATCGCCAGAATTTGTACGTAATTGAGAAACCGATAGCCGATCGCCCAACATTGCTGCTCCGGCTCCCGTTACCAGCAGCAATATGTAAATTGCCGGTTGCTTCCAAAATTTGCCAGTAGAACTCTTCATCGCGACGTTTTAAGGCTTTCCTGCCAAATTTAAATATTTGCCTAGCGGTTCCCCGATACCTGCTCTATCGCCTGCGTCCGACAAAAATTTTGCGCGATCGGCAGACTCCTATAAACTTTAGCATTCAGCTTCTCATTTTGGATTTGTGATCGCCAATTTTGGCTAATTTGGTAAAATAAGCCAGCTTTCGCCCCTAAATCCCAAATCCTTTCATTTCAAACGTAATTTATAGCAACCGCCAAAGCTGTTAAGACATAGATAACCTCATGAATAGAGCCCGAGACCCCTCTACCCTAAACGGTTTGATTCCTGTAGCTGTCAACTGTCAACTGTCAACTGTCAACTGTCAACTGTTAACTGTCAACTGTCAACTGTCAAGCGGTCAACTGTCAACTGTCAACTGTCTGTCGGTCTAGCTTCCCAACGACCAACTCGATTAAACTAAACTCTCTGGACTTGACAATCTCTTGAATGCCGATCGGCAGAGGTAAGCAGTGGACATCACCCTCGAAAGTCTGTGGAATCAGATACTTGAACGTCTCCAGGTACAACTGAGCAGACCTAGTTTTGAGACGTGGATCAAAACTGCCAGAGCCGAACAACTCGAAAATAACTGTTTGATTGTCAGCGCCCCCAACCCCTTTGCTCGCAATTGGTTGCAAAAATATTACGTCAAAACCATCGCCGACGCCGTTGAAGAAATTCTCGGCTACCCCGTAGAAATCTACTTGACAATTGCCGGGGGAAATGAAACAGGCGGCAGCAACGACTCCGCCACGATTTGGCCGCAGCCGATCGCCGATAGCCCCGAAAGCCATTCGCTACACCCCCCTAAACCTGCCCATTTAAACCCAAAATACGTATTTCCCCGGTTTGTCGTCGGTTCCAACAACCGCATGGCTCACGCCGCAGCCCTCGCCGTAGCCGAGTCTCCGGGACGGGAATTCAATCCCCTATTTTTGTGCGGCGGCGTCGGTTTGGGGAAAACTCATTTGATGCAGGCGATCGGTCATTATCGCCTAGAAATCGACCCCAGCGCCAAAGTTTTTTACGTTTCAACTGAGAAATTCACTAACGATTTAATCGCCGCCATTCGCAAAGATAGTATGCAAACTTTCCGCGACCACTATCGGGCAGCGGATGTTTTATTAATAGATGACATCCAGTTTATCGAAGGTAAAGAATACACGCAAGAAGAATTTTTTCACACTTTTAATACTTTGCACGAATCCGGAAACCAAGTCGTTTTAGCTTCCGATCGCCCGCCGCAGCAAATCCCCCGCCTGCAAGAGCGCTTGTGTTCCAGATTTTCCATGGGATTAATTGCCGATATTCAATTGCCAGACTTAGAAACACGGATGGCAATTTTGCAAAAAAAATCCGAGTATGAAAATATGAGGCTGCCGCGAGATGTGATTGAATACATTGCTTCTAGTTACACTTCCAACGTTCGGGAACTAGAAGGTGCTTTAATTCGAGCCGTAGCATATCTTTCCATTACCGGTTTGCCGATGACGGTGGAGAATATCTCCCCGGTTTTGAACCCGCAAACTGAAACTGTAGAGGCGACGCCGGATGCAGTAATTGCCGTTGTGGCCGAGGTATTCGATGTTTCTGTGGAGGATTTGAAGGGTGTTTCCCGCAGGCGAGAAATTAGCTTTGCCCGTCAAATCGGGATGTATTTAATTCGGCAGCATACTGGTTTGAGTTTGCCGAAAGTTGGCGAAGTTTTCGGCGGCAAGGATCACACGACTGTGCTTTACAGTTGCGACAAAATTGCTCAGTTGCGGAACACCGATCCGACTTTGGCCCAAACTTTGCGTCAATTGAGCGATCGAATTAACGTTGTCAGCCGCAAAACTTAATTACGTCGGGTGCGTCAGCCGCGAAATTTCTCAGTCTACTGTCAAAATATTCAGCCCGCTGACGCACCCTACAATAACCGATCGCGCCCGCCTGTGGAAAAACCTGTGGAAAATTTGCCCTGATCATGTGAAAAACTTTACTCTATCGCCCACAACAATTTTTGCAGCAACATCGGCGGGCGATCGGCTTTTACCAGCTTTTCCCCAAGTTTTTCACAGGATTTATCAGCTACAACTCAACCCCAGCAAGCACCAATTTTATTTTTCCACAGTTTCCACAGGGCGATCGTCCAAAAATACTTCAATAAATTAAAAAAATAGCGTTCCGCCAACTGCCCACTGCCAACAGTCAACAGCCAACAGTCAACAGCCAACAGTCAACAGCCAACAGTCAACAGCCAACTGCCCACTGCCAACTGTCAACTGCCAACAGTCAACTGTCAACTGCCATCAGCTTTCTGTGATAGGATTTGCTTCTATCTCAAATCCGGTTAATTAACCTCCCATGAAATTGGTTTGCACCCAAAGTGACCTCAACGCCAACCTCTCGTTGGTAAGTCGGGCCGTTCCCTCCCGCCCGACACATCCGGTACTAGCCAACGTACTCCTAGTAGCGGATGAGGAAAATCAGCGGGTTAGCTTAACAGCTTTCGATCTCAGTTTAGGCATTCGCACCAGCTTTGCAGCAGAAGTAACTGGCGGCGGCAGTTTTACCATACCCGCGAAATTGCTCAACGATATTGTTTCCAGACTCCCAGGCGGAGAGGTTACTTTAGAAGACGAAGCAGGCGACACCGTAGCGTATCTTACTTGCAGTTCTGGCAGCTACCAAGTTAGAGGCATGGGCCCCGAAGAATTCCCAGAATTGCCCGCCATCGAAGCCGGAACAATCCTGAAATTGCCGCCAGAAGCCTTGATAGAAGGACTCAAAGGAACTTTATTTGCTACTAGCCCCGACGAAGCAAAACAGGTACTGGCAGGGGTACATTTAAAAGTGCTAAAAGACTGCCTAGAATTTGCAGCTACAGACGGCCACAGATTGGCAGTAGTTCAAACTGCCAACGAAAAAGCAGAAGGTGAAGAAACCGCAGAAGAATTTGAGGTGACTGTTCCCGCTAAAGCATTGCGGGAAGTAGAAAGAATGCTAGTGATGCGACAGTGGACTGAACCAGTCACCCTGCATTTTGAACAGGGTCAAGTAGTGTTTGAATGGGCCGAGCAGCGCCTGACAACCCGCACCTTAGAAGGCCAATATCCCGCCTACAGACAGTTGATTCCGCCCTCCTTTGAGCGGCAAATTACTGTAGAGAGGCGATCGCTCCTAGCAGCAGTAGAAAGAATTGCAGTGTTTGCAGACCAAAAAAATAATATCCTCAAATGCAGCATCGACGAGGAAAATCAGGAAATCACTTTGTCGGTAGATGCCAAAGATGTCGGCTGCGGTAAAGAGTCAATGCCCGCACAGATTTCGGGAGACAGCATAGATATTGCTTTCAACGTGAAATACTTAATCGACATTTTGAAAACGGCTCAGTCTTCCGAAATTCAACTGCAATTAAACGGCGCTCTTGCTCCTGTAATTTTTCAGCCTTTGGGCGGAGTCAATGCCACATTCTTGATCATGCCCGTTCAGCTTCGACCGTAATTGACAGTTGACAGCTTAGTCAGTTGACAGCCGTAGGGTGCGTCAGTTTAGTAGTTGTGAATCATCACCCCTCATCTAATGCTGACGCACCATTCCCGGCGCTTGTTTAGTGGTGAGATTTTGACGAAAGCCGTAGGGTGCGTCAGTTTAGTAGTTGTGAATCATCACCCCTCATCTAATGCTGACGCACCATTCCCGGCGCTTGTTTAGTGGTGAGATTTTGACGAAAGCCGTAGGGTGCGTCAGTTTAGTAGTTGTGAATCATCACTGAATCATCACCCCTCATCTAATGCTGACGCACCATTCCCGGCGCTTGTTTAGTGGTGAGATTTTGACGAAAGCCGTAGGGTGCGTCAGTTTAGTAGTTGTGAATCATCACTCCTCATCTAATTCTGACGCACCATTCCCGCCACGCCTCACACAGCCGTAGGGTGCGTCAGTTTAGTAGTTATGAATCATCACCCCTCATCTAATTCTGACGCACCATTCCCGCCACGCCTCACACAGCCGTAGGGTGCGTCAGTTTAGTAGTTATGAATCATCACTCCTCATCTAATTCTGACGCACCATTCCCGGCGCTTGTTTAGTGGTGAGATTTTGACGAAAGCCGTAGGGTGCGTCAGCTTAGGATCGCGAATTAAATAATTTACACAAGTTTGTGGGGTGTCCCGCCCGCCCTTTCGGGACGGGCGAGACGCCCATCCCACAAGAATAAAAGTGTAAGTTATTAAATTTTCATTCCTTAGTAGTTTTGAATCATCACCCAAAATCTAATGCTGACGCACCATTCCCGGCACGCCTCAGTTGTGAAATTATGATAAAGTAACCAAAATTTCCCTAACTGACGCACCCTAATTCTTACTTTTTACTCGCAATAACCATGTTCGTAGTGAGGAATGCGAGTCCTCAGATTTTGAGAAAAAATTTCATTCCTCACTACCAACTAATATTAGTATCGAATTGCATCCTAAACTCTCTTCAAATCAAAGGCAACAAAATTTCAAACTCCGTACCAGTACCGGGCGTTGAATGTAAATTCAACTTACCTTTATGCTTTTCTGTAACAATTTGATGGGTAATTGCTAGCCCCAAGCCAGTACCTTTACCCGCAGGTTTAGTCGTGAAAAATGTATCAAAAATCCGGCGCTGAATTTCTGGCGAAATTCCCGGCCCGTTGTCGGCAATTCTAATCGCTATCCAAGCGTTATTTTGATTTTTTTCTGCTGTATCCGGGCTAGAATCGCCGTTGAGGCCCGCGGGCGATTCCCTACGGGATAGCTGCGCTTCACGCAATATTGCATCTTTTCGCTCGCCCAAAACATAATTTTGAAGTAATTCCGAATTTACGCAGTCTCCGTCAGAACTGTCTATTAGCTCAGTTTCAATAGTAATCGCAGGTACAAAACCTTTTTCTCCTTTGAATTCTTCCAAAGCATCCATCGCATTGCTGACAATATTCATAAATACCTGGCTCAACTGACCAGAATAACACTTGACCAAAGGCAAATCCCCATATTTTTTAACTACTTTAAACCCGTACTTAAGACGGTTTTTCAGAATTAGCAGGGTGCTGTCAATACATTCGTGGAGGTTAGCTTCTTTTAAGTGGGTTTCATCCATGTGAGAGAAAGTGTGCAGGCTGGTGACGAGTTCAGTCAGCCTCTGGGATGAAACTTTCATGCTTTTGAGAATTTCTTCCCAATCTTCTTGCAAAAAATCAAATTCTATGTCTGCTTTTAGTTTGTCAATTTTTGGGCTGGGGCCGACAATTTCTTCGTAAGCGCACAGCAAGTCCATGATATCTTGCGAGTAGTTCGACAAAAAGCCCAAATTTCCGGTGATGCAGGTGACGGGATTTCTAATTTCGTGGGCGACTCCAGCTACCATCTGCCCCAAACTAGCTAGTTTTTCGGTTTGAATGAGTTGAGATTGAGTTTGCTGTCTCAGCAATTTTGTCGCTAGTTCGTGAATGTTGGATTGGGCTACTAAAAGTTCGTGTACGTCTACCAAACTATAAGAAACAGGGGACAATTGAACTACAATCGGCTCGTAAAGCAGTTCTTTCGATCGCTGTAGCGACTTCCGGGCTGCATCCACAATTAAAGTATTGCTAGGAAAAATTAAATTCTCTATTTCAGCAAAGCGGTACAAAGCCCTGACAGGTCGCTTTAAAAATAATTCTCGCCCGAAAGGACGGCTGATAAATTCTAAAAATCTCCGCCGCGAAATCATGCCCGCAAATTCACCTCGATCTGTCAAAATGACTCCAGGTAACAGCGGATTAGCTTCTAGCATCTGGGAAATTTGCATTCCCAAATCTGTAGCTTCTACCTTAAAATCGTAAAGCGATAATTCTTGAAGAGTAGAGTCTAAACAAAGTTCTTTTAGCTCAGTCTCGGACATGGCTTGAATTGGTCTTTCGACGCAGGAGGTATTCAACATAAAATCATCAGGACGCTTGTTTCAGGTTCTATTCGCCAGCAGAGATTCAGCTACCAAAGCTCAGCAGGTAAGTCGCTGAGTGCTTGAGCCGAGATCCCTGGCAAACTGCATTTTCAATTACACAAAAAACTCACGGTGGTAAATGAGATTTTACCACTTCAAATATTAGGCAAGTTCGAGTATGACTGAAATAGATGCGCCCTGGCAATTATGCCTCACTTTATTTTATATTGACTTGAGGACTGTTGACGCTTAATTATCCTATTTAATTATTAATTAACCTTGAGCAGGTTATTGTTAACCTGTTGTTAACAATAACCTGCTCTTCCTCACTAAATCTATAATTTCCGGAACTATAAAATTTAAAATGGGCGATCGCTCCTGCGATGCACCAAAATCCAAGAAGTTAAAACGCGCGATCGCCCGCCACGCCTCAAATACCGCCAGATCCGTTAGCCCGCGTACTAATACCGCCTACAAAAGCTTGCCGATTTCATTATTGATTGGCTGCTCCCAGCGAATCAAGCAGAAATATCGAGCGCAATTTAAGCAACTTTAATTATTTGAAAATATACTAATTATGGGAATTAATTCAATAATCGGAAACACAAAATGTATCTTTAATAAAAACAAATTTAATTAATTTTATTTAAATTAGTTATCAAAAAGCTGGAAATATAGATATTGTACGCCATATAGATATCTAGCGAAACAGCACGGCGCCGTGCTGTTTCCCGGAGCTACAAATTTTGATAATTGGTATATAGCAATTCGCGTGAAAGCTCGGGTATTTACGAATCAATCCCTGAATCTAAAATCTAAAATCTGAAATCTAAAATCTGAAATCCCTCAATTCCTAAATCTAAAATCAAAACCTGTAGCTCATCTTTCTGAGAAAGGCTATAAGATTCATGATGGTAGCAAAATTTTTTTAACTTAATCTTAAATTAGGGCTGTCAAGCAGGTATGATCGACAGGGGTTCTGCTAAAGACGTGCAACTAGATAGGAATTTACCAGTAGGCGATCGATGCAACCAGTCCTAACGAATCAGTTAAACAATGCTTTTACCCTTTTTCTCAGCTTGTTAGTAGAAGCAATACCTTTTCTGCTGCTGGGAGTTTTATTCTCAGGCTTGCTGCTGGGATTTGTAGACGAGCGCAAACTCGTATCCCGCATCCCGCGAAACCCTCTGCTGGCGGCTTTGATTGGTAGTTCGATCGGCTTTTTGTTTCCGGTATGCGAGTGCGGTAACGTGCCCGTAGCCCGCAGGTTGCTGATGCAGGGAGTCCCCGCACCAGCCGCGATCGGCTTTTTGCTCGCAGCCCCCACCATCAACCCCGTGGTAATTTGGGCGACT
This sequence comes from Microcoleus sp. bin38.metabat.b11b12b14.051, assembly GCF_013299165.1. Lineage (NCBI taxonomy): Bacteria > Bacillati > Cyanobacteriota > Cyanophyceae > Oscillatoriales > Microcoleaceae > Microcoleus > Microcoleus sp. bin38.metabat.b11b12b14.051. The sequence goes on from NZ_JAAFKD010000001.1 coordinate 60,713, forward strand.
TGGACAGCATTTCGCGATCAGCCCGAAATTGTAGTTTTGCGAGTAGTGTTTTCTCTGTTGATAGCCACAATTATCGGCTGGGTGTTCAGCACTCAAACAGACTTGCGCCCTCTGTTACACCCCTATGTAGCCCGCGCGATTCCGCTCCCAAAACCAGAGCTTTCCGAAAAAGAACTCGCCCAAGCCAACACTCCTCTGCTGTTGCAGTCGGGAACATTTATGCTCGGTCAGCCCGGTGGCGCGGTGCCGATCGAATCTTTGCTACAAGAGGACTGGAAGCCCTTAAAAACAGCCAAAACCGAAAAAACCTCGAAACCTTCGTCAATGTTCCACCGCGTTTCTAAAGAGCGCCTGCGCCTGCTTTTAGATACTATGGTACAGGAGTTACGGGAATTGGGAGGAGTGTTAGTTATCGGAAGTGCGATCGCAGCCATCATTCAAGTTGGCGCACCACGCGAACTAATTCTCAACCTCGGCCAAGGCCCCGTCTCATCGATTCTCGCTATGCTGCTCTTAGCCGCCATCGTATCGATTTGTTCTACAGTAGATGCCTTTTTTGCCCTTTCTTTTGCTTCCACATTTACCAGCGGTTCGCTATTAGCATTTCTCGTTTTCGGCCCGATGATTGACCTCAAAGGTATCGGTTTAATGCTGTCTATTTTCAAAGGTCGCTCCGTAATTTACTTAATGGTTTTAGCAGCTCAGTTAACCTTTTTAATGACGCTCGCTGTCAATTTGTATCTAGGTTGAAAAATGAGCTAAGGATCGAAAAGTTAATAAATTAAATAGCTCCTACAGTCCTCTTTCCTGTAAGTTGGGAGATCGAAGGAGGCAGAGCCTCCGGATCTGCATTACCAGGCAGAGCCTGGTGACAAGCAAACAAGCAAAATAACAAAAACCGTTCGTAGTGAGGACTTCAGTCCGCAGCATTTTACGGACGCCAGGACGCACTACGAACCTTGCTTATTGCGGTCAATTGACCGAACATGATATGACCAATGACTGATGACCAATGACCATTGACTAATGACTATTAAAATATGAATCTTAAAAAACTTAGCCCTTGGCTGGACGCCCTAGCTATCTTAGCGTGGGGAATATTGCTCCTCAAATATTGGATCACCGGGAAATTAAGCATTCTCATTCACCCGAATTACTTTGGATTGACTGTAGCCGGAGGTATCGGCTTAATGGTGATTGGCGGGTTGAAAATTTGGGAACTGGTAAAGGGCGATCGCACCAAAAAGCAATCCCGGACATCCCCGGCAAATAAATCTCTCAGAATGACAGAAGTTGAACACGTTACTTTATTTCCCCCCAGTATTGGTAGCACCTTAATGTTGAGCGTCGCATTAATCGGTTTAGCAACCACGCCACGCACGTTTACCAGCCAGACAGCATTAGAACGAGGTCTCACCGAATCTCTGCCAATCACCAGACTGCAACCGCAAGAATTTCGCAATACTACAAAACCCGAAAAGCGATCGCTCGTCGAATGGGTGCGGCTGTTAAATTTCAATCCCGAACCCGATACATACAGAGGTCAAAAAGTCAAGGTTCAAGGATTTGTAATTCACCCGCCCAACGTAGCAGAACAATATCTGTGGATCGGGCGTTTTATCATTACCTGCTGCGCGGCGGACGCCTATCCGATCGGGTTGCCGGTAAAATTACCGATCGGTCAAAGCCGCACCGCCTTTACCCCCGACACTTGGCTAGAAATAGAAGGAGAAACGATCGTAGAAGAACTGCAAGGCAAGCGCAAATTAATTATTCAAGCATCCTCCCTCAAACCAATTTCCGAACCAAAAAACCCTTATGATTATTAGACATGGTGCAAGGCAAGAGATTAAATTTTACCTTGTTGATTGTGGGATGGGTGTCCCGCCAGTGTGCCAGTGTCATCTCGCGACATGAAATCTGTTGTATTTGAGATTGTGGGATTGGCCCGAAAGCCCGTCCTCCGTAAAAAATTAACACGCGGTAAAGTCAGCTATAAAAGTAGTCGCAACATCCTGTAGGAGTTGCAGACAGCAGATTCAGCAACTAAACTCATAATTAGAAAATAAGTTCTCACTATATGTCATCAGAAAAAAAATTAGCCATCAAAGGTGCTATCTGGACGATCGCCAGCTATGGAAGCAGTCAGGTGATCCGATTCGGTAGCAACCTAATCCTGACTCGCCTGCTGTTACCTGAATTATTTGGTCTGATGGGCTTAGCCTACGTTTTCATCACAGGTGTCCACCTGTTCACAGACATAGGTTTGACCCCAAGCATCATCCAAAACAAGCGTGGAGAAGAGCCAGAATTTCTCAACACGGCTTGGACAATGCAAATTATTCGCAGCTTCATTGTGTGGTTGTGTTTAATTGCAATCACCTGGCCCGTGGCTAATTTTTATGCAGAACCCCGTCTGCTGTGGTTGATTCCACTCATAAGTATAAATACCCTAATTGGAGGATTCAAATCCACTGCGGTAGCCAGTCTAGAACGCAAAATGACAGTCAAGCCAGTAGTAATTTTTGAGCTGGTGATACAGTTCGTTTCTACAGCCGTGATGGTTGTCTGGGCCTGGTTCGATCACAGCATCTGGGCAATCCTGGCCGGCGGCTTTTCTGGTTCTATAATTGAGTTAGTATGGAGCCATTTTTTAATTCCCGGCAAGTCTAACCGTTTCGCTTGGGAGCGATCGGCAGTTAAAGAAATATTTTCTTATGGAAAATGGATATTTCTGTCTACGATTTTATTTTTTCTGTGTTCTCAAGCCGACAGGCTAGTTCTAGGAAAAATATTTACTTTAACAATGTTAGGGATTTACGGCATCGCTTTTACCCTCGGCGATATGCCGCGCCAAGTCATCATCGCCGTCGCTAGCCGGGTGATTTTTCCGTCTATTTCTATGCTAGCAGAGCTGCCTCGTGAAGAATTGCGCGCCAAAATTCTCAAAAACCGCAACTTGATTCTGATACCTTTAGCCATAGGCTTAGCAATTTTTGTCAGCTTTGGAGATCAGCTAATATTACTACTCTACAGGAAAGAATATGTTGCAGCATCTTGGATGATGCCAATCTTGGCTTTAGGTATCTGGCACACAACTCTCCACAATTTGATGGGTTCCTGTTTGTTAGCTGTAGGAAAATCTCAATACGGAGCTATGGGTAATCTGGCGACTTTTTTGAGTATCAGCATCGGCATCCCGATCGGATATCATTTCATGGGGAATTTAGGGGCTGTGATTGCTGTAGCTGTCGGCGATATTCCTACTTATTTAGTAACTACCTACGGTCTTTGGAAAGAAGGGCTAACTTGTTTTTGGGAGGATGTCAAGCTGACAGCACTGTTTTTAGGGGTACTAGCAATCATACTTTTTGTGAGAATGTCTCTGGGTGGGGGGCTACCCATCAGCCACATCTCACCTAACGATCTAATCCCTATCAATAAACTATTCTAGTAAACAAAAAGGAGATTGTCTGTATGTCAGAGGACACTATAAAAAGAAAAGTAATACACTTTATTTTTTTACAAATGGCTTTGTTGCAAGAAATATCGCGAGTTGCCAGTAGGTACACTAAAATGATGTTTTTTTATCAAAGAAATAGCATCATAAATTTATTCAAAGAAAACGAACAGCCGGAAAAAGAACGGCCCAAAGTCTTTGCTGCTGTCGCACACATTACATCAGTTGAAGAATCTAACAATCCAGAAAAAGCCGCAGCAAAAATAGAGAGACTCAGGCACACAATAGATGGACTGTTGACGAGTTTTGCTCATTGCGACCTGAGTATTGCGATCCAAACTCTACCGAACAGGCACGTTACAGCGTATTTACCTGAATATCAACTTAAGTGCATTCAGATACAAGAAGGCCCGGAATGCGACCCCATGTTTGTAGAGTTTAGACTTCAGGAAGAATTTGTCGAAAGAGTAGAAGAATTTGACTGGTTTTTATTCATAGAAGATGACATTGTTTTGTACGATTCTTTCACTCTAGAAAAGTTAGAGAAATTTAACCAACAAAGCGGGTATGATAATGCTATTCTTTACCCAAACCGTTATGAAATGTATCAAGGAACCAAGAGATATATTGATTTAACAATAGAGCAGCCCCTCTCCTGGAACCAGCTATCTAGTGTAGAGATAGAAGGTGTAAAATTTGCCGAGTTTAGCAACCCTCATGCAGCCGTTTACTGTTTGTCAAGAAAGCAGATGAAACATTGGATAAAATCAGGTCGCGTCTTCAAAAATTAAGTAGTGAATGTCGGGCCTTTAGAGAGTGCAGCAACTTTTTGTCTTTTGGAATGTTTCTCAATATATAAGCCTCACCCGTCAAACTTAAACTATTTTGAGGTCAGGCATTACGACAGCAAATATTCTAAGTTATATCCAGAACCGGAATCGCGTTTTACACTTTCAGCGGTTAATCATAGTCCCAAGACAGAAATTGTCCAGGATTCGTGAAATTGCTCTAAGTAGGTCGTCATGATTATTCGTAGGATGGGTAAAGCAGACTTGAATTGCAAGCATTAGCTTTGCAATCAGGAAATGGATCTGCGTTAAGAAGCGTTAAAAAGCCGTTTTCTCGAATAGCATCAAAGATGTATGCAATTCAAGTCCAGCGACAGCGTTACCCATCTAGCGATTAAAGAATTGGCGATTGGAGATTATGGGATTAAAAAGATAAAATCTCAAACAGTCCAGGACGCAAATGGTACAATGGTAGGGTACTCTACGATCGCCCAAACCTCTCTCGAACGAGCAAAATTGAGCCAGGACGCACCTGACAAGCTAAAATATAAAAGACAAAATCGGTTGATGCTGTAAAATTTGATAGGGAAAATTTGGCAGTTAATTTTCAGCAGAAACTAGGAGAGAAAGATTTGTGAGTATTTTTAACAAAAAAATTAATCCTTCACCCTTCGCTATTCTGCCATTCAAGCAGCCGATCGACCGCGCGGCGATCGCCCTGATGCTCGTGCTGAGCCTCTTAGCGGGACTGTTGCTGCTCGGCGGCGATCGCACAGCACCCAGAGTGCGAGAATTTACCTGGGAAAACAAACAAATCGGCGCGGCAGATACCGGCTTTATTCTCAACTTCTTTCGGCCGATGAACCACTCCACCGTCGAGGAAAACTTAAAGCTAGAACCGCCCCTCCCCGGTAAATTTAGCTGGGCCGGCCGCCGCATGGCTTACACTCTCCTAAATCCCGCTCCCTATGGCGTTACCTACACATTAAAACTCGCCGGAGCCACCGACAAGTATTTCGGAGACAACAACCAAAATAAAGGAACGCTAATTAAACCGTTTAGCAGTTCCTTTCGCAGTCGCGATCGAGCTTTTGCTTACATCGGCGTTCAAGGCGAAACAGAAAGCAGATTAATGCTAGTCAATGTCAGCAGCAGCGAATCCAAACCGATACCGCTGACTCCCAAAGATTTAGTCGTAACGGATTTTAAAGCCTATCCCAACAGCGATCGCATTTTATTCTCCGCCACAGATCGATCGATCGCCCGTACTGGCGGCACCCTAAATCAAGAACTATTTACAGTCACCACCGGCCTCAATCCCCAATCCCCCGGATCGGAAGCCCAACCACAACAGCCCGCAGGTAGAATCGACAAACTCTTAGACTCCAAAGATTACCAAAACCTCAAATTCGACCTCTCAGCCGACGGAAAAATCATCATTGTCCAGCGCGTCAACCGCCGCAATCCCGGCGATTTCAGTCCTTGGATTTTGTCAGAAAAATTGCCGCCCAAAGCCTTGGAAAATCAACAAGGCGGAGATTTTATGATTCGCCCCGACAGCAAATCGATGGTAATATCTCAAAAACAAGGATTAGCGATCGTCCCCCTCAAACCCGAAGCAGACCCAGTAGAATTTTTGCCAAAATACGAACAAGTATTGGGGATGGCCCGCGATAACTCCGCCGCCGCCTACGTTAAATACAACAGCGACTATACTCGATCGCTCTTTATCTTAGACAACCAAGGTGCAGAACAAGAAATACTGCGTATTCCCGGCAGCATCATCGCCGTTTATTTCGACCCGCGCAAAAACAAAGACAACCAATTCCAGCGCCTCTACTGCTTGTTAGCCGAACGCCTCAAAACAGACAGCTACAAAGAACAGCCTTTCATCGCCGCCATCGACCTCAAAAAAGAGGGCATCCGTTTAGTAGGAACCATCAAACCGCTGCTAGTTTTGCCCAACCAGTTAGATACCCAAATCAGTTTATCGCCCGACGGACTGGCATTAATTTTCGACCAATCAGTCACATCAGCAAAACCCACAGCAGCAGACACTCCCCGCAATGACAGCGGACAGTCGATCGCCAGCAGCCGCCTCTGGCTGTTACCTTTATTAGAAATACCCGCAGACAACTCTCCGGCAAAAGTACAGCCAGAAGAACTTCCCTTTGCGGGCTATCATCCCCGCTGGCTTCCCTAAATCAATTTTCCATTTTCGATGATTAGCGATCTTGCTAAATATTAATCAGTAATACCAATTTCAAAATATAATGCAGCTCTAGGGAAGCTCCAAACGCGAGGCTCTCAATCAATGCAAAAAAGTATTGTTTAACACCTTGCCAGCGTCCTCCCGGAGCGATTATTATATAACGCAGGTTCGGGGAAGATGCTGGTACTACAAATCCTCGCCCGCAGGTGCTCCCGATCCGAAACCTTATCCAGTAACATATCCCCGCTCTCAAACCGCGCCCGCGGGCTGTTGAAATGCGCTTGTAGCACACCTACTTTTACAGTCGCACGCGCACATTTTCTCAGAAAACTCGATTTTACGAGTAGATTTTTCGTTCCAAACCTCTGATTTTCATAGAAACCAGGTTTCCGAACACAAGTTCTCTATTAAATCCGCAAGCGTCAGTCCTAGGAGGGTGGATTTTAGATTTTATATTGAGCCATACTGGTAAATATCAAAAACTGGAGCATCTGTGCAAAAACTATAAAAGTGCGAGGGCTCGGGTTCGCTTTCGGTTGTCAGAGACTCGATCGCCACCACGCTCGCACTCCGACAAAAATCTATTTTTACAAGCATGAGATGCTCCGTCAAAAACTTTGAAACTAACCAGCCCAGCCTGCAATCTCAAACCTAAAACATCAAACCCAACATCTAAAATTTCCATGACTCCCGACGAAATTACACACACCCTAAAAGACCTATTTGGCGAAATAGTTGAGCAGCCAGCCCCAACTTCTTGGCAGGTACAAACCCCGAAATTTCGCCTGTTAGTGCTGCTTTCAGAAGACGGCAGTTGGCTGCGGATTTTGCTACCCATCGCCGATTCGCAGGAAGCTCAACCGTTTTTTGACCGACTGCTAGAAGCTAACTTTGACACCACCCTCGAAACTCGCTACGCCCTACATCAAAACGTTTTGTGGGGAGTATTTCAGCACAGTTGTCCCACACTCACCGCCGCAGATTTCTCGGCTGCTGTCACCAGACTGCTGGCTTTGCAAGAGCGAGGTTTGTCCGACTTTTTCGGAGATTTAATCGAAAGCCGCATCCGTCAAATTATCAAAGCTGCCAAGATGCAGGGACAGTCGGTGGAAACTACCCTTCAGACTTTAGACCGTTTCTACGCAGAGGGATTGATGGGCGAAATGGAACTCGGGCGAGAGTCTCGCGAACAGACTCTTGCCACTTGGCGCTATCAGCTAGAACGCCTCTGGCCGGAGGTAGAACCATGAAACGATTTGAGATTTGAGATTTGAGATTTGAGATTGCAAATTGCAGATTGTAGATTGTAGCCGGCAGATTGCAGACTGTAGTAGGAGTTCGGAAGTTCCTTAAATTTGCCTTATTGGTTAAATGCGTTACTGTCGGCAGATTTTTGCCTCCACCCGAGTCTTGACCGTTTTACTCTCAAGTCTCTGAGACGATCGCCAATCCGGGCCATCCATCCCTCGAAGGGTGCCCGTATATTTACCAGTAACCCGCGAGCTGCTGTCCCATTCCCTACCTAAAGCTAGAAAAGCGTATAAAACATCACACAAATCCCTTGAGATATTTTTCAGATTTTCGGAAAACACGCGATCGCAAGGTATATCATGGTAAAAAGTTGACAGCAGAGCTCCGTAAGTTCCACGAAAGCTTGGATCGTTTAACATTTGTTTAGAAACCAAATCTATAGCAGAGAATGCCAGAGCGATCGGGTTTCGCCAGCGGGTGCTGTAGAAATTTGACAAATTAGCAAATACCCACTCCCTATTAATATCAACTCAATTTATCCATCAATACAACTTTAACAGGAGTTCCATCTATGTTTGCTGTGCATGAGATTAGCTCGGAGTTATCAGTGTTGCATATACCTGAGATTTGTACTTGGAATATATCCTTAGAATCAACTCTTCTAGACCTGCCTCTCTACAACTGCCAAATAGAATTAACTCAACAGGCGAAAGAAGTAGCAAAGGCTTTTGAAGAAAATTCTATGCTTCCAGGCGTCATTTTGACAGATAGAGGTAATTTTGTCGGTATACTATCCAGGCGTCTATTTTTTGAAAGAGTTAACCGCCGCTACGGATTAGAAATGTTTTTCAAGCGACCGATAGAGGTACTGTACAGGTTCTCCAAACAAGACGTGTTCGTGCTTCCCGGCAATAAATTAATAGTAGAAGCCGCCCAGGAATCGCTTTACAGGTCAGCAGAATTAGTTTACGAACCCGTAGTAGTCGAAGTGGCGCCAGGGAGTTACAAACTGTTAGACGTACACCAATTAATGGTAGCTCAAGGTAGAATTCACCAATTAACAAATAAGCTGCTGCAAAAACAAACACAAGCCAAACTCATCCAAACCGAAAAAATGGCTAGTTTGGGGAAAATTGTAGCAGGTGTAGCCCACGAAATCAGAAATCCGCTTAACTGTATTTGGGGGAATTTGACTTTTCTGCTATCCTATTTTGAAAACTTGCTGCAACTAATGTCGGCTTATGAAGAAGAATATTCAGAAATATCTCCGCGAATAAATGCTCTCAAAGAAGAAATAGAATTTGATTTTTTACAAGAAGATTTGCCTGTCACCTTAGAAGGGATGAAGTTGGGAGCCACGCAATTGCTAAAAATAGTGAACGGGCTGCACCACTTCTCTCACATGGACGAAACAAAGCCAGTGGATACAGACATTCACGAAAGCATCGAAATTACACTGTTGATTCTGAAAAACCGCTTTAAAAATAGCATAGAAGTGGTTAAAAATTACGGCGAACTGCCCCTAGTTAGAGGCTACTCAGGCCAGTTGAGCCAGGTGTTTTTGAATTTGTTAGTTAACGCTATAGACGCCCTGACAGAGCACGCAGCCGATCGAGAAATACAGGCCCAGCCCCCGGACAACTGGCAGCCCCAAATCGAAATTACTACTAAAGTGGTAGAAACCGCAGAGGGCAAGTGGGCCGCCATTGGGATAGCGGATAACGGGCCCGGCGTTTCCCTACAAAATCAGCAACACATATTTGACACCTTTTTTACCACAAAACCAGCAGGGAAAGGCAGCGGTATGGGGCTGGCGATCAGCCATCAAATTGTCACAGAAAAGCACGGCGGCCAACTCAAATTGCGATCGCACCCAGGCGAAAACACCAAATTTGAAATCCTCCTGCCCATAGTTAGCAAAACATGATTAACTCAAGGACAGTCTTCAAATTCGCTCACAAAAGTACAACGATCCGCTAACTTAGTAGTAGATTTTCATTTCACCTCGACGAGCGGGTGTTTCGGTAACTCAAAGTTATAGTGGCAAATACATTCAGTTCCAAACTACTTGGGCCTTCACTCTCCGAAGGCAGCCATCAAGATTTGTCCCTAGAGTCCACCCTCCGGGATTTGCCCCTGTATGATTTTCAGGTAAAATCGAGCTGCTTGGCCGTCGCAGTTGCCGAAATATTTGAACAGCATCCCTTTCTGCCAGGAGCCGTCTTGCTAGAAGAAGGAGAGTTTGCTGGCATGATATCCCGCAGGCAACTGCTGGAATATTTGCTCAAACCCCATGGGCCCGAGCTATTTTTGCACCTGCCGCTGAAAGTTCTTTACAGTTACGCTCGCGTTGAAGTATTATTGCTGGCAGAAAGCACAACCATTTTGACAGGGGCTCAACAAGCTCTGCGCCGATCGCCCGAATTGCAATCAGAACCGATCGTCGTCCAAATCGACAGCCAATCTTATCGACTCCTAGATCCTCACGCACTAAACATCGCCTACTGGCAAATTCGTGGCATAGAAACTCAAGTTCGCTACGAAAGAGCCCAAACCCAAATGATTCAAAGCGAAAAAATGGCTAGTTTAGGCCGTTTAGTCAACGGAGTCGCCCACGAAATTTTAGATCCGGTAGGGTTTATTTGGGGAAATTTAACCTACGTCAGCGACTACAGCAAAAACTTAATGGAATTGCTCTGTGTTTACGACGCCCACTGTACCGAACCCCCGCCAGAAATAGCGCGGCTCAAAGAAGAAATAGACTATGACTTTTTGCAAAACGATTTCCTGCGAACAGTGGCCAGCATCAAAGCCGGAGCGGAACGTTTGAGCAAATTGGCAAGCAGCTTGCAAAACTTCTGCCACATCGACGATGTTTATCCAAAACCTGCCGACTTGCACGCCAACATAGACGGCATACTGTTGCTGCTCAAAAGTCGTTTAACAAGGGAAATCAAAGTAGTGAAACACTACGGCTACCTGCCACCAATCCCGTGCTATGTAGGACAGCTCAACCAAGTATTTATGAATATTTTGACCAACGCCATTAATACACTAATTAATGAAGCAGTCGGTCAAGAATTGGCGAAAGAGTTCAATAGCGGAGGGATCAGAGACTTCGAGCGCCAGCCTCAAATTGACATTACAACTCAAGTATGCTGTCCCGAACCTGCGATCGACTTAGACAAACTTCACGAGCGCTGGGTTTCGATTCGCATAGCAGATAACGGACAAGGAATGTCACCCAACAAGTACAAAAAAATCTTAGAATCCTTCTCAACCGAAAAACGCGCCCTCAAAGAAACCAGCTTAGCTGTCAGCTATCAAATCGTGACGGGGAAACACGGCGGCGCCTTCAGAATGCGATCGGAATTAGGCATCGGCACCGAATTTGAAATCCTGTTACCGTTAGCTTAAAGAAGGAAGAAGTCATTAGTCAGTAGTCATTAGTCAGTAGTTATTGGTTATTAGTTATTAATTATTATGAAAAATACTGCTACATATAAATTAGAGGCAATCTTCTGCAGGGAAACGGCAATGCTGTGTCCCTACCTGAAAACTGCTGTAACAGTCAACAGTCAACAGTCAACAGTCAACCATTATCCAATTGAGTGCCGCACATCTTACAGAATTTAGCATTAGCATCGTGTACAGACCAACCGCAACCAGCACAAACCGTTTCTACTTGATTAGAAGTTTTAACTAACTGTTTAATCAAATCCCCCAATTGCCAAGGAATCAGAGCAATCCCCGTCAAAATCATCAAAATAGTCAAAAAACGCCCCGATTCCGAAATCGGAGTAACATCACCGAATCCCACAGTCGTCATCGTAACAACCGAGAAATAAACAGCATCCAAAAAAGTCCCAAAACCTTCGGGATTGGCCGGATGTTCCACTTGATAAATCAAACCAGAATACACAAAAATTATCGCCAGCAAAGTAAACAAAATCCGAGAGAAAATCACCCCATCTTCGCTGCTGATGCGAAAAACAGAATTTTTTAATTCCAGAAAGCGGATGAGCCGCAGAATTCTAAACCAGCGAAAAATCCGAATATAACTGACATTGACAAAACCCATAAAAAATGGTAATATCGCCAGCAAATCGACGATAGAAAAAAAACTAAAAATAAACTTAATTTTATAGTCAGCGCACCACAGCCGCAGTAAATACTCAACAGCAAAAACCACTAAAAGCGCAGTGTCGAGAGTTTCCAATCTAATTCTAACACGCTCTGAAATCGGGTAAGTTTCGGCGATAAAGCTGATGGAAGATAGGAGAATGAGTCCGGTAATAATTAAACTGACGGTTCTCCCTGTTGGTGTTTCAATGTCTTCTAGATAAAATGCAATTTGTTTGCGGTTTAACATAAATAATCTCTATTGTAGGCTGGACTTGGCGATTTAAATCGCGTCTACACAAACGAAGGACTTGGCGATTTAAATCGCGTCTACACAAACGAAGGACTCGGCGATTTAAATCGCGTCTACACAAACGAAGGACTCGGCGATTTAAATCGCGTCTACACAAACTTTCGTCCGCCTCCGCGGACTGAAGAATCAAGAATGTATTAAAGACATATTTAGTATAATTCCCGTAGGGGCGGGTTCACGCCTTGTCTTTAATACAAATGAGAAATTCTGTAAACCCGCCCCGCCCCAACCCACCGCTAATCGCGTAAAATATCGAAAGTGGGAATTTTAAATATCAGGTAATTATCGAACATGAGCATCGAATTAACGAAGGGCGATAGATTTAATATTTCTAAAGAAGCTCCTGATTTCAATAAAATTGCGATCGCCCTGGGATGGCAAGTCAGCCAAACAGCACAAAACTACGACATTGACGCATCTGTTTTCATGTTAGGCGCTGATGGTCGAATTCCCGATGAAAAATATTTTGTATTTTACAACAACTTGACATCGCCTGACGGTGCGGTGCGACATTCGGGAGACAATACAACGGGACAAGTTGAAGGCGATGACGAGACGGTTTATGTAGATTTGAGTCTGATCGATGCTGCTGTAGAGGAAATTGTGTTTGTTGTTACGATTCACGACGGACAGGAAAAAAAGCAAAATTTTAGTCAAGTCATAAATGCTTTTATCCGCCTTTATAATTTTGAGACTGGGAGCGAGCTGGTTCGCTATAATTTAAAAGAGGTTTTTTCGCAAGAGACGGCTTTAGAATTTGGACGTTTGTACAGAAAGAATGGTGAATGGAGATTTCAGGCCGTAGGACAAGGATATAATACTGGCTTACAAAGTTTTGTTGACAAGTATCATGTTGCAAAGGAAGTGAAAAGCACTGAGAATGTGGCTCATAAGCTTGATGATGCTGAGGTTGTGAGGCGATTTAGCGATCGGGTTGACAAGCAATTGCAGGAAGCAGCGGGAGAGTCTGTTACGAATCCTGTGAATGCTGATCATTTGAAAGCTGAGGAAGATGTTGATGATTCTGTTTCAGAAAGTCAGGAATCTGCTATCAGTGCTGAGGAATTTTGGCAGCGGTGTAGAGAGGGAGAACGTGATTTTAGAGGCGTTAACTTAGCAGGCGTAGATTTGAGCGGAAACATTATGAGTTCCCCCATTAGTTTCAGTCAAGCTAACCTGAGCAATGCCAACCTGAGTAATGCCAACCTGCAAGGAGCAAACTTGATAGGAGCTAATTTGAAAGGAGCTAATTTGCACGCAACAAACCTGCAACAAGCGGATTTGATTCAAGCTAATTTTAGTAACGCCAACTTGACTAAGGCAAATTTAAGTTATGCAAGACTCATTCAAGCTAATTTTAAAGAAGCTGAATTTAGCTGTGCACAATTGGTTGGTGCCAACCTGACGGCAGCAAATTTAATTAGAGCAAACCTAACTCAGGCAAGTCTTAATAGCGCTAATTTGACAGGAGCAGATTTAACTCAAGCAAATATCAAAAAAGCAAGCCTAATAGGAGCTAATCTGACAGGTGTGAAGTTGACAGGTGTAAGTTTTGCTGGTGTAGACCTGATGAACGTTAACTTGAAGGTGGCTAACCTTACAGGAGCAAGTTTTGTTGGAACTAACTTGCAGGCGAATAACCTCAGAGGTCTTGACCTGAGAGGTGTTAATCTTGTTGGAGTAAGTTTGGTTGGAGTAAACCTCGATCTCGTCAACTTGAGCGGGCAAAACTTAAGCGGGTTCAATCTCTGCGGAATTAGCTTGATCCGTGCCAATTTGAGTGAAGCAAACTTAAATTTAGCAGACTTGCGTGGGGCAAACTTGATGATGGCAAACCTAGAAAAAGCTAATCTGAAGCAGGCTAATTTGGCTGGAGCAAACTTAACAGAAGCAAAGATGGAAGGTGCAAAACTAACGGGCGCAATTATGCCAGACGGCAAAACTTACGAGAGAACTCGTAAATAAATTAATGTTTGTAGTAAGGACTTCACTCCTGATATTTATAGACTTAAGCACTGCGACTGAAGAAACCGGGTTTTTTGCCGAATCTGCGGACTGAAACGAAATATTATCGATAAAAAACCCGGTTTCTGGCCCCAGTGCGTTTAGTTGTTCAGTTGCCTTTTTCTAGGCTCGGAATGGGTCGGTTGTTTTTGAAATCTCATGGGCTTAGTAGTTATGATTTCAGAAGTAGGGTGCGTCAGCTTGGGGGATTTTTGCTAAAAACTCAGAATCTCATAACTGACGCACGCCCAAAATAAATGGTGCGTCAGAATTAGACTTTAGGTGATGATTGAAAATTATCTTTCCTGACGCACCCTACGGCTTTATTTCTCGAAGTTTTAACTTCAGTCCTTATATTTCTGGATTTAAGCACTGCGACTCTGAGAAACCGGGTTTTTGGCCGAATCTGCGGGCTGAAACGAAATATCTCGAAAAAACCCGGTTTCTGGGCCTCGTGTACTGGATTTAAGCGCTGCGACTCTGAGAAACCGGGTTTTTGGCCGAATCTGCGGGCTGAAACGAAATATCTCGAAAAAACCCGGTTTCTGGCCGATCGCGAAAATATGATCGCACTCCAAAGAAGCCCTTCCCACCTTTCCCCCTGTCTTCCTTCGCCCATGAAAGCGTCTTGGCGGTTCAATCCTCCTCATCCCCAGTTCCCCGCGCCTCTGTCAGCCATTACAATAAGTTGAGGAAAAAATCTTTACACATAAAAACTCATGCAGCTCAAGTCCACAACCCGCCATATTCGCATATACACCGCCATCCTCGAAGACAACGAACTCGTACCCAGCAACGATTTGTTGACGATCGACATTGACCCAGACAACGAACTCAACTGGAACGACGAGTCTGTCAAACAAATATATGCCAAATTTGACCAACTCGTAGACGCCTACGAGGGCGAAGATTTGACGGAATACAACCTCCGCCGCATCGGTTCAGAATTGGAGCACTTGGTGCGATCGTTCTTACAAAAAGGCCAAATCAGCTACAACCTCAACAGCCGGGCTGTCAACTACAGCATGGGACTTCCCCAAGTTGATGCCAAAATTCACCTCTAAAGCCAGAGGGAGAGAGCCAGAGGGGGAGAGGGGGAAAATCTTCGTTCTTCCTTCTTCGTTCTTCCTGATGACTGATGACAGTTGACAGCTTTAGTTAGTTGACTGTTGACTGTTGACTGTTGACTGTTGACTGTTGACTGTTGACTGTTGACTGTTGACTGTTGACTGTTGACTGTTGACTGTTGACAAATATTTGCTCTTCGGGGACAGCACTAATAACGGTTGGACGGTTGGACGTTCGATCGCTCTCTACAACACTAATGACCAATGACCAATGACTAATGACTAATGACTAATGACCAATAACCAATGACTAATGACCAATGACCAATGACTAATGACCAATGACCAATGACTAATGACTAATGACAAATGACAAATGACCAATGACTCGCTCAATCTTCCTTAGTATCTCTGATTTCTGCGTCTTTTCCGCTATTATTGGCAGCTACCGTACAATTGGGATCGTGCTGCAAAAACTGTTTTACCGCAACTTGGCGGTTGGTCATGAACTGCCCCCAAGCGCCAGGAAACAGCCCATCTAAGGTTTCCACCAGGGCCCAAACTTCGATATTCATCAGTTTGTAATAAAAACCGTGAGAATGCTGTATCTTAGTCAGCATTTCGTCTACCTCAAATGGAGGTAGTAGCTGCGGATCGGGGAAATTATTCTTGGGAATGGCGCTGGACTCATGTAGGGGCATGGTTAATAACTCAACAGCTTGCAGAGGCCGATCGGTCGATTTGAGATTTGAGATTGACTTGGCAGGTGAATCTGGGGGCTGGAACTAATATCTAATTTCTGGTGCTACTGATTACTTCAGTCGGGGACTTGTATCTGTATGCGGGTAAGGTTAAATTTAACTTTACTTGCTTGCACAGGACGATCGCAAGGCATCGATCGAGCGACGCTTGGCCAACCGAGAATTCATTATTTATACCAGCCGGCCCCGGTGACTTCTACGTACCTGCATCGTAACACTAGAGTCAGTCTAAAATCTCAATTTGCTTGAGGGTCGCGGTTTTCCAAGCGTCGCTCGATCGGGAAGATATTGACCGCAGCTTGCTTGCCCTGCTCTGCCCGCCCTATAGGGCGCCGTCGCGCCAGCGTCGCTCGATCGCTCTCTGAAACCCGATCGTCCGATGATTTATCGGGGCGCCAACAAAATGGTAGACTGTTGGTGTCATTACAAGACATTAAAACCTACCGCTCGACAGGGGGAAAGTCACGGCTAAAACATTGTCTGGAGATATCACCTTTGCGCTACCAAAGTCCAAAGGTGGTGAGCCTAGGAACCTGAAAAATCAGGAGATTAGCAGTGTCAAGTCTTAAGAATCTCCGCGTGTTCAGAAAGCGGGAGTGTAAAATAGTCGCCACGTATCAACCCATCGAGGTTCAAGGGCTAAAATAGTTCAGATCAGCACGGCCCAAAGGCGTCAGGAACCAAACATGCAAAACTCTGTGCCAAAACACTACTTGTGGGCTGTAGGTGAAGGGCTCAAAGCGTGTAAGCCCGGCGATCTGATTGCGGGTCGCTATTTGCTCAAGCGCGATCGACTTTTGGTCGATACTCAACCCGAACAGTTGCCGGAAATGCCCGAAGAGATTCCGAGTTCGATCGCTCCTTACCTGAGACTGTTTGCCTATCAATTGCACGTACCTCAAGTATACGGGCTGGTATCGTCCCGGCTCAGCAAGCTCTCAGGAGATATTTGGCTCTTGGAAAATGCGCCTATCTTGAAGGTGACGGAATCTTTAATGCCGGAATTGGCGGACTCCTGGAAAGGAACCCCCGCCATGCGACAGCTCAATTGGCTGTGGCAAATTGCCCAACTGTGGCAGCCTTGTATCGCTCAGGGCGTGGCTTCGACGCTGCTGACTCCAGAACTGCTGCGGGTGGAGGGGCAATTAGTTCGGTTTCTGGAATTGCAGCCCGATCGCAAACCGCCTAGTTTGTCACAATTGGGCAAATTGTGGCAGCAGTGGATCGATGATGCTAACCCGGCAATTGCCAATTTTTTGCGGCAGCTTTGCCAGCAAATGGTCGCAGGTCAAGTGCGCCACGGCGAACAACTGATGGGCCAGTTGGATAAAGCTTTGGCAAAATGCGGCAGATTTTACGATCGTACCGTTGAGATTGCCACGGGTACGGATGTCGGTAGAGCGCGGGCTCACAACGAAGATGCTTGCTATCCGCCCGATGGTACGGTGTTCTCAGGACTGCCGGGATCGTCGGCTTGCGCGATCGTCTGTGACGGTATCGGCGGACAAGACGGGGGCGAAGTCGCTTCGGAATTGGCGATTTCTGTACTGCGGGAAAAATTGCAGCAGATGCCCCTGCATCAAGCTAATTGGGACCCGCTGAGCCTGACTTCCAAGCTGGAACGGGCTGCTTGTGCTGCTAACGACAAAATAGCCGGTCGCAACGACACGGAACACCGCCAGGGGCGCCAGCGCATGGGAACTACCCTAGTTATGGCTTTAGCCCACATTCACGAACTCTATGTCGCCCATGTGGGAGACAGTCGGGCTTACTGGATTACCCGCACAGGCTGCTATCAAGTTACTCTCGATGACGATGTGGCTTGCCGCGAGGTGCGTTTGGGCTACTCTCTATACCGGGATGCTTTGGAACAAGTGGCCGCCGGAGCTCTGATTCAAGCTTTGGGCATTACTTCTTCTAACACTCTGCACCCGACTGTGCAGCGTTTTCCGGTGGATGAGGATTGCGTTTTGCTGCTGTGTTCCGACGGTTTGAGCGATAAAGACCGGGTTGAACAATGTTGGGAAGAGGAGATTTTGCCGATTCTCGACGGTAGCATTAGTGTGGCGAAGGCGCGCGATCGACTCATCGAGATTGCTAATACCAGAAACGGTCACGATAATGTGACTGTGGCTTTGATTCATTGTCAAGCACATTTGAGGGAAGAAAGCAATACTTTGACAGAATTGTCTGTTGCACCTTTAGATGTGCCGATCGAACAGAGTGCCGACAGCGACGACTTGCCCACGGATTTGACGGAAAGCACAGCCATTATCGGTGCGACTTCTGCACTGAAAACTCAGTTGGTACAGCCGGACAAAGGCAAAAGTCCTTTTTCGCTGCTGGTGAAAATTGTATTTTTGTCGGGTTTGGGAGGTGTATTTGCTTATTTTTTCATTCCTCCGGTGGGTCGGGCGATCGATACTGCCGGGGAGTCGCTTTTCGGTCAACGCCGTTTAACTAATCCTATAAGCGGGCCGGGGAAAACTGTTGAATCTGTACCTTCTGCGGTCAAGTCTTTAGAAAAAGGCTCGTTTATAGAGATTAAAAATTCTGCGGTTGGGGAATTGGGGAAAGAGGGCGATCGCTTGGATTTGCGAGCCGCAATCGGTGAGTCGCCTGTCAAAGGAACAGTCCCTATCGGCAGCGTTTTGCAGGTAACAAACAAACAGCTTACGCCTCAAGGCAACTGGCTGGAATTGAAAGTTTGTTCTATTCCTGAAATAGCGCGATCGAACTCTCCCAAACCCAAGTCAAATAAAGATTTTTCTCTTGTTTCAAAACCCGCCGTCATTCCCTCGGACGCTGCGACAAGTCCGTCACCTTCTCCCGCTACGGCAAGTCCGTCGCCTTCTCCCGCTCTGAAGCCAACACCGTCAGGAGAAATCCGCAACCTGCAAGCGGGGGACATCGGATGGATTCAAGAACAAGAAGCCGTTTCTAAGGTAGCAACTAACGCGATTGCCAACCCCACTCAACAGGGGAAATGCGCGGTTGGTTCTGACTCTAGTCCCAATGCTGCTAATTAAACTGTTAAGGCTTAAGTATATCGATCAAATTTAATGAAGTTACCAATAAACATTACATAGGTCGGGCGGGTGGCACCAACAATCTTTGAGTCACATTCACAATATCTATAAACCAGCTCCACCCGCGAAATAAAAATTATAACAGGCAATTCAAGGAACATGATATGATATGATTTTACAATATCAATCAATGCGGTTCACTTAAAAAGAGTCCGAACAGAGGAACGAAGCAATCTCCGTATCTATTTTAAATCGGTTTTCCCTGTTGTTATATCTTAAGTGAACCATATCGGAATATAGATATTTGAGATTTTGGATGGAATTATTACCAATATAAAATCTCAAATATTTAACAAGTGTTAACCTAATTTCTTAG
Organism: Microcoleus sp. bin38.metabat.b11b12b14.051; assembly: GCF_013299165.1. Taxonomy (NCBI): domain Bacteria; kingdom Bacillati; phylum Cyanobacteriota; class Cyanophyceae; order Oscillatoriales; family Microcoleaceae; genus Microcoleus; species Microcoleus sp. bin38.metabat.b11b12b14.051. Next base: position 80,096 of record NZ_JAAFKD010000001.1, read on the forward strand.
ATACTTCTGCAAGTTTAGTGACCATTTGAGATACAGCTTTGTCAACGGCGGCGCTCAAAAGTCCATCTTCATTGCTGCTGCCGGAATTGCCGCCAATGCCTCTGACAGAAAAATTGGAATCGCTTTGATCTGCTTCTCCGACTGCTTTAGCCGTCGCCAGAATGTCTCCGGAAGCTGTACCAATTAACCGCACGTCTATTTGCACAGTAGCTTTGGTTTTTTGCGAACCGCCGCCGATGCCCATGAAACTGCCGCCGCCGGATTGTTTGTCAATATTAAACTTGGTAATCGTGCCGATGAGTACGGCGTCAACTCCTAGTTTTTTGCCGATTTCGGCTGCTGTACCGGCATCCATGGTACCTGTGCGATTTTCTTGTTTGAGGACTTGTTCGAGCTTGCTGCGATCGACTACTGTATAAGTGCCGTTGTTCACGAGTTCGTTGATTAGGAGTTCGCTAATGCCTTTGGCTGCGCCGACTCCTCTGTAGGAACTGTAATAGCTGTTGGTAGTGCCGTAGTCGAAATCCATGACTACTAAGCGTTTTTTGGCCGTAGCTTGGGCGAGTTGGTTTGCGGGTTTGATGGTGGCTGGTGTGGCGATCGCACTGACTGAAATGCCGCCTAGCATTAGCGTAGCGAGGGAAATGCTGGTTAGACGAGATATGGTGGTTGTTTTCATGAATTTGTCCTCACATTTATTTTGTTCCGACTCTAGAATACTTCACGGAACCCCCGGATGTCAGGGTTTGGGGTGAGGATGTCGGAATGGGCGATCGGGCTTCACTTTGTTATGACGCTAAAAATCTTTAATTTTTGTTAATTAACAGCAGATAAAAATAGAAACATACCAAGACTGCGATCAATGTTTCAATCCCTAATATTCGATACTTTCTTACCATAAAGAATTGGTTTAAAGTCTCTCCCTGATCGGGAGAAATTAAAATCAGACGATTCATTACTCCAATCCTCTTCCTTCTTTTGTCAACTGCTTTCCTGTCAACTGCCAACCCCTCGACTTCGCGGGCGGGCTCTTCTGTCAACTGTCAACTCTTCGACTTCGCTCAGCGCAAGCTGTCAACTCTTCGACTCCCCTCGACTTCGCGGGCGGGCAAGTCGCGAGCGCGCAAGCTGTCAACTCTTCGACTCCCCTCGACTTCGCGGGCGGGCAAGTCGCGAGCGCGCAAGCTGTCAACTGAATGAAGCCCCAGCCTCCATAAAACCCATCAACCAATTAGCCATCGTCGCCCTGCGAGTCTGTCTCGGCCCGAATTCCCCAATCTTATAGCCCTTAAACCCCAGTTTTTCCTTCAGCAACTGCTTATTTTCTGGAAGAGTCGATCGCGTCAATTTCACCGTCGCAGGCCTAGAATCAATAAAATCCGGCGGTTCTGGATAATCTGTGCGCCACTCGCTAGCAACATCAGCGCTGTTCCACTTACCAGTCTCGGCATCAAGGCGGTAGCCCAGATACAGCCAAACTAATCTGTTAACAGCAGCATCGTCCATTTCTTCATTGAGAATAGCCCAAATAATTTCGTTATTGAGTGGTGGCAGTTCAGACATAATTCCAGTGGGATCTGAGAACTTTCAAAAAATTGAATTTAGATAATTCTAGATTTTAACCTGACTTGCTCAGTTCTGAATGCAAAAAATCTTTTAACACCCGAATTATCCCTGTAAAGTGCGCTATGCCGACTAATTCTTAAAACTCTTGTGGGGTGGGCTTCTAGCCCGCCCCCAAAATTAAATCTAAATGTGCAAAAACTTACTTACCCAAAATTCCGTCTTTCTCGGCCATCGACAACATCAAATCAATCACGCGGTTAGAATAACCCCACTCGTTGTCATACCAGGAAATGACCTTAAAAAACTTAGAATTCAGTTCAATACCCGCACCTGCATCAAAAATGCTCGATCGCGCATCGCCCTGAAAATCCGTCGAAACCACAGCATCCTCAGTATATCCAAGAATACCCTTCAGTTCGCCAAGAGACGCTTTCTTCATAGCATCGCAAATTTCTTTATAGCTAGTTTCCTTCCCCGTTTTGAAAGTAAGGTCAACCACAGACACATCAGGAGTCGGCACCCGCAAAGCCATACCAGTCAACTTTCCTTTCAATTCCGGCAACACCAAACTAACAGCCTTCGCCGCACCCGTCGAAGAAGGAATAATATTTTGAGCCGCACCGCGTCCTCCCCGCCAATCTTTTTGGCTGGGCCCGTCTACAGTTGGCTGAGTAGAAGTCATCGCGTGAACAGTCGTCATCAAACCTTCTTCAATACCGAAATTATCATTGATAACTTTGGCAATTGGTGCTAAACAATTAGTAGTGCAGCTAGCATTAGAAACAACAGTATCTGTAGCCGGGTTAAATTTGTGGTGGTTGACGCCTACTAGAAAAGTGGGAACTTTTTCTGGGTCTTTAGTCGGTGCAGAAAGTATTACTCGTTTTGCTCCCGCCGTCAAATGTTTTGAGCCACCGTCAAAATCTGTAAACAATCCCGTAGATTCTACAACATAATCCGCACCAGCTTTACCCCACGGCAATTCTGTGGGATTTCTAATCGAAGTGCAGGGAATAAAACGTCCGTCAACCACAATCCCGTCTGGTTTCCCTTCAACTTCGCCGTCATAAATGCCGTGGGTAGAGTCGTATTTGAAAAGATAAGCTAGGTTTTCTGGTGAAACTAAGTCGTTAATGCCAACAAATTCGATGTTCGGGTTTTTGATGCCGGCACGCATGACTAGCCGTCCGATGCGACCAAATCCGTTAATACCGACTTTTAATGCAGCCATGTTTAAACTCCTATTGAAAATATCGCTAGTCGATCGCGCGTTAGCGAATCCCGCCCCTACGGGGGCTGCGCCAACGAAGAGGATCGCCTGTTGTGGCTTAGAATTTACCACGATTACTGATTTTTGTAACTGATTCTTTTCTATCTCTTAAGAATTCTGAATTCGACGGCGACGCAGAGCAATTCATCCTGAAATCACCGCAGGCTAATGGTTGATGGCTGATGGTCGATTATTGTAAAATTGCTATAACAGACACAGATTTTTTTTCAAAATTGCTTATTTTAAATCAAGCTAAATTCAGTTGACAGTTGACAGTTGACTGTTGAGGGCGACCTCTCCCGGTCAGGAAGAGGATTGGAGTAATGAATCGTCTGATTTGAATTTTTCCTTACAAGGGTTCCGGCTTTCAACCAATTTTTTCTGGTAATAATAGCAATTTTAAGAAATCTTGCAGAATCAGAAATTAGAGGTTTTTACCTGTAGGGAAACGGCACTGCCGTGTCCGGCTGGGAGTGTGCCAATGACAGATAATTTATATACGTTAACAGTTGACAGTTGACAGTTGACAGCTTGCCCAGAGCGGAGTCGAGGGGTTGACAGCTTGCGCTGAGCGAAGTCGAAGAGTTGACAGAAGATCCCCGAGCGAAGTCGAGGGGTTGACAGTTGACAGCGAAGTTTTTAGGCAGGGAATTTAAGCCCCTGCCTAAAAACAATCTACCTAAAGGTGGGGGCTTAAATCCCCTGTGATGACGGTTAATAACAGTAGCAACAATTTTTTACTCATAGACTCATAGTATCAGAAAGAATTTATCCAAAAGTGGCAGATACGCGAAAGGACACGGCATTGCCGTGTCCCTACACATGACCTACAATCTATAGGTAGCTCTACTTTTGAGAATTGGTACAATCACAAATGAGCGATCGTAAATGAGGTTGAAAGTTGGCGAGTTCTCTACAGCACTAATGACAACTGACCACTGACAACTGACCACTGACAACTGACAACTAACAACTGACTAATCACTACCCACGCACTTAGTCGTGAGCAATTCCACCGCATCCGAAATAAAACACGCCCCGCCAAACTTATTTAGCACTGGTCTAATATTTTCTGCAACTGCCGATATTTTGTCGGGTTCGCAAAAAGCCAGCACATAAATATTATCCAGCATACTCATTGCTAAATCGTGCGATTTACGTCCCCTCGTGCTTTTGCCGGCGACACCGCGAATCACCGAATAACCGGGGACGCCAGCTTTGTCTAAACCATCTAAAATCTTTGGGAGCTCCACCGAGTTCGCAAAAATTTCTATTCTTTTAACTGCGTCCATAAGTTCACCTCCAAAACATATTGATTCCGTATAAATACATGGGAATGCCTATAACGATGTTAAACGGAAACGTCACTGCTAAGGCTGTTGAAATGTAAAGACTTGGGTTAGCTTCGGGAACTGTCAGCCGCATTGCTGCCGGTACTGCAATGTATGAAGCACTTGCACACAATACGGAAAATAGTAGGCTATCTCCCGGCGGCATTCCGATTAGTTTTGCTATCACTAAACCGACTCCGGCGTTAACTATAGGAATTAGGATTGCAAAGCCGATTAGGAAAAATCCTGTTTCTTGCAAATCTTTAATTCTGCTAGCAGCAACTAGCCCCATATCTAGCAAGAAAAAAGTCAGAACGCCGTAAAATAAATCTTGAGTAAAAGGACTCATAACTTCCCAACCATGTTCTCCTGTCAGTATCCCCATAATGAGGCTACCGACTAGCAGAAAAACTGAACTGTTTAGGAAAGCTTCTCGCAGCACTTCTAGCCAAACTATTTCGCGTTTTCCTTCTTCTCCACCGAATACGCTGACAAGAATTAGACCGACAATAATTGCAGGGGATTCCATTAATGCTAGCGCTGCTACCATGTAACCGTCAAAGTCTATTCCTAGTTCTTTGAGGAATGAAGTGGCGGTGATAAAGGTGACGGCGCTGATGGAACCGTAGGTGGCTGCGATCGCCGCGGCATTGTAGGAGTCGAGTTTGATTCTCAGTATGAAAAAAGTATAAACTGGCACAAGGGCTGACATCAGCATGGCTGCCAGAATTGTCAGGGCTACTTGCTGGTTTATTCCGCTGCGGGACAGTTCGACGCCGCCTTTAAATCCGATCGCAAACAGCAGGTACAGCGAAAACAGTTTCGGGATGGGTGCCGGAATTTCTAAATCAGATTTTAGGAAAATCGCCAGCATTCCCATGAAAAAAGCTAATACTGGTGGATTTAAGATATTTGACGCTACGAGACTCAAATCCACGATCTGTCACTCCCATTTTTGATTTTTTTAATATTACTTCATAAATAATTGTTGCACGAGAAGGGATAAATACAGCGATCGATATCTGGGAATGGCAATATATCTTCCTAAATAGGGTTGCAGACGCGCAGCGCACACCCTACAGAAAGTAAGATGTGCGCTGTTCGCACCCCGGGGCTAAGTATTTTTCGCTAACTAAGCGGTTGCCAAATAAGACTCTAGAGCTTCCGAACCGCCGATCAACTTGCCGTCGATAAACACTTGCGGCACGGTTGTAGAGCCAGTCACTGCCCGGAGCGATCGAGTTGTGACATCCCGGCCCAAGACGATTTCTTCATAATCCAAGCCCTTGTCAGTCAGCATCGCCTTAGCCTTGGCGCAGAAGGGACAGCCCATTTTTGTAAACAGCGAAACTACTTTCGGCTTAGCTGCTGAAGAGTTGATGTAGTGCAGCATCGTCTCGGCATCGGACACTTTGAAAGGGTCGCCCGGTTCCTCCGGCTCAATAAACATTTTTTCAACCAAGCCATCTTTGACCACCATCGAATAGCGCCAAGACCGCTTCCCAAAGCCTAAATCTGTTTTATCTACCAGCATTCCCATGCCTTCAGTAAATTCACCGTTACCGTCGGGAATTAAGGTAACATTATCTGATTCTTGGTCTTTTGCCCACTCGTTCATCACAAAAGTGTCGTTGACGGAAATACAAACGATTTCATCTACGCCATTTGCTTTGAAAACTTTCGCCAATTCGTTGTAGCCGGGGAGGTGCGTTGACGAACAGGTGGGAGTAAATGCTCCCGGTAGCGAGAACACAGCTACGGTTTTCCCTGCAAACAAATCATCCGTGGTGACATCCACCCACTCGTTGTCTTTGCGAGTGCGAAACGTAACTTTGGGTACTCTTTGACCTTCGTGGTTCGTCAGCATGATTTTGAATCCTTGGCTACTTGGGTTAAATTTCTTTGCTTGCTATAGCGTACTCATAACGAGTATGACTTGTCAAGGGGGGCAGGTTTTTTCTTGGGACTCGGGCGCGGGGCAGTCAGTGGCTTGTTTTGGCGACAGTTTGGGGATGGAGAAGATTGAAAAATTGCTGTTTAGGGCGATCGCAAATTCTGTCTCCATGCCTTTGCAGCAGCTAACGGATTAGGATTTTTCACACATTCTGTCAACATATCGATATCGAGTTCCGGTAGTAACTCGCTGTTTGTAATTAGTTCATAACCGCAGTTCGACACAAATTCAACCGGAATCTCTTCTCGCAAATGGTAGATCGAAAATCGGTCATTTCGCCAGAACCAAACCTCTAGCACATTCAACCTTCTATACAATTCCAGTTTATTAATGCCACCACTGGTAACAATCACTTCAATTACCAAGTCTGGGAATTCTTTATCTGTCCCAATACAGTAAGCTTCATCCGGTTCTGTACCGCCAGTTTTTTCTTCTTGTCGCAGAGTTGTAGACCCAAAAGGGAAATATTCGATGTCAGCTTCTATAAAGTAAATTTCTAGCAGATTTCCAATGCCAGTTTTGCGAGTTTCATGGCGGCGAGAAGGTGACATAATTTCTAAAACTCCATCTAAATAAGTAACTCGATATCCCGCACTATCTCCAATCCGATCCAGCAGTGTCTCGTATTGTTGCCAGTTCACCCTATCCATGATGTAGCGCTCTTCAGAATCTTGGCGTTGGAGTGCTTGTTCCTTAAGTAATGTATCTAGCTCTATCGTCAGCATTGGTATTACCTCCTTTTATCAGGTTCTGTCGATTACTATAACAAAAACGGTTCGTAGTACGGACTTTAGTCCGCTCCAATGCTGCGGACTAAAGTCCGCACTACGAACTTTATGGATTGCAGACATCGTTTTAGCAGACGGCGGTTGAAACCGCGTCTACACAAACGATGTCTGCCTCCGCAGACTGAAGAGACTAACCAAAGTTAAATCGCCTTTTCTTCAACCTGCGGAGGCAGGTTTTGTTTGTTTAGACGCGGTTTCAACCGCCGTCTTATCTTATTTATTTCCAATCAAACTTTCGCCCCAAATACTCCTCTAACTCCTGATTGTAAGGTTTAAAATAATTATTCAACAGCTCGCGAACCGACTTATTTACCAGCGGGTAAGCACCAGGATTCGCATTTTGGTATTCAGACAATTGATATTCCGGCAACTGTAAAAATGCTAAAACTTGCTGGACAGTCGCCGCCGCAGCTGCATACAAATCTTCGCTTTGCAAAATTAACAACTGTTCTCGGGGAAAGAAAGCCAGCCAATTTTTAATGAACTCTATATACCTACCACGAGCTAAATAATTCCCCGGTTCCTCGCCGATGATGTATTCTGGGTTTTGATTCAACCGTTCAATTTCGTCGCTAATTGCCCGATCGAGCGATCGCGCTTCCCAGTTTAAGTCCTTTAAGCGGTAAAAATGAGAAATCGCGCGATCGACCGGATTTCGCAACAGCACCATCAGTTTCGCCTCTGGACACGCGCTGTAGAGACGTTCCGGCGCTTCCCGAGAGTCAAAATAGCTCGGACTTGCCTCGCCCGTTACAAACTCCTCTCCCTCGGGCATTAGGGGAAAATGAGCCAAATACCAATCAATCCCTCTGTGAAAGTGCCAGGAAAAAAAATCCATCTCCTTTTTAATCGGACTCAAAACTTGCGGGTGTTCAGCTAAATAAGTATACAAAGAAGTCGTCCCGCACCGCTGAGAACCAATAATTATAAACTTAGGAAATTTGACTTTATTTTGTGGAACAGGCATCTTGCCTGTCTCTATCTTTTGTGGCACAGGCATCTTGCCTGTCTCCATATTTTGTGAAACTGGCATCTTGCCTGTCTCCATATTTTGTGGAACAGGCAAGATGCCTGTTCTTTTACTGAGAATAGATCCAAAAGTTTGCTTATAACTAACAGTTTGATAATAGCTAATAGCCTCAGCAATATTACCTTGTCTAGTCAAAACCTCCCCCAAATTCAAATAAGGCCAAAAAGCCTCAGGTTGAGCATCAACAACTGCGCGGCACAAACTCTCAACTCGATCTAGCTTGTTTTGCTCAACCAAAACTTCCCACAAATTGTAATAAAACCACCAAGGAAGATCGGGATTTATTGCCATTGCTTGCAAAAAAGCCGCCGCCGCTTCCTCCCCATATTTTTGGTGGCTCAAAACAGCACCTAAATTGTAATAAGACCAGCAATCATTCGGTTTTTGGGCGACTGTGGCACGGGCTGAGGCTAAAGCGCTAACGCACTTTTTTTGCTCCTGCAACAACCGATCCAATTCCGCTGATCCTTCGGCACAATCTGGTATAAATGTCAAGAGTATTTGGTAAAGAATAATTGCGCTTTTTGGGCCATGATACTTTACTAAACTTCTTCCTAAATCCACATAAAATCCCAGATTTTCCGATGTAACTTGCAACTGACATTGTTCTAACAGCGACTTTAAATCAGACTTTGTTTGTCCGAGAGCATATCCCAACTTCTCGTAAATTCCCGGCAAATTTCCGTCAATTTTAACAGCCTGTAAATATGCAACAATAGCTTCATCCCAATCTTTGAGTTGAGTTAAAGCATCGCCTAAATTGCAGAAAGACCAAGCAAAATCAGAGTTAAGCGCAATCTCGCAGCGGTAAGCAGCCGCCGCCTCTTCCCATTGCCGAAGTTTCAACAAAGCATCGCCCAAATTGTGATAAGACCACGAAAAATCAGGATTTAACTCAACAGCTTTTTTATACGCGGCGACAGCATCTTCCCAGCGTTCTAATTTCAGCAAAACATCGCCCAAACCGTGATGAGACCACGAAAAATCCGGCTTTAATTCAACAGCTTTCTGGTAAGCAGCAACAGCGTCATCAAACCTACCGCTTGATAGGAGAGAATTTCCTAAACTGTGATAATCATCGTTATTCATGAAAAATCCCTGCCAGATTGATTAACCTCTCCAGCGACTTTACCTCCACCCGCATATCTTTATGTCCTGGGTATTTCTGAGTTTGGTCATCAAACAATTCAGCAATTAAATAATAATGTTCCAACTCACACAAATTGCTAATAGTCCAAAAGCAGATTGGCACATAAATCGGTGAAAAAATCTCAATTACTTTAGTTCCCGGACTACAAAAAACTAGATTTGTCAATCCGGCGCCGTGAGGTGCTACAACTACTTTAGCCGCAGCCAAACACCGGGCTTGTTCGGCTACCGACATCGTTTCTAGCTTGACGGTACGAAACCCAAACTTTTCCAAACAGCCGACAACCTCTTCTTCGTTGACAATGCGTCGGTACGATGCTTTTCCTCGACTGATATAAATTCGTTCAGAATAATTTGTGTTTGGCGAGGGCTGTTCGTGTAGAAACATTCGTTTCAAATATTCGCACTTCCATTTAGAGGTTCCCGCAGCACCGTCACAAATTGATGGAACTATTAATTTATCTGCTGTCAAGTGCGGCAGGTAGCGACTTTCTAAAATTTTATCTTGTGGGATTCCTAAAGTATTTAAGGTTTCTTTTTCGTAAGCCGAATTGCAAGCATTGACAACAAACTTATCTATATTTTCTATTAAACCGCTGCGCTGCAAAAGCTCGAAACGCGTAATCACATCAAACATCCAGTGAAAATAAGCTGCGCCTCCCCAGCGAGCAGATAAAAAAGCCACATTTCCCTCGACGTGTTCGGCGGTAAGCAGTTTGTCGGAAGTTATGACTAATTCTGGGCAACCCGTGGAAATATCGGTAACAAGTTTATTGTCTGAAGTAATGGCGCAGGTAGTAGCAATATCTGCCCAAGCTCGGCCGTTTGGGATGACGGTAACAAAAGATTTTTTAATATAAAAAATTTCATCTTCCCAGCACTTACAATCGGTATCGATTGTTTTTGAATCAGATAATTTGATTTGAGTTTCTGGATAGATGTCAATGCAAGTAATGCTCGGATCTGATTCGGCTGCAATTGCCAAAGATTCTGTAAATCCACAGTATTTTTTGAGAAAGCTTAAGGGCAACATTTTATAGCCGAATTTGATGATGTCGGCTTCATCTACTTCTCCTTTTTGTTCCAAAACATGAGCTATATGATAGTAAACTCCAAATAAATCGGGTTTAATTTGCAATGTTTGAACCAAAGTAGATATTGCCCGACCCCACTGTTTTTGTGCAATGAAAGTCAAACCCAATCCTTCGTAACACCAACAGGATTTTGGTTCTAGATTGATGCCTTGTTCGTAAATTGCGATCGCCCTTTCCAATTCCCCTTGCTCCCGCAAAGCATCCCCCAGCTTCTTGTAAAGCCAACTGTGTGCGGGTTCTAGCTCAATAGCACGGCTTAAAGCAACCGCTGCTTCCGGCCAATTTTCTTGTTGTTCCAGAACTTCCGCCAGACTGTGGTACAGCCAACAATCATCGGGATTTAATTCAACAGCTTTGCGGTAAGCCGCCGCCGCCTCTGACCAATTTTCTAATGCAATAAAAGCCTTACCCAATCTCTCGTAAGACCAACAAAAATCGGGATTTAGTTCCATTAATTTGCGGTAAGCAACAGCAGCTTCCTCCCACTCAGAAAGCTCCACCAGCACCTCGCCTAAACTGTTGTAAGTCCAACAAAAATCAGGGTTTAACTCAATCGCCTTGCGGTAAGCAGCAGCGGCTTTGTCGTATTGCTCGATCGCCTGCCAAGTTTCCCCCAAAAAGTGGTGAGACCAACTAAAATTAGGGTTGAGTGCGATCGCCCTTTGGTAAGCCGCCCCAGCTTCCTCATATATTTCTTGCTTTTGCAGACTTTTACCCAACTTGTGGTAAGTTAAGTAATTGCCAGACTTAATTTTAATCGCTGTTTCGTAGCGTTCGATCGCCGCATCCAAATAACCAGCATCTGTCGCTGCATCGCCCAGCTTTTCCCAACCCAGAGATAGCAGAGTTTGCTCCTCGCCCAAACTTTGATTGGCAACTTTTTTGACAATCAGTTGATAGCCTTTGTGAACTACTTCTAACTGACTCGCAAACATCTCCAGAAAAACATCAATTCCAATTTTAGTATCTTGCTCCGGGCTGTCGGAAAACGTAAACTCGTAATCGTCAAAAATCATCAGCCCCCCAACTTTCACCAACCTCCAAGATAAAATTGCATCTTGCAGGGCGCTGGTAGGTTTGTGACAGCCGTCAACGTAAGCAACATCGTAAAAATATGAATCCAAGTTTACTAACAAATCTTGAGAGTAACCTTCTAATTCAATTATCTTCTCAGCAAATCCAGTTTTAACAATATTGCCCTTAAAAGTTTCTTGAAAATACAAGTCGATGCAAGTAATTTTTGCCGTAGGATGAGTTAAAATATTATCCAGCAGCCAGCAAGCCGACATTCCTTGAAAGCTGCCGATTTCGACAACTTGAAAATCGGCAATTCCTGTAAGCGGCTGTAAATGACGTTGCCAAAGAGGAATATTGTGGGTAAACCAATCTTGGGTAAATTGATAGTTTTTGGCCGCACATTCAGGCCAATTCCTCAAGGCGCTAGCCTGTTGATGGCAAACGATCGCTTCTTCCAATTCTCCTAATTGCGGTAAAATATTGCCTAAATCGTTGTAAGCCTTAGAATTGCTCGGATCTGTTTCAATTTGGGTGCGGTAGGTGGCTATTTGTACATACAACTCCTGTTGTTTCGTGCGAACTTCATCGAGTGTGGCGACAACTTCCGCAGCCTTGGGGTCGATCTGCACTGCCATGCTATAAAATACGATCGCACCTTCGAGCTGCTTCTGTTTGGCTAACCTGTGGCCTAAATTTATAAAAAACTCCGCTCCATCTAACTCTATTCCCAGTAATTTGTGGTAAACTTTTCCGCTAGGAAGTAGCTCAACAGCTTGACAGTAAGTTGCGATCGTGTTTTCTAAACCGGATTCGCTGCGCTTCCTCAAAACATATCCCACTCTCTGATTAATTCCCCTCAAATTGGGTTCTAGTTGAATCGCGCGCAGGAAAGCAGCAACAGCTTCATCCCAGGAGCTTTCGCAGGTTAAGGCAATTCCCAAATTGCAATAAAACCAGGGAATATCTGAATTTAGGGCGATCGCCTTGCGGTAGCAAATCGCTGCTTCTTCCCACAGATTTTTGTGCGCCAAAGCTTCGCCTAAATAATTGTGCGCCCAATAGGAATTATGATTGATTTGCAGAGTGTGGCGGTAACATTCAATTGCTGCATCAAACTCGCGCTGCTGCACAAAAACGTTGCCCAAACCAAGGTGAGCGCGAGCGTAATTCGGATTGAGATCCAGGCTGGTGCGGTAACAAGCGATCGCGCGATCGCATTCTCCTCGCTCCGCCCAAGTTTTACCCAAACTGTGGTAAGATTCAAAAGAATCTGGATTGATCGCAATGGCTTGGCGGTAATTGGCGATCGCCTCATCCCAACGCTTCTGGCTGATGAGCATTTCCCCCAAATTGTGATATGCTGTTGCCAGATTGGGATTTAACTCGATTGCCCGCGAATAACACTCGCTGGCGCGATCGAAATCTGCCAATTCCACAAAACTATTTCCCAGAGTGACGTACTCGTCAGCAGTTGCCCAATTCGGCTCGATCTTAAAAGCTTCATACCAACACTTTGCAGCTTCTTCTCGCTTGTCCAACTGCGTCCAAACTCTCGCCAAAAGTCGGTAAGCAGCCGCAAAATTCGGAGCTAGGGCGATCGCTTTTTCGCAACTTGCGATCGCCTTTAACCACTGTTTCCCTTGATAATACAAACTGCCCAGATTAGCGTAAACTTCCGGCAAATTAGGATTGCGATCCAGTGCCGCTTCATACCACTGCTTAGCCTGTTCGATTTCACCTCGAACCTGCATTACCTTTCCCAACGTCTGGCAAGCTACGGCCAAATTCGGTTCCATTTTCAACGCTGACTCGCAAGCAGCAATTGCCTCATTTAACCTACCTTCGGCTAAATGAACTTCTGCTTGCCGACTCAAATCAACCGCTGCCTTTTCCATCTTCTCAATCGAGGGCATAATTAAACTTGCTCCAGACACCAACTAACCCAAACCAACCACCTCAACCATCCTTTTCAGCGAACTTACGTTCACCAAAATATCCTCAGTTAACGAATTTTGATACATTAACTGTCTAATAGGATAGCATTCAAAAGCCTCGCCCGCTAAAAAGTAATGTTCCAACTTCAGATATTGACTGATTCCCCAGTAATAATGACCGATATAATGAGGAGATACCAACTCAATTACTTTAGTTCCCTGTCGGGAAAAAATCGTATTTGTCAAGCCGCTGCCGTGGGCGGCGACTATCACCTCAGCATGGTAAAAATGAGCAATTTGCTCTGCCAAAGACATCGACTCTGGCAAAATAGAAACAAACCCAGATTGCTCCAAAACCTCAACAACATCCTCCTCGTTCAAAACTCGCCGATATCTCGCTTTGCTGCGGCTGATGTAAATGCGTTTTGGATAGTTTGAACCAGGTATAATTACCTTGAAAAATTCCCGCCGCAAAAAATCGATCGCCCACCCCGAAGCCCAGCCCAAATAGCCCGCAAAAGCAGGTACAATCAACTCGGTTGCTTGCAGGTGAGGCAGGCGATCGCTCTCCAATAATTTCTCTTCAGGAATCCCCAGCATCCTCAGACTTTCCCGCTGGAATTCGTGCTGGCAACTGTTAACCAAAAACCAATCAATATCCGCAAAATCCCTACCGCTTTGTCGCAGCAATTCAATCCTCGGCAAAACGTCTACCATCCAGTGAAAATAGACATTTCCCGACAAACCAGAAAGCACCGCCACGCTGCCATCAATTTGCTTTAAAGGTGGAAACGATTCTAAATTAAAAACGCTGTGTTTTCTCAAATCGTGCTTTTCACATCCCGGCAACAAACCAGGATAATCTCTCGACACATCAGCCAACAAATAGTTGTCAGGAGTTATGACAGCAATCGCCTTACAAATCAGCCAATAATTTTGCTGAGGCACAATCCAAACTCGCCCCTTGGGAATTGCCGCCACAAAAGTCTTAGGCGCCTCCACAGGTATCGGTTGCGAGTTAGATAAACGGCAAACTCCCCAGCCCAAATGCACCGGATCGAACCACTTAGAAATTCGGTGCAAGCACAGCCCGCAAGTTAAACCACCGCATTCGGAATTTTCTAACTGCGATTCTTTCAGCACAAATTGGGAAGGCGACATATTTTCGACACTGGCTTCTGGTGCGGATTCCCAAACTATCTCAACATAATTTTCCGCATCCAATTGAGCATTAACCAACCAATCCCAACTCGACAAATAAATACCGCAAGGAGGTTTGATATAATTGCTATCTGGTAAACTAAAAGTAGATTTTTTCCACTGTTTAGGCTCTCCATACCCGTGCAATTGCAATTCTAAAACCTGTTGGTAATAATCGATCGCCCGTTGCCAATTTCCCTGTTTTTCCAGCAGTTTCGCCAACTCAAAATTAACTTGGGGTAAAGCAGGTTGAACCGTCAAAGCCATGCGGTAAACTGTAACAGCCGCATTGAACCTTTTTTGCTTTACCAAACAATTGCCCAGCCGCCAGTAAAGCTCGGTATTTTTAGGCTGAATTTGCAAAGCTTTTTGGTAATAAGCGGTGGCTGATTCATATCCGCCGTACTCTGTTAAAGTATTGCCCAGATGCAGGTAAGTTTCTGCTAGATGATCGCAAATTTCAGCAATTGGTAATCGGGAATCGGGAATTGGGCATCTCGCCCTGAGCGAAGTCGAAGGGTGGGCATTGGGCATCTCGCCCTGAGCGAAGTCGAAGGGTGGGCATTGGGTATTCTCTTTCTTCTTCCTTCTTCCGACTTCCATCGGACTTCTTCCTTCTTCCTTTACTTTTAAATCCGTTACATCCGCTACAAAATTCGTTGCCGAACTTCCCATCAGTGCTGTCAGAAATCGATCGCACGCCGCGATCGCCCTTGACAATTCATCATCCTCTACAGCAACAACTTGCCGTCTTTCTCCCCAACGGCAGTAAGCCTCAACAAAATCGGGCTTGAGAGCTATTGCTCGCTCAAAGTAAGGCATCGCTTCCGCGATCGATCCCAAAACCATCAAAGAAAATCCGGCATCGGTATAGCCCGAAATATGCTCGGGATTGAGTTCGACTACCCGATCGAAACAAGCCACCGCCGCCGAATGTTCTCCCTGCATTTGCCAAGCTTTGCCCAAATTGTAATGAGCCAAAACCATCTCCGGCTCCAACTCGATCGCCCTCAGGTAACAGCCGATCGCCCTTTCGGGACTTTTTTCCAGCAATACCTGCCCCAAATTATTGTGCAGCGTCGCCCAATCCGGCTTAATTTCCAGCGCCCGCTCGTACACTGCGATCGCCTCGGTGGGGCGATCGTCCTTGAGCAAAATCGCGCCCCAATTGCTGTAAGCTTCCACGTAATCCGGTTGTTTGGCGATCGCCTGACGGTACGTATCAATTGCCGCTTCTAGCTGATTATTTTCTTCTAAAACCACGGCCAGATTGTAGAAAGCCTGGAGATAATCTGGTTTTTGGGCGATCGCCTTTCGATAACATTCGATCGCCCCCAACAAGTTACCCTGCTTGTGAAAAACATTTCCCAAGTTATAATGAAGCTGCATCCAATCTGGCTTCAAATCCAGAGCTTGCTGGTAATGAAACACCGCCTCATCCAGCCACGAATAATCGCTGTAAAGTTGACCCAAATAAGCGTGAGCCAAGAAAAATTGCGGCGAAATCTCTAAAGCTTTGACAAAAGCGTCTCTGGCGGCCGTCGGGTCGCCGCTGGCTGCGAGGATTTCGCCTAAAGTTGTATAAGCTAGCGGCGAAAATGGGTGCAGTTCGATCGCCCTTTGACAAAAATCGAGCGCCTCTGTTAGCTTCCCCCGCTTCAAATCGACTTGGGCTTGCCGGATGTATTCTTCAGTGGTCATTGCTTGCGGTACATTTGCGGTTGCTTTACCGCTTCATGAAAACCTATAAATTTTGATTTTAAAATTTTTTGTGTATATTTTGCCGATCGGGCGATCGACTGCTTCAGACAATAACGAGTATCAAACTCTGTAAACTTAGTGGCGTTTTACTTCCTATCTTGAAGCTTTCAACTTCGTTGTGCAACGGGCACAACGAAGTTGAAAGCTTCAAAAACTCTCACTGCTGCGGGAGAACAGCCCCGGATACGATCCGGTGTCCTCCCACCCAGCCAGTTTTTTTTAGAACAACTCGAAGTTGTTTCTGGTGCCGGTGTTAACCGCTGCCAGGTTAAGTCCTGTTTGCAGTTGAGCGATCGTTTGCACGCCGCCGGCGCCGTTGTAGAACAACAAACCGCTTTGCGGGTCGTATACTACCTTGTTCGCGGTATTTGCTGTGGCGCTGTTGGCGTTGAAACCGGAAACCACAATAAAGTCCGTAGCATCGAAGCTGCTGCCCAGGCCAGGGAAAGCACTCGCCTTGAGACGGATCTTATCTTCAGCAGGGTTAAAGTCGGTAATTGTGTCTAAACCGTTACCGTCTACGCCAGCAGGAGATGCGAAGTAGAAGGTGTCGCTGCCAGCACCGCCGGTCAGGACATCAGCGCCTCTGTCGCCCGAGATAAAGTCATCGCCAGCGCCACCGTCTACGGTGTCATTATCTCTGCCACCGTAGAGGCTGTCGTTGCCGTCGCCACCGCTAACTAAATCGTTGCCTTTGCCGCCCAACGCTGTGTCGTTGCCGGCACCGCCGAAGATTCTGTCGTCGCCGTTGTCGCCAGAGAGGAAGTCATTGCCAGCATTACCGTCGATCACGTCAGAACCTTTGCCCCCAAAGATTCTGTCGTCGCCGCTGCCGCCATCGACCACATCGTTGCCAGTACCTGCAAAGATATCGTCGTTGCCAGCGCCACCGCCGATACTGTCATTGCCGCCGCCGGAAATAATCAGGTCATCGCCACCGCGACCTGAGATGACATCATTGCCCCCAAAAGTCAGGATGATATCAGCTTGTTCGGTGCCGAGCAGCCTGTTATCGCCCTGAGTACCGATCACGTCCAAACCCCTGGTAGGGTTTTGAACTGAAGATACTGGCGTTGTTGGATTAGTTACCTGTGTCATTTACACTCCTCCTAAAAGATGAATCACTTTTCTACAATACACTTTTCCCTCCAAAGGGATTCAATAAATGGAACCGGACATCGGTTGAGACCCTAATTGACCCGGCTGCTATAAGCTGTCATGTAATTTAATTTGTCAGCAGGGATCTCGGGAGTGCGAGTTGAATCCTGTATTCGTCGAGCAGCAAATATCGGTTGTTTCCTGCTCTTGACTCTCGACTCCACAATTCCCTCCTCTAAGACGAAAATATTCCAGTTAAACGTTTGTGAGTTTACCATAACGAGCTTGGGTGCGGCTAGTCATTTTTCCAACAGTAGCCGAGAAATAACATCAGATACCATTTTTTAGGGAAGTATACTCTCAAAATTGAGAATTTGCACCGCAGTGGTTGGTAACTGTCGATCGCCTGCTAGTTCGATCGCCCGCAATGGCGCTGTAACTGAGTTAGCGATTTTTCATCCCCAGACTCTCGTTGACTTGACTTTTGAGTTATCTCAATAGTTCCCCACCAATTAAAAATTTTTAGCTGGATTTCTACACCAGCCCAAGCACGAGGCTGGCTTGTCGATCGCGCTTCGGCCGAGAATGCAATTTCAAGCGCTGCTTTTAGCGTTTTTAGTCGCAAGCGCCACCCGAACTCGCCCACACATTTCCAGACACACTCTTGAGGCCGCTACTTGGCGTTTTCTACGGATATCCGTCGCTTTCTTTTACAGCTTTTGGCGAACCAACCCGGTTTCTCAAGCAAAATAAGTGATTTCAGAATGCAGCGGCGCTGCGATCGTAATTCCCCAACCGCGATCGGCATCAATCATCCCCCATATCAAGTCTCAAATCTAATGGTATGAGTTATCTGTTGGTTCGGAACACAGCAGACTTAGAGCCTAGTCTCAAAAAACTGAGGTTTAAATTTGAGATTTGAGATTGGCGGATCGATACCTCATATGAAACCTCAAATTGGTATAATAAATTGTCAAAATAGCTACCGCAGGCGACACGCTTGTTTGTAGTGAAAATTCTTTTTTTTTTGTGGGGTATTCCTTGTAGCCTGCTGTGGAAATTTTATTAAAATGACTTTGGCATTGGAATTCAAGTCTAGTGTCAAACACAGAAATATGCGATCGCTAGCTTAGCCAGAGTTTTCAGAGACTTTCCCGGGCTTGTCAACAGCATTTTTTTGTGAGAGTGCGAAGGCGCCAGATCGTAGTTTAAAGTTTACCTGAGACAGTTGACACAAGAACCCCAAAAGCCACTCGTTGGGCTGATTTCACAGGGCGAACTCTACCTCGAAGGAAGAGGATTGGAGTAATGAATAGTCTGATTTGAATTTCAGGCTTACAGGGATTGGGTTTAAACCAATTCTTCCTAGTAATTTTTCCTGTAATTTGATGATATAATTTTAAGTAAAAAAATCAATTTATTATTGTTTGTATTGCTAATTGTCAACTCGCAGCGGCTCATTAACAATTAACAATTTTCCCGAAATTTGGTGCGAGATTCATAGACAAGCTATACTATTTACCCGAGCGGTGTGCTTCGACTTGCGCTGTTAACCCGTTGGCATTGCTCTGATTATCGTAGCTGTAGATGTGAGCGTCGCTCTGGAAAATGTAATTGATAGAACTAGCTGCATAATAGCTCAGCGCTAGGAGCGACACTACATTAAGAATTCGATAAATTGGCTTCTCAGACATTTCGTTCATTTTCACTCCTACTTTTTGTGCAATTAGCAAAGTTGGATACAGTGACGGCACTTGTTTTGAGAAGTTCCCGAAAACCAGCACCAGATAAAAAATCCGATCGTTCGCCTTATCAACTCCTGATACCCCCTCGCCTCAAGCAAGTCTTGCTGGAGATTTAAAAGAGTTTTTGTTGCTCTCTCATCTTCCAACCTCTGCCTTTAATTGTCTATCTCACTGCGGTAATAGTTAGCCATTTTGGGCTGTATCGAACTCTACAATTGCTGGCTCTGTCGCTGCGACAAATTTCTGTCAACTAGCTGCAAAACCTTGCCCCAAAAAGAGTGTGCCTGTTTTTTTACGCGGGTTGGAGGTTCCAGAAATCGATTGCTGGTGCGCTGGGTGAAGAATTAATAAAGTTTAATAAGTTACTGGGCCCAACAATAAAATAAGTCTGAAGTTATACTTTTGCGAGCTACAACTTGTGTTACCTTACAGATAGAGATTGAGATTGGTGCAGGTAGCTAAAAATTTTTGATTGAAAAATTGTTGCGGTCGCTGTCGGACGCTCTCGGTAAGACAATTTTGACCCGCTACAGAAACAGATCAAATGCCCCGCCCTGTTCTCGTGGAGAGATGGAACATTTTAGACGCTAGTTCAATCTCTGTGATTCGGCTGTGGAGTATATATCAAATATCAAATTTAAAATTTAAAATCATAAATCCAGTGACTCAGCCGCAGCCTGAGATCGATCGCTAAAAGCATAAAACCAGGCGTAAAAAAGCAGAAGGCAGAGTTTTAGAGCAGTCATAAAAATCTTTTTTGGAGATTCTAGCTCTTTATGTAACTCTACCTTCTGGCTGGCATATTTTAGCAGCAAAAAACAACAAAATGATTTATTCGCTCTCAGGAGCGAGTCGGGAGGGATAATCGATCGGCAGTTTAGTGACAGGGTTTGAGTCAGTCACCTCCGAAATCATTATAATTTTTGTTTAGCTGTTTGTACAACCGACTTCTTGCTGGTAAGTTGCAAAAGGGATAGCGGCAGAACAACAGGCCAAACCAGAGGGCCGATTATTAAGGCTATCCAAGAAATTAAGTCTTTTTTGGAGGTAGCAGTATCGTTCAAAAAACTTTTGAACCACACAAAAAAAACGATTAAAGCAATCGAAAAGTAGCCAATAATTATCATTTTTTTACCTGCCTACCGGTGAATGACATAGGGAGCCTCTGCGGTTTTGCAAAAAGGATTTTTTTTGACAGTGCCAGCATCCGCGCTCCCGCGATATGCGAAGCACGGCAACTCTTGGAGTGCTCGCACTACAAATGCAAAACTCCAGATCCGCCCGATGGGATAAAAGTATTTATCATTATTGTATCTCAGGGTGCTGCTGGTCGATCGCAACTTTCCGCCTCGTCGTCGGCTGCCAGTGTCGATCGCCCCAAGTTTCACAAGTCTCGCAGTCTGTGAGTCTGCAATGTGGAGTCACCCACTCACCGACGCCTTAGCAGCGCGCCGCCCTCCAAGTCTTGGGATCGTGACTTTTCCAAGTTTTATCCAACTTCGAGCCAACCGCCGCCACAGCAAATGCGATCGAGGTCTTTCGTTCTATATGATAATCCTCACCTATACTTAGTGACCTGGATCACAAGCAGACCTAAGAAAGATCACAGAGCTTAGCCGACCGCAATCACCCTACTTTGTTGGCAAATCATCGATATTAATGTAGTCGAGTTCAACGAGATTTCATGCAAACTCTGACTTTAAAATCCGATCGCCCGATCGCTGAACTGTTCTATCAAATCACCCATTCAGGCAACCTGACTCGCACTGAAAGCCAAGGACTGCGCGCACTCTGCCAAAGCGCTCTAGGCGAAGACGACCGAGATGCAGTCAACCGCCTGCTTCACGCCATCCGGCGCGGATGGGTCAGGATTTCCGATTAATTTCCTCACACCGTCCGTGGATGTGAGTATCTCTACTTTCTTTCTAGTAAAGCTGTGCCAGCAATCAGACTTCAGTGGTCGCTCCATTAACCCTTTCAAAAAAAATCAGTGCTGCGATCGTGGCGATAGAACCCGGTTTCTCGAAGAAGCCGGGATTTTTGATCTGAATCAGCCAGCAGTGATTAAGTAGATCCACGGAGAAAACCCAACATCAAAATACGCGGTAAATGCAACTCAAAGCTGCTGTGTGAACACCGTCAAAGTTTTACGCTTAATTAAGTAACTGCATGATTTAGTTAGCAGACATTAGTCATCTACCAATAGATAGATATTAATTTTTGTCACTTGTGCTTAACAAAAACTACAGATTTCCAGTTGCCAAAATCAAGAAATCGTGACAGATTTGTGTTGATAATTGCTGTCTCGATCGAGGGAACATCCGATCCCCAACTTGGGCTGACACAAATCACTAATCAAAACCGAATCGATCACATCAACTCGCGTACTTGAATCACATAATGATTTGGAAAACCAGTTAATACTGTCAAAAGTGAGTTCAATAAAAAAACAATGATGACCCAAACGTTTTTACCTCAATTTACTATTGCAGAGCTAGTGTTTCAGGTATATCACTCAGGTCTGCTGACCCCCACTCACCGACAACAGCTCAAGACAGCGCTGTTAAATGACTGTCTTACCGAAGAAGATCAAACAGCCATCAATCGCTTGCTCCACGCCGTTCGCAGAGGCTGGCTGAAAGTTGTAGATTAAATGCCGGGCCCCAAAATATTTGTCGCTTCTGATGCAATTCACTGTCAATGAATTTTAGATTTTAGATATTAGATTTTAGATTTTACATTTAGTCAACGGATGAATCTGGAGATTGAACTTGTATCTAAAATTTTTGAATTTCCACTAGGCGAGTCTCAAAAGCCTGTATCCATTTTGGGGCGGTGGAACCTGAATAGAGAATTAGATGCCCTCAATAATAATCAGGAATTAAGCTAAATGTAGGGTGCGCTGCCTGCACCCTGCGGTTTTAACTTTTGTTTTGCGAGCTTGTTTAATCAGAAATTTTGCCATCTGGCATCATCGCTTCTCTCAGATTCGCCTCCTTCAAATTTGTCCCCCGTAAATTGGCTTGATGCAAGTTGGCTCCTCGGAGATTTGCTCCCTTGAGGGAAACTCCGCTCAAATCTGCTAGATGGAGATTTGCACAGCTCAAGTTAGCTCCACTCAAATCAGCTCCCTTCAAATCCGCTTTTTCGAGATTGGCTTCGGTCAAATTTGCCCAACTCAGATTTGCTTGAGTGAGATTAGCATGGCTGAGGTTAGCTTTTGTGAAGTCGGCGTCGGTTAAATTTGCTTGAGTAAGGTTGATCCCGCAAAGTTTTACCTCTGTCAAGTTGGCACCTTGCAAGTTGGCGTTAACTGCATAAACTTGAATCAAAATTGCCCGCTGAAGGTTGGCATCTCTCATGTCTGCACCCCTAAGGCTCGCCCCTGTAAAATCGGCGCCGCTGAGCACTGCACTCCGCAAGATAGCTCCGCTCAAGTTCGCTTCCAGCGCCTGGCATTCGCCGAAATTAGATGACATCAGGTTAGCTTGGGAGAGGTTGGCTCGGCTGATATCTGCTTGATACAGATTGGCTCTGTAGAGCGTGATGCCGATCGAATTTGCGCCTGTTAGATTAGCAGCAGTCAGGTCAATATCGCGTAAATTTATCCTTGACAGGTTGACATCGGCCAAGTCTGCTTTGTGAAAAACCCGTTCTCCGGCTGCATAGCGTGCCAGAAGTTCCTCTGCATTCATGTCATTTCCCCGAAAATATTGATTGACACTCCCCAGCTATCGAGGCGTGGGGATTCTTCGATCTACGAGCTAACTTGCTCTGATTGGGTTTCTCCAACCAAAGTAGCGGTCAATTCTCCCGAAGCGTTACTTGCGTCTAGCGCAAAGGTTCCGGTATGCCCTACCGTACCCAATCCTCGACTTAGGATGTTTATAGCTGCGTTTTTATCTCTATCCATCACACAACCACATTTACAAATATGAGTTCTCGTTGATAGACTTTTCTTGACAATTGCACCGCAGACGCGAGCATTCTTGGCTAGTATATTGCGGATTAACCGCAACCGTCACTCTCTCAAACACTTTCCCAAAGTATTCAATCCAGATACGGAACTGATACCAAGATGCGTCGTTGATAGACTTTGCTAAACAGTGATTCTGCACCATATTTTTAATTCTCAAATCGACCTAAGCTATCAAGTCGTTTGACTGAACTACGCACCGTGCTAATTTCACAGCGTGGTCTTTACGTTGCCTACTTATTTTGAGATGGCGCTTGCCTAGAATTTGCCTAGCTTTGCCTCTGTTTTTTGAACCTTTAACCTTTCTGGATACACGACGTTGTGCAGGTTTAAGCACTTTCTCCCCTTTTCTTAGGAATCTAGGGTTTTCAACCGTGGTTCCATTTGAATCGGTGTAATAATCTTTTAGTCCAACATCCAATCCGATAGTATTCCCAGAAGGTTCTGTGTTTTCCTTTCGGTCAACATCGATACAGAACTGGACGTAAACACCATCCGCACGTTTCACCAATCGCACTCGCTTAACTTGAGTGTCTTGGTAGAAATGCAAGTCGCGTGTACCCTTGAGTTTGAGTTTACCAATACCTTTTTTATCGGTAAAGGTTATCGATTTTCTGTCAGGTGCAAGCTTCCATCCAGTTGCTTTGTACTCAACAGAACGACAGTTTCTCTGGAATTGTGGGTATCCTTTTTTACCGGGAATCTTTTTCTTGCAGTTTTCGTAGAATCGGGAAATAGCTGCCCAAGCGCGTTCTGCACTCGACTGCCTTGCTTGCGAGTTGAGTTCATCAGCAAACGGAAAGGTAGCTGCCAGTACAGCGCAGTATTTATTCAAGTCGTATTTGTTCTTTTTTGGATTGTCGATCCAATATCGCAAACAACTGTTGCGGACAAATTGAGCGGTACGAATTGCTTCGTCTACCGCCTGAAACTGACTTGACTTTCCGTAAGTCTTGAACTCAAAAACTAGCATTTTGGAACCTCCAGCTTTATGCTAGTACAATCGGCACAAAACAAGTGCTACCGCAAGAAAAAGTTACAACTAATTAAAGCCGTCCTAGAAGGACGGGGTTTTAAACCCAGTTCTTTGATAATATGTTTGATATTTCAATAATATTAGGCATGAGCGACCTTTACATTTCTTGGTCTGAGTACCATCGCAAAATTGAGAATTTGGCTGTAAAGATTGATGAATCTAGCTGGAAATTCGATCGCATTGTCTGTCTGGCGAGGGGAGGGCTGCGGGTGGGCGATACTCTGTCGCGGATTTTCGACAAACCTCTGGCGATTTTAGCGGCCTCGTCCTATGGTGGGGCCGAGGGAAAAGTCCGGCGGGCGATCGAGTTTGCGCCTAATTTGACAATGGTGGGCGATAATTTGGGCAGTCGCATTCTGCTAGTTGACGATTTGGTAGATTCGGGAATTAGTTTGGAGCAAGGTATCGTTTGGCTGCAAAACCGCTACGGCGCAGATATTCGCGAAATTCGGACTGCTGTGCTTTGGTACAAGGCTTGTTCTGTGGCGAAACCAGATTATTATGTAGATTATTTGGCGGATAATCCTTGGATTCACCAACCTTTTGAAATCTACGAAAAGATGAGTGCGGCTGATTTGACTGCGCAAGTAGGGAGTTAGTGAAATCCGCCCCTAGCCGTGTTTGGTTTGTAGTTGTTCTTTTACCCAAGCTCGAAATGCTCTGATTGTTGGGCTTCTGCCTTGGGCGTTGCTGCGATCGATATATTGGGGAATTACATCAATAATGGGAAAGTCGGGGAAATTTTGGCTGTTATCAGACTCAACATATTTTCCATCTTGAAGCAGATAGATTTTCAGGATTCGCCCGTCATATCTCCAAAGTTCCGGCACTTTCAAAGCTTGATAGCTGCTCAGACTGGTTTGTGAAGAGTTGTCAATCTCGATCGCCAAATCGGGAGGCGGATCTACTGTTAAATCTATTTTATCCTTACCTCTAATAACCGCTTCGTTCTGAATGTAGAAACAATCATCAGGTTCTACACCACTTTGCATCTCTTTGCTTTTGAAGGTAGTGGAACCTAAAACATCACAATCAATATTAAGTTCTTCCAGCAGTAACTTAACAAAATCACCAATTAGTGATTTAGCTTTTTCATGTTTTGGTAGTGGCATCCTGATTTCCAGTGTTTGTTGGTAATAAGTAAGTCGAAGTGCGTAACCTTCCCCTAGCTCGTCTAGGATAGCTTCGTACATTTCCCAGCTAACATTTTGTAACTTTATTTTATTGCCGGGTGGGATAATTAGTTGATTCAGTTCAAATACTGTTGGTTTGGTTTCTGTTTGCATCGGTTGCTTCCAGGGATGGGACTTATAGTTCTAGTTTATCAAGGATTCAATAAAAATAGAAGACGGCGGTTGAAACCAGGTTTACACAAACGAATTCCGCCTCCGCGGAATGAAGAAAATAAATGAAGAAAATCGCGTAATTTTCACCGCCCGTTCTTCAACCCGCGCACCATCCGGGTTTTGTTTGTATAGACGCGGTTTCAACCGCCGTCTGTATCTACGAACCTCAGAATTAGCGAACCGAAAGAATGCGATCGCCCAATTCAACACTTCCTGTCAAAACTTCCTGCCGCGCCCACTTATCGGCCGCTATAATATCATCTAAAGCAGGAGTTTCACAGTTGTCGGCTTGATGTTTATCGCATACCTTCTCGATTAACTTCGGAATATCCAAAAACGTAATTTTCTCATCCAAAAATAGCGCTACCGCCTGTTCGTTTGCCGCATTCAGTACCGCAGGCATCGAACCGCCCGCACGTCCCGCCGCATAGGCTAACTGCATACAAGGATACTTTTCGTGGTCTGGTTCTCGGAAAGTCAAATCACCAGATTTTACCAAATCTAGCTGCGGCCAATCTGTATGAATTCGCTCCGGCCAAGACAAAGCGTACAGCAGCGGCAACCGCATATCCGGCCAGCCCAATTGTGCCAAAACAGACGTATCTTGCAGCTCAATTAATGAGTGTATTATACTCTGGGGATGGATGACAATATCAATGTCGTCATAATCCATACCGAACAAGTAATGAGCCTCAATTACTTCTAATCCTTTATTCATCAAAGTAGCAGAATCAATAGTGATTTTCTGCCCCATCGACCAATTCGGATGTTTTAAAGCGTCGGCGACTGTTACTCCTGCTAATTTGTCGATCGGCAAATCTCGAAAAGAACCACCCGAAGCAGTGAGAATAATTCGCCGCAAGCCGCCCGCCGGTATGCCTTGGAGGCATTGAAAAATTGCCGAATGTTCTGAGTCTGCCGGCAATACTTTAACCCCATATTTTTCGATCAGGGGGTTGACAACGGGGCCGCCTGCGATTAATGTTTCTTTATTGGCTAAGGCGATATCTTTGCCTGCTTTGATAGCGGCAATTGTTGGCAGCAAACCCGCACAGCCAACTATTCCCGTGACTACGGCTTCAGCGTCGCCGTATTTGGCAACTTCGACAACGCCTGACTCGCCAGCAAGTAAAATAGGTTGAGGGTCGATATCTGCGATCGCCTCCTGCAATTCCTGTAATTTATCTTCGTCGCAAATCGCGACAATTTCCGGTTGAAACTGGCGAATTTGCTGTGCTAGCAAGCTGACATTTCGTCCCGCGGTTAACCCGACAATCCGAAATTTATCGGGGTATTGAGCTACAATGTCCAGAGTTTGAGTCCCGATGGAGCCTGTGGAGCCGAGAAGAGTTATCGCTTTCACAATTTTTTAAGGTTTTGTGGATTATTCTAATATTACGATTACCGGAACTCAAATTAGTAAAAGTTTGCCACAATAAATTCTAGCCAGTACCTAAAGGTGGACAAGATTTCGCCAGCAGCGCGGAGGATTGAGTAAATAATATTTATCACAGCCAGGTTTGATGCAAAACTCCTCTGAAAATCTTGTAATTTCCGGTGAAGAAAGCCGCAGCGCAGTTGCGGAAAAATTACCCGCAGCTAAAATATTTCCGCCGCCGAGTGTAATTGGGATGGCTGGTGTGGCTGCTGCAATTTTATTTTTATGCAGCAGTTGGCGGCACGCTTTGTTTCAATCAACCGCTTGGGACTTAGGAATTTTTGACCAAGCTATCTATTTAATTAGCCAGGGAAAGCCGCCGATTTCGTCTTTTTTGGGGTTTCACATTCTGGGCGATCACGCAAGTTGGATCTTCTATATTTTAGCATTATTATATAAAATAAATCCCGATGTTCGCTGGCTTTTAGCCGTGCAAGCTGTGGCTTTAGCTGCGGGTGCTTTGCCTGTTTGGAGTTTGGCAAGTTTGGCTGGTATTAACCACAAAAAATCGGCGGCGCTGGCAGCGGTTTACTTGCTTTATCCGGTGGTTTTTAACATTAATTTGTTTGATTTTCACCCGGAAGTTATCGCTTTACCCGCTATTTTGTGGGCGATTTTGGCGGCGCGTTTGAGTCAACCTTGGCAGTTTTGTGCGGCGGTGATGTTGATTCTGGGCTGCAAGGGTGTTTTGGCTTTGACTGTGGTGGCGATGGGTTTGTGGCTGCTGCTATTTGATTGCGAAAGTTTGTCAGGGCGGGAAAAAAAGGTGAAAAGGGCGATTCCCTACGGGATAGCTCCGCTTCACGCACTTTTTGCTATTATCATCGGCACAGCATGGTTTTTGATGGTGACTCAAGCCATTATTCCGGGTTTTAAGGGCGCTGAATCCGGCGGCGTCGGGCGCTATGCTTATCTGGGAAATTCGGTATTAGAAATTGCCGGAAATTTGCTATTAAAGCCTGGGTTAGTTTTAGGTAAAATTTTATCATTTGAAACTTTAAAATATCTGTTTTTATTGATTTTACCTGTATTTTGGGGGCTGTCGCCTCGCCATTTAACGCCTCTGGTTGGTGCGGTGCCGACTTTGGTTTTGAATGTGCTTTCCCAAGAACCTTTTCAGCGCAGCTTGGCTTATCAGTATTCGTTGCCGATAATTCCATTTTTGTTGTTAGCAGTTATTGCGAAGGAAGAAGGAAGAAGTAAGAAGGAAGAAGGAAGAGGGAAGAAGGAAGAAGAAGAAGAAGAAGAAATACCGATTACCAATTACCAATTACCGATTCCCAATTTGAAAGCGCCAAAAACAGTTATTATTTGGTCATTAATACTTTTCTTGTTTTTGGGCGAGTCAAAAGATTTTTGGCTGTATCTCAATCGCGCCGATACTGTACAAGCGGCGCGGGAAGCTGTGAGTCAAATTCAGCCGCAAGCTAGCGTTTTAACCGACAACCGACTGGCTGCTCACTTGGCTCACCGGTCAACAATTAAGGCACTTTCGCAGATTTCTTCCGAGGCGGATGCGGTGAATTTTGACTTTGTACTGTTGAATTTGCGCCATCCGTGGCCCGATACGCAGGAAATGGGCGATCGCGCGGCAAATTACCTCAAAAAATCTCGCAACTTTAAATTACAATATCAAAAAGATGATGTTTTGCTATTTCAAAAAATTGGTGAAAATCGATAAAAAGTTAAAATGCTTGATGTAAAACAGAAACCAATTCACCCTGTAGTATGGATGGTAGGTGCAGCAACCCTAATCCTGTTTGCCGCCAGCAGCGCGAGACACGCTTTGTTTCATTCAACTGCATACGACTTAGCAATTTTCGACCAAGCAATTTACTTGATTTCTCAAAATCAAACGCCATTTTCCTCATTAATGGCCATCAATATTTTAGGCGATCACGCGGCATTTATTTTCTACCCCCTCGCCTTACTTTATAAAATATATCCCGACGTACACTGGCTGTTATTCGTACAGGCTTTTGCATTAGCGTTAGGTGCTTGGCCTAGCTGGAGTTTAGCACGCCAAGCCGGATTAAGCGAACCAAGGGCGATCGCAATTGCAGCCATGTACCTGCTGTATCCCGCAGTATTTAACGTCAATCTTTTTGACTTCCACCCCGAAGTAATTGCCTTACCCGCAATCTTAGCAGCAATCTTAGCCGCCAGACTGGATAAAATCTTGTGGTTTTGCGCCGCCGTTATATTAATTTTAAGCTGCAAAGCCGTCCTATCTTTGACAGTTGTGATGATGGGCGTTTGGCTATTTTTATTTGAAAAAACGCGCAGGTGCGGACTCATAGCTATCTTTTTCGGCGCGGCTTGGTTTTTGATAGCAACTCAAGCCATTGTACCCTACTTTAATCAAGGCAAGCAACACGCAGGTGTCGGGCGATATCAATATTTGGGAAACTCAGTTTTGGAAATTGCGATTAATTTAATTATCAAGCCGCATCTAGTCGCGGGGCGGCTGATTTCAGCAGATACCTTGGGATATTTAATTTTGTTATTTTTGCCTGCAATCTGGTGGCTTTCCCCGCGCCACCTGTCGCCGTTAATTGGAGCTTTACCCATGCTATTGATGAACATTCTTTCTGATATTGAAGCTCAGCGAGATTTGATTCACCAGTATTCTGTGCCGATATTTCCTTTCTTGTTAATTGCTGTAATTTCTACGATAGCAGACAGACAGAAAAGAGGCAGTATTTTTTGGAAAAATGTTGGAAAGTATCTGTGGAACCACCGCAATTCGATGCGGCAAATTTGGCAGCGAGTATCGAAACGTATTTCTCTTAAATCTGTTAAACATATCTGGAGTCACCGCCTTTTGATTCGCCGGACTTGGAAGGGTGGAAAATTGCTGTTTGCCAATTCTTTACTAGCCAAGTTGTTGATATTGTGGTCGCTATTAACTTTTTTAGTTTTGGCAAAATACGGCTATTTATGGACAACTTATTTAGGGTATCTGGATACTTGGCAAGCGACACGACAGGCAATTAATCTTGTACAAACTAAAGGCAATGTCTTAACTGATAATTCCCTAGCACCTCATCTCGCTCACCGTTCAACAATTAAATTGCTGCATCAAGTTGCCAACGGGCAAAGTTTGAACGAATTTGAGTATGTCTTGCTCAATTTGCGCCATCCTTGGCACGATACTGCTGATACTGCTGCTAGCGTCGCTGCTCAACTCAAACAATCTCCTTTGTTTAAAATCAGTTACCAACAAGATGATGTTTGGTTGTTTGAAAAACTGTAAATAAGTAGGTATGAATGAATAAATTAAATCATTTTACAGAACTCAAATATCAGCCTACAATTTGGAAAATTGCCCTTTTTGCATTAATATTTTTCCTGTGCAGCAGCGCACGCCACGCCCTGCTTGAATCCAACGCCTTTGAACTCGGAATATACGATCAAGTAGCGTATCTAATCAGCCAAGGACAAACGCCGTTTTCCTCATTTCTCGAAATTCACCACATGGGAAATCACGCCGCTGGGGTGATGTATCCCGTGGCTTTGCTTTACAAAATATATCCCCACGTTCATTGGCTGTTGTTAGTGCAAGCAGTGGCTCTAACATCAGGTGCTTTGCCTGTTTGGAGTTTGGCGCTTCAAGCCGGATTAAATAATAGCATATCTCGGGCGATCGCCCTGATGTACCTCCTGTATCCATTAGTCTTCAATGTCAACCTCTTCGACTTCCACCCAGAAGTAATTGCTTTACCCGCACTACTAGCAGCAATCTTAGCCGCCAGACTGAATCAAACCCTGTGGTTTTGTGCTGCGATCATCTTAGTTTTGAGCTGCAAAGCCGTGCTATCTTTAACTGTGGCGGCGATGGGATTGTGGCTCTTGTGTTTTGACAAAAAACGCAATTGCGGACTCATAGCCTTATTTCTCGGCGCGGGTTGGTTCCTACTAGCTACTCAGGCTGTGATACCGTATTTCAATCAAGGAAGAGAACACGCGGGAATCGGGCGCTATGGTTATTTAGGTCATTCAGTTTTAGAAATAGCTGTTAATTTAATTTTGAAACCCCATCTAATTTTAGGGCGCGTGTTTTCTGGTGATACTTTTGAATATATAGGCTTATTGTTATTGCCTGTCATTTGGTGGATTTCGCCACGGCATCTGACACCTTTAATTAGTGCGGTGCCGATGTTAACGATGAATATACTTTCCGATATCCCGGCTCAGCGAGATTTGATTCATCAATATTCTATTCCAATATTACCGTTTTTGTTGGTTGCCGTAATTGCCAGTTTAGCAGATAGGAATCAGCACAAAACGAGCGCAATATTTGAAAAATTGCCAATTCCCGATTATCAATTGCCCAAAGTAATTGTAATTTGGTCGCTGATTGGCTTCTTAGCTTTAGCAAAATACGGCTATTTTTGGACTATTTATTTAGATTCCCTAGACACTTTACCCGCTACCAGAGAAGCAATTGCTCTCGTCAACACAAAAGGCAGTGTTTTAACAACTTCTCACATTGCTCCACACTTAACCCACCGCCCTGTAGTAAAATTAACTCAGGCTCACGCGCCACCTGCAAATATCGCAGAGTTTGAGTACGTGTTGCTAAATCTAAGGTATCCTGGCTGGATGAGCGATCGAGCTTTTGTGCAAAACCTAGTAACTCAACTCGGCAACAATCCCCAATTTACACTCAAATATCAGCGGGATGACATTTATTTATTTGCCAAAAACCCTAAAAAATAAGTCATCATCTCTTCCTTCGCGCCTGAAAGCGCCTTCGCGGTTCGTAAAACAAACCTGATTCACAAATCAACTCGGGACTGACGCGCTGCTACTAAAGAAACCCAATTTTTTACTTTCTTGTTTGTTCCTTCTACTTAATCCTCAACTTTCAAAGCCCTTATTGCCAAGTTGAGATAAGTGCGGAGGATTTCGGAACCCGATCGGTTGGGGGAAATTTTGCAGCCACTGACTCAGCCATTGCACTACTCGCTGCACAATTCCTGCAAACTCAGGAGATTTTTTGCGGAGGGTGGGTGCGGGGAAATTGCCCTCAGATGCCAGAAACAGGAACAGCCCTGTGATATTCTATCTTATTGGTATCCCCTTTGGCGGATGGTTTTTTCAGGGCGGGCGATCGGGCAAATCTATTGGCTGCTCAAAAAACCGGGTCAGCCGCCAGTTTCCAGAACCGAGACGGATGCGTGAAAAATCACTAAAAAACCGACAACCTAAAACTAAATTTTTGTCAAGGTTTTGCTTGCTGTAACTAAACAGAAATATCAAGTGTTTAAAATCACATTCTGGGGTACAATTGTCAAAAGCTCGTAGCATCCTCAACTCCGATCCTAAACTATGAACACAACAGAAAAATCTAAACTCTCCAACGAAAAAACTTTGGAGGCGATGAAGAATTTCTCCGAAACCTACGCTAAGCGCACCGGAACTTACTTTTGTTCCGAACCTTCTGTCACGGCTGTTGTTATCGAAGGACTAGCAAAGCACAAAGACGAACTAGGCGCTCCCCTATGCCCTTGTCGCCATTACGAAGATAAAGAAGCCGAAGTCAAAGCCGCCTACTGGAACTGTCCTTGCATTCCCATGCGCGAGCGCAAAGAATGTCACTGTATGTTATTTCTGACACCAGATAACGATTTTGCTGGAACTAATCAGGAAATTGGTATGGATCAGATTCACGCTGTCAGAGAAACCATGTAATCGGTTAAGTAGGCGGTCGTAAAATTGGCAGCAGTTTTGAAAATAGGCCTGAAATTTTCCTATTTTTAAAACTTAGCTATTAACAAAACCGACCGCCACTCGACCAGGTATAGGATAGTTCACTTAAGTGAGGTATAATTTTAGATTTTAGATTTTAGATTTTAGATTTTAGATTGGGGGATTTATGAATTATTAATTCATTGTCAATACCTCATTTTTATGAAAAAGGCTATATCCAAAATTAAAAGTTCCCAATCTCAAATCAATGACAGAGGAAATGCCGATCGAGTTTTGGCAAGGTATCGAACAGTTTAACAGCCAAGATTTTTACGCTTGTCACGATACTTTAGAGGCTTTGTGGATGGAAGCGGGCGAGCCGGAGAAAAGGTTTTATCAGGGAATATTGCAAATTGCCGTGGCGCTTTATCACTTAAGCAATCAAAACTGGCGCGGTGCAGTAATCTTGCTGGGAGAAGGTATAAATCGGCTCAGCTATTATCAGCCGAGTTATGCCGGAATTGCTGTAGAAGATTTGCTCGGACAAAGCGCTAAACTTTTGAGCGCTTTGCAACAAGCTGGCCCGGAAGCAGTAACTAATTTTCTACCATTGTTCGCAGGTACGGAAGTTGCAGGCTTGCAATTACCATACATTATCAAAGTAGAACAGGTTTCAATATCATAAAGATTACATGATCAAATTATTGCACGGGCTTTATTTGATTATTTTTTGGGTCGTAAGGAATGCCAGTTTTTGTTGGCTAAAAGTCGTGCCAGAGAGGACTAAAGTCCTTACTACGAACCTTGAGGACTAAAGTCCTTACTACGAACCTTGAGGACTAAAGTCCTTACTACAAACCTTGAGGACTGAAGTCCTTACTACGAACCTTGAGGACTAAAGTCCTTACTACAAACCTTGAGGACTGAAGTCCTTACTACGAACCTTGAGGAGTAAAGTCCTTACTACGAACCTTGAGGACTGAAGTCCTTACTACGAACCTTGAGGACTGAAGTCCTTACTACGAACCTTGAGGACTGAAGTCCTTACTACGAACCTTGAGGACTGAAGTCCTTACTACGAACCTTGAGGACTGAAGTCCTTACTAAAAACTGTAAATCATCCAAACACGTAGTGAAAATGGCTATTGTCTTGCTAGGATAATTGGTTGACGCTCTCCGGCAGCTCGATCGACCTCACGAGACTTTTTCACTGCCGTTAAGATATAATACCTAACCGATCGGGTGTGGTGGAGCTAATCTCCCTAGAGAAAAATCAGGGGTGAGATAATGCCCTTCAGCAATTTCAAAAATTTTGAGGCTTGCCAAGCTATGATGCCCTCCGCTAAACTGCTCAACTCCCGCATATTTAAAGGATTATCGCTGCTGTTGCCGCTGACTCTGGCTGGCGCGATCGCCTCTCCTACCTACCCGCAAGCTGCCCCGCCCCGCACTCTCAGCGTGCGATCGGACGTTCAAGAAGCCGATTCCAAAACAGGTATCGTCACAGCCCGCGGCAACGTCCAAATCAACTATCCAGCCCGCCAAATCCAAGCCACCGCAGCTCAAGCTCAATACTTCAGCCGCGAGCGCCGGATCATTCTCAGTGGCGACGTGTACGTCTTGCAGCAGGGAAACAGCCTGCGCGGCGAAACCATCACATACTTGATTGACGAAGGGCGGTTTATTGCGCTCCCAGACAACCCAGGACAGGTAGAATCCGTCTATCTGGTGGCACCGGAACAAGATGCAGCAGCCCAAAACTCGATCGGGCCAAAACCGGGCCCAGTAAATCCAAATCCCGCTGTTAAACCGCCCGCACGTCCCCGAACAGCCCCCAAATAACAGCCCCCAATCGCAGCAAAATTTCGCATCGACAAAAACATCAATTGTTGCATATATACCTAAGACAATAATTTTTATTGCAATTATTGTGGAACCGGCATCCTGCCTGTTCCGAGCTCAAAGCTGAAAATCGCGACACTTGAAAACCCAAAATAGATGCGAAATTTCGTCTTTGAAAAAGTAGGAAGTGGGAAATTATAAAATATCAACTTGAAACGCGATCGCAGCAGCCCGCAATCGGAAATTTAACTGGCAAGTAAATCCACCTAATTAAAAGTAAAATAGCGATCGCTCACACGCTGGCTGTGCATTCCCTCTTGCTTCCTGATGATTAACGACTGATGACTAATGACTGCTGTTCGATCGCGGGGACAGCAAAACATCACTACCGACTACCGACTACTGACTACTGACTACTGCCCACTGCCCACTGTCAACTGTCAACTGTCAACTGTCAACTGACTTCTTCTTAAAAATTGCCTCGGCGAGCATGAAAATTGTACTCGAAAATATTCACAAATCCTACGGGAAACGTAATGTAGTCAGTCGCGTCAACCTTTCGGTAGCCCAAGGAGAAATCGTAGGACTCCTCGGCCCCAACGGTGCCGGCAAAACCACAACATTTTACATAGCAACCGGATTAGAAAAACCCAATCAAGGGACTGTTTGGCTCAACGATTTAGACATTACTAAATTGCCCATGCACAAACGAGCGGAATTGGGAATAGGCTATCTCGCTCAAGAAGCCAGCATTTTTCGCAACATGAGCGTGCGCGACAACATTTTGTTAGTCCTAGAACAAACTCAAGTGCCGCGCTGGGAATGGAAACAGCGAGTCGATTTTCTGTTGGAAGAATTTCGATTGCAAAAAATCGCATCCAGTTTGGGAATTCTAATTTCCGGGGGAGAAAGGCGGCGGACTGAGCTAGCGAGAGCTTTAGCGGCTGGGCGAGATGGGCCGATGTTCCTATTTTTAGACGAACCATTCGCAGGTGTCGATCCGATCGCCGTTGACGAAATTCAGACGATAATTGCCAAACTGCGCGATCGTCAAATCGGCATCCTGATCACCGATCACAACGTCCGAGAAACCCTCGAAATTACCGATCGAGCCTACATCATGCGAGACGGTCAAATTTTAGCCTCCGGGGCTGAAGAAGAACTCTACAGCAACCCTTTAGTGCGCCAGTATTACTTAGGCGACAACTTCGTGCGATAGTTTTTTCACAGCAGAAAGCAGAATTTGAGAATTTAAAATTTAAATTTTACAGGGCTGAGGCACGAGACCAAAGAAACCGGGTTTTTTATCGAATCTGCGGGCTCCGACGCGTCTTTTCCTAAAAAACCCGGTTTCTAACCACCGCTGCGTAAATCCTATTTTAGATTGAGGAGCAAACCGCAAAAACGGCAAAGTATGAAAATAGCAATCTCCAAATCTTTCAATCCCTTCAACTGGCTACCGAGAATTTCAGTAATGGACTGGTACATTACCAAAGAACTAATCGGCCCGTTTCTGTTTGGCGTCGGACTGTTTACCTCCGTCGCCGTCACCGTTGGAGCATTATTTGAATTAGTCCGCAGAGTAGCAGAATCAGGCCTGCCCTACGGCGCCGCGATGGAAATTTTTCTGCTGCAAATTCCATACTTTGTAGTATTGGCTTTCCCCATGTCAATGCTGCTAGCAACCTTAATGAGCTACAGCCGACTCTCCAGCGACAGCGAACTCATCGCCCTCCGCAGTTGCGGAGTTAGCGTTTACCGCTTGATCGTGCCGGCAGTAATTATGAGTTTAATTGTTGCGGGTTTGACCTTTGGCTTGCAAGAATTAGTCGTACCCGCCGCCAGCTACAGAGCAACTTTAACTTTAGACAGAGCGCTTAAACGAGAAAAACCGACTTTTCAAGATCGCAATATTATCTACACAGAATTTCGCAAACCCGAAAAAGGCGGTGAAGAAATTCTGTCCCGCTTTTTTTATGCAGAACAGTTTGATGGCCAGCAAATGAAAGGTTTAACAATTATCGATCGCTCCGCCCCTGGTCTCAATCAAATCGTTTCTTCGGAATCAGCTACTTGGAATGCCTCAGAAAACACCTGGGATTTTTTCAACGGCACCGCTTATATAGTAGCTCCAGACGGCTCTTACCGCAATATAGTTAGATTTCAACACCAGCAGTTGCAACTCCCCCGCACGCCCTTAGATTTAGCTGCCAGAGTGCGAGACTTCAAGGAAATGAACATTGCCCAAGCTTTAGAGCGTTTGGAAATCATTAAAAACAGC
Organism: Microcoleus sp. bin38.metabat.b11b12b14.051; assembly: GCF_013299165.1. Taxonomy (NCBI): domain Bacteria; kingdom Bacillati; phylum Cyanobacteriota; class Cyanophyceae; order Oscillatoriales; family Microcoleaceae; genus Microcoleus; species Microcoleus sp. bin38.metabat.b11b12b14.051. Next base: position 116,646 of record NZ_JAAFKD010000001.1, read on the forward strand.
GGCGACGCACCGCAAATTCGCAAACTGCGGGTGCGAATTCAAGAAAAATATGCTTTTCCTTTCGTGTGCTTGGTATTTGGTTTAGTGGGAGCTGCTTTGGGAACTCAACCGCGCCGCTCCGGGAAAGGAACGAGTTTTGGTATTAGCGTGGTGGTGATTTTCACTTACTATGTATTTTCTTTCATCACCAGTTCGATGGGCGTGAAAGCTGTTTTGACACCGATTTTGTCGGCTTGGCTGCCGATCGCCTTTGGTTTAGGAATCGGGGGATTGTTGTTAGGACGAGCAGCCTCTAGATAAGTTATGGTCTTTCTCAAAAACCTTAGGTACAGGTTTTGATTTTCCATTTTTCGATTTGAGATTTGGGGATTGGGGGATTGATTGGTCAATACCTCCTTCCATCCTCTACGGATTACCAAAAGTATTGATTTCGCCACCGCCGAGATAGCGTCCCGGAGTTAGGGAGCGAGGGCTAGAAACAGGTTCCGGTTGAATTTGCTGGGTCTGATTATTTGTGTTTTGAGGCACAACCCCAAAGTTAGGCTGACTGGGCAAGTTAAGCTGGTTCGGTTGAGTTTGTTGGAATTGAGCATTGGCTGAATTGGGAGAGAATTGGGGATTAATCATCTTGTTTTCCCCGATCGCGCTGGGAAAAGCGGATTGACGGACATTCGGCACTACGGGTATTGGCCCGGGTGTGGTGACTGGAAGCGCCACAGGTTGAAATTGCGGTGCTAAGCCGGAGCCGGATAAATTAGTTTGGTAGGGATTTTTTGGCACAGCCACAGCCGCAGGTGCAGTATTAATTTCCGGGAGGCTGGGTACTCCGGAGTTTAACCCGGCAAATGATTCAGGGGCTGTAGCTGCCGGGTTTAAGAATTGTTGAGATTCGTTGATAATTGTATTGGTCTGAACTGGAAGTTGCCCAAGTGCTGCCGGAACATTCACAGGATTTTCTCTCCCTTGAGCTGTAGCGGTGGTTGGCAGCACATTTGCCGGATTTGCTGGAGGATCGGCCCCAGCCGATCGATCGAGCAATTTAGCCGATGAAGCCGTTTTTTGACTTGAAGCCGCGGTTGTCGAAGTGCTACCAGCGACGTATTTTTTCATAGCTGTTTGCAGCGGGCTCAAAGGCAGAGGATTGTCGTTTTGTTTCCCGGAACTAGCGCCCGATGCCTGCGGTAAACTTGCTGTCGGTGTACTCCCCGACTCGGCGATCGTTTTGTTTCCCGAAATCGAGCCGCTGTCGCTAGGTGGACTCAAATCTTCTGTCGCGTTTAAACTTGGGAAGCTGGAATTTGGCAGGCTATTGTTGAGTGTCCCAACCGCAGAATTTTGTAAATTTTGCAGCGACACAAATGTATTTGTTGCCGCTGGCTTGGGCGCGGAAGGTCGCCGCGGAATTTCTAAGGTGCGAGTGCGAATTTCGTCGAATAAACCTTTGCCTTTGACTGTTACTGAATTTAACAAGTTCTGTTCTGAATTAGAGCTATTTAACTGATTGACTAGCACAGGCAAGCTGTCGATTTCAGCCGCAATCGCGCTATCTTCAGGAGAAAGCCCCGGCAGCGAATCTGATTTTTTTGAGGCTGCTACTTCTTCGCCATCTACGCTCAACCTTTCTGGATGTACGGAGACCTCCCAGATAAATAACCCTCCCCCGCAGAGTACGGCTAGGGGAGCCCAAACCGCGGGTTGCGCCCAGTGGCGCAATCGTGCTATCAGATAGCGGACAGATGTAGGGAATCTTTTGAAACTTGACATAGTTTTCCTTCCATCCTGTGCGGACTTAAAACTATTTTTCATAGTCTACCACATCAATCTTGATTATTTTTGCGATCCCGGGTAAGCGCGATCGGGTTTTTCAGAAAAAGTTGCTACACATATATCCAACAGATGAAGCTCTATCCAACACTGGTATAAATATGTGTTGCCAGGTAAAATAAAGCGGCCATAGGAATGATAAAATCTGACCAGAGGCAGTGTTTAGCCTGCCGGGGGGCTGGTCGATCGACCGCTCAGCAAAATGTCAAGGAAAAATTGGCAATTGTTGAGAACAACACCCAAGGAAACTTGAGAGGAATTTGATGCAAAAAGTAGTAGAAGTATTAGGAAGTCGGGAAGAACTAATAGAGCGCTCGCTCGCGGTTGTCCTGTCGAAAATCACAGCAGCGATCGCAGAACGCGGAATGTGTACGATCGCCGCAGCGGGCGGAAGTACACCAGAACCACTCTACCGATCGCTGGCGACCCAAGATTTGCCTTGGGACAAAATTCACGTTTTTTGGGGCGACGAACGCTACGTTGCCCCAGAACACCAGGACAGCAATCAAAAAATGGCGCGCCTCGTATGGCTCGATCGAGTAAATATCCCCGCCGGCAACATCCACCCGATGCCCACAGGCGCAGGCGACCCCGCAGCCGACTGTAGGGCCTACCAAACCGAATTGCAGCAATTCTTCCAAATATCCGACGGCGAAGTTCCCGCTTTCGACATCATTCTCTTGGGCATAGGAGACGACGCCCACACAGCCTCTCTATTTCCAGGCACAGCAGCCTTGCAAGTGCGATCGGCCCTAGTAACTGTCGGCAACAAAGACGGTCAACCCCGCATCACCTTTACAGTCCCCTTAATCAACCGCGCCCGGTGCGTCATTTTTATGGTGGCAGGAGCCAGCAAACAACCCGCCTTAGCTGAAATTTTTGCCCCCGCAGCCGACGACATGACCTATCCGGCCAGACTCGTTCAACCAGAAGGCGAACTTTGGTGGCTGCTGGATGCCCTCGCTGGCGCAGCACTAAAATAGCCTCAACAGCGGCTCCAGTCCACACAGCCATCACTATCACTAATTGAATCTTTCCTTTAACCCCGAGTGTCACGGCGCGAGATCACTTGCTAGTATGAGCGAAGCAATATGAGAATTGTGGCGGTTAAAGTTAAAATTTGACCATATACACGACTATTTTTGTCAGTAACTCAGCCCTTTAGGGACTGAGCTTGTAAGAGAAATCGAGCAAGCTGTACTGACCAGACCCCTCGATCGCGAGGAGCCGTTATTTAGGTCACGACACCGGAGAATGCGACGCCAGTTTTTCGCTCTGTCATCTGCAATTAAACAGTTTTAAAGTCACTGAAACAGTGTTGCAGGTCTAACAAGCCTTTATATACCAGGTCGAGGCGAACATTACCCCGCAAGGGAGAAAGGAGACCACAATATCTCCATTGGAGGGGCAACCATACCCCTCCAAGCCCGCAAGGGGGTTCACGGGGACTAAAGTCCCCCGGGTCGTTTCCCTCTCGGGACTAAAGTCGCGGAGTTTCCCACTTACCGTATTTCTTTTTATGATTGTCTGTCCCAATTGCAATCACCAGAACCCCGACGGGGCCAGCCAGTGTGAGGCTTGCTACACGCCTTTACCGCTTACGGCAAGTTGCTCGAACTGCGGTGCTGCGGTTCAGACAGATGCAGCATTTTGCGGTCAGTGCGGCTTTAATTTGCGTCCGGGTTCCACAATTCCAGAAGTTGAGGTGACTGCACCCTCTGTCTCGACTGTGGGCCCGACAGTGGTATCGCCACCGACGCCGGAGCCCGCGCCAACCGAACCCATGATGGCACTGGAAACAGTGGTTGCCCCCAGTCAGGGGCCGAACTTGGAAAAAACTCCTGCCAGCATTCCGACAATTCCAGAACCCCCGCCGTTGCCTCTAGTTCCTGTTACAACTGAATCGGCGGCAACAGCAGTAAACACATCTCCCCCAGACACCGCCAGCCAGCCAGTAGCAGGTGTGGCTAAAACTCAACTGCAACAGCAGTCGGCGCGCCTGATACACGTTCAGACAAATACGCCGATGGAATTGCCTCACAATCTGTCTGTGATTCATATCGGCAAGCCCAATGATTTAGTGCCGCCGGATATTGATGTTTCGGGATTTGCAAATTCTGAGATAGTTTCTCGGGTACACGCAAATCTCCGGGTGGAGGGAGATGCTTGCTACCTCGAAGATGTAGGCAGTTCCAACGGCACTTACGTCAACAATACTCCGCTGCCAAAGGGGAACAGACACCGGTTGCGACCGGGAGACCGTATCTCTCTAGGCAAAGGAGACCTGGTTACTTTTCTATTTCAAATCTCTTAGATCGAGTTTGGATTGGGCGATCGAAAGTCTAAAATCTAAAATCGCATCTTGAGCCGCTCTACCAAAACTCAATGCTGCCAATGTGATTAAGCTGACCTTGCTACATCCACTCCAGTCTATACCCGTCCGCAGTTGGATCTTTGAAGACGAACAGGTCGTCCGGATCGGGCGATCGACAGAAAACCACGTCGTTCTTTTTAGCGCTGTGGTTTCTCGTCGCCACATCGAATTGCGGCGCAGCGGCATAACTTGGGAACTAATTAATTTAGGTACCAACGGCACTTACCTCGATGGTAAGCCGATCGCTAAGGTTCCCGTTGTGGACGGTCTGATCGTTCACTTGGCTCGCTCGGGCCCGAAAATTCAAATCAATGTCAGCCCGAATCAGTCGTCAGTACAGTTAGGGCTTCTTAGCGTCAAGCCAAGGGATGCTAAAGCAATTCACGCTCCCTTGGAGGGCGCTCAGATTAGCACGATTCCGATTTCCGATCAAAAAGAAGTTGGCACTTCTAGGGAAGAGGAAGATTTAACGGAGGCAGAAAGCAATCGCCATTATTCGGAAGAATCAGAAGCAGAAGCAGAAAAAGAAGAAGAATATTAAATCGGCAGCTTTGGACGATAGAAATTTTTCTTGCAGGCGGCACTCAGGAGTTTATTTATGAGTACATCACAACAGATTGTTAAGCGCAGCGAGCTGCTCGGCCTCCTCACGATCGACCGCCGCACCGCCCAAGAGGTGGGCAGGGTAGATCGAGTTTGGCTGGATATCACCTCCCAGCGGGCGATCGGCTTCACTTGCAAGTCGGGACTTTTGGGCAGCAAAAAAACTTGGTTCGCTTGGGCGCAAGTAGATACCATAGGCGAAAATGTTTTTGTCACCATTAACCCCGAACTCCCGGAATTGTCTAAGCCGGAACAAGCTGTTTGTCCGATCGGTCTTGAGGTGCTCACAGACGCTGCGAATAAAGCAGGTACGGTGGTTGACTATCTATTTGATGCCCGGACTGGTTCTGTGGTGGACTACCTGTTTAAATCGAGCGGCTGGCGCGGCGTTTTAGACGGGATCTACTTACTGCCGGTGGCAGCTATTTCGACCATCGGCAGCAAGCGGGCGATCGTCTCTGAAGCTGCTGTATCCGAACCCGTGCAGTACGCGGAGGGACTTCACAAAAAAGTCGGTCACGTCGCAGAGTTTTTGCACGATGATTTGGACAGAACTCTCAAAAATGTGGCAGGCGTCAAGCGCAATGCTCAAAGTCTGGCAGAAAAACTTCAAGATAAAGCTCTAGAAGTCAGGGATGTAGCTCAAGAAAAAGTTGCTCAATTGAAGCAGCGGCAAAGGCAGGAATCTGCATCACCAGAGTCGCCCCCGGAGCCGCCCGAGTCGGATTTGTTCTGAAGCGCCACCTTCGGGAGCGAGAAACCGACTAATTATCGGTCGCATTTTGGGGCGGCACGCCCCCGGAAGGTCTATATGTACAGGAGTGCAGTTCATTGAGGCTTTCTCGATCCGAATTCCTGTGCTGCTCAAAGCATTGTATTTTAAAGGTATCGAATCAATAAGGAAAATGTTAGCAACTAAAAAAGACCTATGCTGTTTGATACAACCAATTCGTATTTCATATAGAACGCCCAGTATTAACAATTGGTTAAATTCTGTCAGGGGCAACATCAATTTGCCGATCGTTAACCGTTGCCAGATCGACAACTCGAATCCTCCAAAGCCGAGTTCCCGCCGGCGCCATCGCTCGATTCGGGATCAAATTAATCAAGCGGTTGAAACCGCTGTCAATTACTGCTTCGTTCACCAGATTAATACCATCATGTTTGGTTGTTATCTAGGAAAAACCCAATTTGTTCCTGAGGGGAAAGCCCACAATCAAAAGTTTGTTCAAATTCTTCAAACCGCCAAAATTTCAACTTTGTTGGCTGCAAAGCCAGGGAGTTGCAGTGCACTGAGAACGCCTTTAAGCATCAAAATTTTGGCTATTTTATCCCAAAAAATTGAGCTTGAAGCATCCCCGTTTCTGTCTTGCGGGGGAGTGTCAAAATATCAGTGATTACTTTAACTCTGCTACATCCTATCCAGTCTGTCCCGGTTCAGAGTTGGTGTTTTGAATGTGAATCGGTGGTTCGGATCGGTCGATCGAACGACAATGATGTCATTATTTACAGCGCTGTAGTTTCCCGCCACCACGTCGAGCTGTGGAATCATCCTTATGGCTGGGAAATTATTAATTTTGGTGCTAATGGCACTTATGTAGACGATCGACCCATCGCTCAGGTATCAGTGGCGGACGGGATGACCATTCGCTTGGGCAATTCCGGGCCAAAAATCCGGATTCGGGTGGCGGCGACGAATCTGCAACCGAGCAAAATAGCGAGCTCGCCCCAGGGCGAACTCGCCAGCCAAAAGCAGGAAGTTTCCCCAGAAAAATTAACTGCTTGGTCTGTGGCTGGCGGAATCATCGAAGACGATGAAGAGGGAGCGCAGACTCACATCGATCTTGACTGATCCACCGCTATCTATAGCCTTTCTCAAAAAGGTGAGGTACAGGTTCTGATTTTAGATTTTAGATTTTAGATTTTAGATTGGGGGATTGAGGGATTGAGGGATTGAGGGATTAATACCTCATCTTTCTGAGAACTGGTATATCATGCCTGCGGGCTAGCTCAAACAAAGTTCAGGGTGCACTATTTGATGTCGGATTAATACCTGAGCAATTGAGCCGATTTTTGGGCAAATAAATCTCTAAATTAATTAACAGGTTCTCTACTACTAACTCACCCTTCTAGGGATAAGATTTGGGGGATATCGCTCGATATTACCTCTGTTTCGCTGCTAGCCCAGCGGCGGTAGTCTAAGAGCAACTGGTACATTAACCGCTGTTTGACGCCCAAGAGCACGCTCTTGAGCAAACCGTTGCCAGTTGCTTCTAAAATCGGTTTGGGCGTCAGCCAAAACGGTGGCGGTAACTCTACTTGCACTTCCAAATCGGCTTTTCCCTTCAGATACGTTACCCCGCCCTTTTGGTGTGCAGCAAGCTGTCCTTTAAGATTGAGAGCAAAGCGATCGTTTATATAACCCACCCCGAGGATTTCGCAACCGACGGATTCGAGAGCGATCGTGCCGTCCGACTGCGGCCACACCCTCATGTCTACCGTGGGTTGAATGCTCAGCATCATAAATTGTAACGGTCGCATTTTCAAGCGAAAACAGTCATCGCTCAGTTGCTCTGTGCGAGTGCGATCGACCAGAGCGTTTACCAGTCGCCTCGGCTGGCGCAGATAATGTTGAATGGGAACCCGTTCGTCAGGTACGGCGATCTCAACGGATTGGGAAGCATGAAAGCGGGTATACATGAGAAGATATCTATATATAGGATTCGTAAGCATATCTTAATAAACTATCACTTTTTTAAGGTGACATCACTCGCGCACTCGGGTAGTGTCATCCGAGAAACAACGGATAAAAGCTTTCGCGAAATCACTAATTTTTTCATCATACTTGCTGGCTGATGAGAGTAAAGCAAACATTTGTAACGCAAAATTGCCGATTATTATGAAAATTTCGTTAGCCAAGCCGTCGAAGAGGATCGCACATCTGGGCCCTGTTGGTACTAATGCAGAAACAGCGGCTCAGGCTTATGTCAATTGGTTGAGCCTGGAAACGAACTCCGAATGCACCCTGTATCCTTATTCCACCATTTCTCAGGCACTAGAGGCATCCGCCTCTGGACTGGTTGATTGTTCGATCGTACCGGTGGAAAATTCCATAGAAGGTAGTGTGACTGTCACCCTAGATACCTTGTGGCGGCTGGATACACTGCGGATTAAACACGCCTTGGTTTTGCCGATTTCCCACGCCCTGCTGTCAAATGCTCCAAATTTTAACGAAATTAAAAAAGTCTACTCTCACCCGCAAGCCCTAGCTCAGTGTCAGTTGTGGTTGGCAGAGTTTATCCCGGGGGCTGAGTTGATTCCAGCCAATTCAACCACCGAAGCCTTGCAGTACCTGGAAGATACCAGTATAGCGGCAATCTCTTCGCCCAGAGCCGCTGAACTCTACAAATTGCCCATGCTAGCGAGCCCGATTAATGATTATCCTGACAATTACACTCGATTTTGGGTGCTGGGATCGGATGCAGCAAAACTAGGAAACGCCCCAGCATCCCACGACTCATCGGTGACATCCGCCGCTACAGCAGAAGAGGCTAACTTGCAGTTAGATGCAGCCCCCGCCAATTGCACCCACACGTCACTAGCTTTTAGCGTACCTGCAAATATGCCCGGAACCTTGGTCAAACCTTTGCAAGTATTTGCCAGTCGCGGTATTAATTTAAGTCGCATTGAATCTCGCCCGACGAAGCGATCGCTCGGAGAATACATTTTCTTTATGGATGTTGAAGCAGATGCGTGTTCTGGATTAGTGCGATCGGCACTAGAAGAGTTAAAAAATCACACGGAAACTTTAAAAATCTTTGGTTGCTACAGTGTACTGTCAGTAGTATAATTTTAGGTACAACTTAGGAGGCTAGCCAGATGAATGCGGATGAAATTCTGAAGCGATACGCAGCCGGAGAAAGAGATTTTCATGAAACCAACTTGCAAGAAGCTTCGTTGCGAGAAGCTTTCTTAAGTCATATTAATCTAGCCTGTGCAACTTTGAACGAAATCAATTTAGCTTTTGCAGACCTAAGTTCGGCAAACTTAATAGGCGCAAATATCAAGAATGCTTGCCTCGTAATGGCCCAATTAAATGGGGCTAATCTTACCAAAGCTGATTTAACTTTTTCCAGGCTCACAGGAGCTGACATGATTCACGCCAATCTCAAAAACGCCAATTTGAGCGAGACAAAAATGATAGGTGTTGATTTGACGGCCGCTTGCTTGTACGGGGCAAACTTAATCGAAGCCAACCTGATTGATGCTTGCTTGAATAATGCAGATTTCACAGAAGCCAATCTAACTGAGGCAAAACTGCGAGGAGCGAGTCTAAAACAAGCTAACCTGAAAGGAGCATTGTTGTATGAAGCTAATCTTCAGGACGCCGATTTGAGAGAAGCTGACTTGCGCGGCGCTAATTTGAGCGGGGCTATTTTATGCGGTGCTAACCTGGAAGGCGCCAAGCGCGATCGCGAAACAAATTTAAGCGGGGCAATTCATTTTTTCATCAGACAAGTCTGATATCAAGCAATATAAATTACCAGAAAGAATTGGTGCAAAGCTAATCACTTGTAACCGAGAGATTAAAACAATACTATTCATTACTCCAATCCTATTGCTTCCAGGTACAGGTCGCCCGGATTCCGTCAACCGTCAACATAAAGAAGCGCCAAATTAGACGGCTAAGGACTAAAAAATATAGTATTCATTTGGCTGAAAGTGCAGTCTATTTGCTCCTGTACCTTAGCAAAATGAACCTGCATCTTGAGTATCTCTTTCTTAGAATTAGCTTCAGCAATCTTACTTTCCAAAGCTAGCAAGTTGCGGTTGAGAGTTTCTACTCGCACAGTTTGGTCGTCTAAATCAATTTTTACTTCTGCTACCTTATCCAACTCGATCTGTTTGCGAACCCAGGCGTGTCGCACCAAGTTTTCGTCTCCTTTCTCCAGAGCTACCAAAGCTCGCTGCTGCCACTGATTGGCTTGAGATTCAGCTTGATTGTACTGCCACTGAATGCGGAGTTGGGCGGAAATGGCACTGCTAACAGCCTGACGCAGTTGCTTGAGAGGTTCCTGAATTTCTAAGATTAACAAATCCCACAAATTCATCAGTTCGCAGGTGAATTCTTCGCGTTCTACAGAGGCTACTAATGCTTCCAAAAGTAACAAATTTGGTTGCATCTGCTGCATAGTTGTCTCAAATATTAACTGTGCTTCTGATAATTGTCGATCGCTATTTTTATCTGAGACTGCGCTGGGTGAGTTCTTTAATATTTTTTGATTGCTGTCTGCCGCTGTTTCTGAGTCTAAACTTGCAGGTACAAAGGCTTGTAATTTTTCGCGGGCGATCGCGCTCAGCCTGTCTCGCACTAAAGCGCAGGCCGCCCGCTGCACTGGCCCTGGGTCGCTTTGACAAATTTTTATAACTGTTTTTAACCCTGCATCGCCATAATTGAAGGCTTCCTTGAGGGCTGCAATCCGATGTTCGCTGACAGAACTAGACAGTCGGTGTTTGACTCCTGCTAGTCCGCCGAGTACCACACCGCCCACAGGAGGGGGCAGTTGACCGCCTCTAACTGCATCATAGGGTTTCGGTTGGTCGAGATTTTGTGACACAAGCATCTAATTTGGGAACGGGCATCTTGCCCGTTCCACAGAAAAATTTATTTTTGTGGAACGGGCATCTTGCCCGTTCCGTTCCACAGAAAAATTTATTTTTGTGGAACGGGCATCTTGCCCGTTCCTAGATATTTTTGTAAAAGGTCTATTAATTCTCAATTATTTAATCTCCAATGCGAAAATCTCAAATCGAAAATGGTATGATTTCTGTGTGATTTTGGCTTGAATGCAGGCAAAGCCGATCGTACTTTTTGCCTGCGCCAATTCGCTACTGGAGCGTATCTTTGAGTACAGTTCTTGCTGCCAAGTGGTTGCGAGTGGAAGTTAAAATTTCGGTTTCGCGTTCCAATCTTGCAGCAGTATCTTGCAATTCTAAAAGAGTTTGCTGTTCTGTCGCTGCGCCGTAAAGGTAGCTGGCTACCCAGTAGGACAGTTCTGTTGGCAAACTGGGAATGTCTTCGGGTAGGTCGATCGGCTGATCCATCAATTTGCTGGAGAGACGAACTACATCTCTCAGCAGTTGTTCGACTTCTTTCCCCAAAGATCGGAGGTCTTTTTCTGGCGGTTCGTCTTCAATCCATTCTACTAAACCGACTAAATAGGGTTTTTCCCGAACGGCATCGAGGACTCGGAACCGCTGCTGTCCGAGAGTCATGATTTTCATGCGATCGTCCGGGAGGCGCTGGCAATGAATGACTTCGGCGCAACAGCCAACGGCTGAGACTTTGTTTTGGTTGGGGTCCCACATGAGCACACCGAAACGGCGATCGCCCTCCAGAATCGTATTCATCATGATTCGATAGCGAAACTCAAAAATTTGCAGCGGCAGCGGTCTACCTGGAAATAGAACCACTTCCGGCAACGGAAATAAGGGGAGTTCGCGAACTGCGGAGGAGGAAGAGGATGCCATTGTCGCTCAAAGGTGACGGTACTTGCGCTTATTTTTCTTACTTTAACTGATTTGAGTAATTCCGGGGCGGGAGCGATCGGCTTTTGTGGTGTCTCCGGGAGTGACTGCGGGCGATCGCCAATGCTCCCAGCAACCCCTGACATCTTCAAAAAGCCGTCATTCCTTAAAACTGATAAAAATTATGTTTTTGCTTAACGAACTATGTCAAACGCTATGATAGCCACTTTGAAATAACTATTTTTTTAGCGCTCCCTGACTGATAAAAATTTACGTTTTAATTAGACCCATTTATTAAGAAACTAATGACAACTGACAACCGCAACGACCGGCGAGGGGGCAAGCTGTCAACTGACAACTGTCAACTGTCAACTGTCAACTGTCGATCGCACTTTTACCAAAAAAGGAACAATGTATTTTTCCATTGTTCCTTCTTTCTGCTTTTGATCTCGGTCAATCTACAGCTTGACTTCGATATCTACGCCTGCTGGCAAATCCAGTTTCATCAAAGCGTCAATTGTTTTAGCCGAGGGCTGGTGAATGTCGATAATGCGACGGTGCGTGCGAGTTTCAAAGTGTTCGCGAGAATCTTTGTCTACGTGGGGCGATCGCAGCAAGCAATAAATCCGTCGTTTTGTCGGTAGGGGAATCGGGCCGATCGCAGTGGCGGCTGTCCGATTTGCTGTATCTACAATCTTTTCGCAAGATGCGTCGAGAATTCGGCGATCGAAAGCTTTGAGGCGAATACGAATTTTTTGCTGTGGAATTGTTGCCATTTTTTTTGTTGAATTTTCTAGGTTCAGTTTATTTTTAGTCAGTTGTCAGTTGTCAGTTGTCAGTTGTCAGTTGGCAGTTGTCAGTTGGCAGTTGTTATTTAACCTTCGATCCCTAACCACTAACTACTAATATCATCTCTGAGCGCCTATCAACGTGCCTCAGCCATGATATTACCATCGATCGGAAATGATATAACCAATGACCAATGACCAATGACCAATGACCACCCTTCGACTTCGCTCTTCGGGCGAGATGACCAATGACCAATGACCAATGACCACCCTTCGACTTCGCTCTTCGGGCGAGATGACCAATGACCAATGACCAATGACTAAATAGCAGAAAAGCCACCAAATTTGATTAGGCTTTTCTGCTATTTAAAGCGTTACCGAATTCCTACTTGAGGATTTTGGAAACAACGCCGGCGCCGACTGTTCGGCCGCCTTCACGGATTGCGAAGCGCATTCCTTGTTCGATCGCGATCGGGTGAATCAGATCAACAGTCATTTTGATCCGGTCACCAGGCATCACCATTTCAGCTTCTGTACCATCATCAGCAGTGAACTGCATGATTGTACCAGTTACGTCAGTTGTACGGACGTAGAACTGAGGGCGGTAGCCCGAGAAAAAGGGCGTGTGACGGCCGCCTTCTTCTTTTTTGAGAATGTACACTTCAGATTCAAACTGAGTGTGAGGCAAGATGCTCTTCGGCTTGGCAATCACCATGCCTCTTTCAATATCTGCCTTCAAAATACCCCGGAGAAGTAGACCCACGTTGTCGCCAGCCAAACCTTCATCCAAGGACTTGGTGAACATTTCCACACCAGTCACCGTAGTGCTGCGAGTGTCCTTCAGACCAATCACTTCGACAGTTTCGCCGACTTTGACACTGCCGCGCTCAATCCGACCAGTAGCAACAGTACCCCGACCAGTAATCGAGAATACGTCTTCTACAGCCATCAAGAAAGGCTTGTCAATTTCGCGTTCTGGAGTAGGGATGTAAGAATCTACTGATTCCATCAGCTTGTAAATCTTGTCAACCCACTCATTCTCGCCCTGCTTGGTTTTGGGATTAGCAAGCATCGCTTCGAGAGCTTTTAAGCCAGAACCGGTCACGATGGGGATATCATCGCCAGGAAAATCGTAAGAACTCAAGAGTTCGCGAACTTCCAATTCAACCAATTCCAACAGTTCAGCGTCATCTACCATGTCTTCTTTGTTCAAGAAGACAACCAGGCTGGGAACGCCAACTTGCTTAGCTAGCAGGATGTGTTCGCGTGTTTGAGGCATGGGGCCATCTGCCGCTGACACTACTAGGATGCCACCGTCCATTTGAGCAGCACCGGTGATCATGTTTTTCACATAGTCAGCGTGTCCGGGGCAATCCACGTGGGCGTAGTGGCGGCTTGTGGTTTCGTATTCTACGTGAGCAGTATTAATCGTAATACCGCGTGCTTTTTCTTCTGGCGCAGCGTCGATGTCGGCGTAGTTCTTACCCTTAGCCTGACCCAATGCTGAAAGAGTCATCGTAATCGCCGCGGTCAAAGTTGTTTTGCCGTGGTCAACGTGACCGATGGTGCCGATGTTTACGTGGGGTTTAGTCCGTTCAAATTTTGCGCGTGCCATTCTCGATCTGTTCCTTGTTTTTTTTAGCGATTTTAGACTTGAGATTTTAGATTCTAGATTTTGGATTCAATCCAAAATCCAAAATCTAAAACCTTAAATCATTAGTTCCCTTTGTTCTTAGCGATAATGGCTTCAGCCACATTTCGCGGCACTTCTTCGTAATGGCTGAATTCCATTGTGAAGATGCCTCGACCTTGGGTTTTTGAGCGGATGTCAGTAGCGTAACCGAACATTTCTGCTAGTGGAACTTTTACAGAAACTTTGGCAATTCCCTGATCCGTCTCTTGACCTTCGATCTGACCCCGACGCGAGTTGAGGTCTCCGATGACGTTCCCGATGTAATCTTCGGGAACTTCAACCTCTACCTTCATCATAGGCTCTAGCAGCACTGGCGACGCCTTCATCACGGCTTCTTTGATTGCCATTGAACCGGCGATCTTAAATGCCATTTCTGAAGAGTCTACATCGTGGAAAGACCCGTCTACCATAGTAGCTCTGAGGTCGATCACGGGATATCCTGCTAGAATACCTGATTCGCAGGCTTCTTTCATCCCTTGTGCTGCCGGATTGATGTACTCTTTCGGTACAGTGCCACCGACAATTTTGGAGACAAATTCAAAGCCGGTTCCCTCTTCAGCAGGTTCTAGTTCGATCACCACGTGACCGTACTGACCTTTACCGCCGCTTTGGCGGATAAATTTGCCTTCGGCGCGGACGGCTTTGCGAACGGTTTCCCGGTAGGCTACTTGCGGCTGACCGACGTTGGCTTCTACTTTGAATTCGCGCAGCATCCTGTCTACCAAAATTTCCAAGTGCAGTTCGCCCATGCCGGCGATGACTGTCTGATTGGTTTCTGGGTCAACATTGACTCGGAAGGTGGGGTCTTCTTCCGAGAGGGACTGGAGGGCTTTGGAGAGCTTCTCCATGTCTTGTTTGGTTTTGGGTTCCACCGCCACCGAAATGACCGGTTCTGGAATAAACAGGGACTCCAGAATCACTTCCGAGCCTTCTTCACAGATGGTATCGCCTGTGAAGGTGTCTTTCAGACCCAAGGCTGCTCCCAAGTCTCCGGCGCGGAGTTCTTCTACGTCTATCCGATCGTCCGCTTTGAGTACAATTAGGCGAGAAACCCGCTCTTTTTTGTCTTTGGTGGAGTTGAGGACGTAGCTACCTTTTTTGAGGACACCGGAGTAAACGCGGAGGAAGGTCAGGCGACCGTAGGGGTCTGCCATGATTTTGAATGCCAGGGCTGACAGCGGGGCGTTGTCGTCGGCAAAGCGCTCTGCTGTCTCGCCGTTGGGTAGGAGTCCTTGAATTGGGGGAACTTCCAAGGGCGACGGCAGATAGTCGATGACTGCATCCAACAACAACTGAACGCCTTTGTTTTTGAATGCCGAACCGCATAGCATGGGGACGATCGTACCTTGGACAGTACCGTGGCGCAGGGCCAAACGGATTTCGTCTTCGGTTAGTTCTACACCTTCGAGGTATTTCTCGGTAAGGGCGTCGCTGGTTTCTGCTACGGATTCGATCAGCTTCGTGCGATATTGGGCGGCCAGCTCTTTGACTTCATCGGGGATTTCTACTTCCTCGATATCAGTGCCCGTGTTGTTCTTGTAGATATAGGCTTTCATTTGCACTATGTCTACAATTCCCCGGAAGTTTTCCTCACTGCCGATCGGGATTTGGATGGGTACAGCGTTCGCTCTCATCCGATCGCAAATTTGAGCATAGACTTTGTAGAAGTTCGCGCCCATTCGATCCATTTTGTTGACAAACACGATTCGCGGTACTTTATACCGATCGGCTTGCCGCCAAACTGTTTCCGATTGTGGTTGCACTCCGCCTACCGAGCAGAATACTGCGATCACTCCGTCAAGCACTCGCATGGAACGTTCTACTTCGATAGTGAAGTCTACGTGTCCGGGAGTGTCGATGATGTTGATTTTGTGCTCTTTCCAAGTGGTGGTGATAGCGGCAGCAGTAATCGTAATTCCCCGCTCTCGCTCTTGCGCCATCGTGTCCATAATTGTTGTTCCATCGTGCACTTCACCCATTTTGTGAACCATGCCAGAATAGAACAGAATTCTTTCTGTTGTTGTTGTTTTGCCCGCGTCAATGTGGGCGGCGATGCCGATGTTGCGAGTTTTTTCTAGCGGGACGATACGTACCACAGCTACCTCCTTAATCTTGTGTTGCTGTTATAATACTATTATACTACACAGTAACCTTATTTTGCACTCCCAATCGACTTACAACATAAGTTTATTGAGCTTATTGTTACATTTTAATATTGTTTGCAACATTTGTTTACAAAAATATTAAGGATGCGACATGGAGGATTCAGAGACAGGGTGAATTTTTACTTTGGGAGTTTTGAGTTTGCTTCACGAATGGCCGGCAGCATTGTCCCTGGAGAAGCAATCTCAATACTCAAAATTTACACTTTTTAATTGATCGCCCGATGCTTTTATGCTGCGCGATCGACCTTTTCTCCATGCCCTAGTTGGCAATTAGTAACGGTAGTGAGCAAAAGCCTTGTTAGCTTCTGCCATACGGTGTGTTTCTTCGCGCTTGCGAATTGCACTGCCGGTTTCGTTAGCTGCATCCATCAGTTCGTTAGCCAGCTTGGCAGCCATCGAGCGGCCTGTGCGGGCGCGGGCAAATCTGATCAGCCAACGGAGGGCGAGGGTAGTTCCGCGATCGGAACGTACTTCCATCGGCACTTGGTATGTAGCGCCACCTACCCGGCGGGCTTTGACTTCTACCAGGGGTGTAGCGTTTTTGACTGCTTTTTCAAACAAGTCTAACGGTTCGGCTCCTGTGCGTTCCTGGATGGTTTTGAGGGCGTCGTAGACTATGCTGGAGGCCACGGATTTTTTGCCGTGCTGCATGATCCGTCTCACCATCATGCTTACCAACCGGCTGTTGTAGGTTGGATCTGGCGGAACTGGACGTTTTTGAATAACTGTGCGGCGAGACATAGTTCTATTTGCGATTTTTGATTTTGATTGATTGAATTTGGAGTTTCTAGCTCAAATCTCGATCGACGATCGAAACTTATTTTTGCTTTTTAACTCTGGCGATCGGGCGAAATCCGCGTTATTTTTTCTCTTTAGGACGCTTGGCCCCGTACTTGGAACGACCTTGCTTGCGGTCTTTCACTCCGGCGGTGTCTAATGTACCGCGAATGATGTGGTATCTAACTCCGGGTAAATCTTTTACCCTACCGCCCCGGATCATTACTACCGAGTGTTCTTGCAAGTTGTGACCGATCCCGGGGATGTAGGCTGTCACTTCAAAACCAGAAGTCAGCCGTACCCGAGCCACTTTCCGCAGCGCCGAGTTGGGTTTTTTCGGGGTGGTCGTGTACACTCTGGTGCAAACTCCGCGGCGCTGGGGGCAACTCTTGAGAGCTGGCGATTTGGTTTTTTTCTGCGTTTGTTCCCGTGCTGAACGGATGAGTTGCTGAATAGTGGGCATGAGTTACGGCATTTCTAGCTTTTTGCTGAATATAGTGTGATTTGGCGGCATCCGCACTGAAAGTCCCTTCCCCTCTGGGGGGACGGGATAAATCAAAATAATTATGGATAAGTGAGGATACCAGACTCTATATATTACACGAGTCGAGTTTTTTTGGCAAGAAATTTGCAGCAGCGGGCGATCGAACTTCCTGACAGGAAGTTGGGATGGCCAGATCGCCGGGGCCCACCAATCGATATTTGGTATCTAGCCGAGTCTCACTTAACGGAGGTACAAGTTGAGATTTGGCATTTTTAGATTTGAGATTGGCTTGGTTCGGCTACGCGGAAACAGAGTTCCGTAGAAGTTCAGCACCAGTCGCGAGCAGTAAGGACTTAAGAGATTGTTAATTAATTGGTCAATACATCATATTTATGAGATTCGGCTATATTTTTTGAGAGTTCAACGGCAACTGTGATTTATGTCACAGCCGACCCCAAAATTTACGCTATCCAAGATTTCGCATCACCATTTTTCCCAGAGGCGCATCAACTCTACGGTGCGAGCGCATCACAGCCTCAGAGAGATCGACATCACATAAAATTATATAAAATTGCCTGAGAATAAGAAACATACGTTCAGTTGACCGCAAATGAAAACCAAAGCTTATATTCCTGAAAGTAATATTTCTGAACTTTACTTGAACATTTGGAAGTCCGGTAAGATCGATCGGAGTCTGTTCCACCAAATTCAATCCGAAATTAATTGTCAAAGTTTAAAAAGTTCCGACGATTCCAAAATTGTCAGCAGGCTGCTATATGCAGTGCGGCGGGGATGGCTGTCCGTCAGGGACTGAGTGAGTTGCACGGAAGTTTTGAGATTACCGCACCAGCCAGGGCCCAACAACGCAGGTAAGGTGAATGATTTTTGAATTATGAGTTGAAATCTCATGATAAAATTAGATAAAATCAAAATAGATTCACCGCTCTTGAAAAGCAATATTAAAATCACAGGACAGGGTATGTTTAATTCTACAGAACTGCTGATAGAGGCCTTCATAAAACAACTGGAGAATGGGTACAGCCGCACTTACGGAGGCTACAAATCAGACTATGCTGACATTATTGCCTGGGTGGGGGCAATGGCATTAGAAAACATCGCCAGCAGCGACGCTCTATATCACAATACCGAACACGCCATTTGCATTACGCTAGTAGGTCAAGAAATCTTGCGAGGAAAACACATTCGCAAGGGTGGAGTTTCCTGCGAAAATTGGCTGCACTTCATTATTTCTTTGCTGTGCCAGGATATTGGATATGTCAAAGGAGTTTGTCGGCAAGACCAAGTATCAGCAGGATTATATGCTACAGGAAAAGATGGCATGAGAATCGCCCTTGCTCCGGGTGCAACAGCGGCCAGCCTCGCTCCTTACCGAGTTGACAGAGCAAAACTGTTCATTGACGAGCGTTTCGGCAACCACAAGCTAATTAATGCTGAGATAATTAAGCAGAACATAGAACAGACTCGTTTCTCGGTGCTTGACGGCAATATTGACGAAGATGCAGTTAATTATTCTAGTTTAGTTCGGGGTGCTGACTTGATAGGTCAGCTCAGCAACCCACAATATTTGCAGAAAATTGGCGCGCTGTTTTATGAGTTGGAAGAAAGCGGTGCTACTAAAGTTTTGGGCTACCGACATCCGGGCGACTTGCTGGAAAGCTACTCTCAGTTTTACTGGAGTGGAATTTACCCCCACATCAGCGAATCTCTCGGTTATTTGCAGTTGACTCAGGAAGGCAAACAGATTGTTGCTAGTTTGTACGCTAACGTATTTCGGATGGAACACCAACGTTCAGATTCTGAGGTTGCTTGAGTACAAGTGTAGTCAGTTGACAGTTGACAGTTGACAGTTGACAGTTGTCATTAATATCGGTAGGGTATGTCGCTTGTGAAAAATCCCTAAATTTAACCTATAATTTCATAGCGACGCACCTTGGATATTAGTATAAGTGTAGTCAGTTGATAGTTGATAGTTAATAGTTGTCGTCATTAGTATTGGTAGGGTGTGTCGCTTGCAAACAATCCCTAAATTTAACCTATAATCTCATAGCGACGCACCTTGCACATTTGGTGGACGAAACAAACCCAACAATTCCGTTGTGGCAAACTTTTTCATAAACCGTATAACTAACAGGAAATAACGAATAATCAATTACCAAGTACAAACTAGCAACTACCAATTACTAATTCCCGAACTGTATTTCATCCAACTCAACTCATTTCCTCCTCAAGTTCCGAGTGATATCTCGGACACAACCAATTGCTCGGCACCAAAGAAGGCCATCCCTCCCGCAGTGCTTCCAAACAAACAGCACGCACAGTTAATTGACAGTCCAGCAGTTCTACACCAGCTTTTTCAACTTGCTTTTTGCCTATTTTCAAAATCGATTCGTCGCTAAATTCAAAGGTTTTGTGGCACTGAATGCAAACCAGATGGTGGTGATGGTGCAATTCCGGCAAATTCAGTTCGTAATGTTTGTGTCCTTCTGCTAATTCTAGTTCGCGCAACATCCCAATTCTTGCTAATAAATGTAGCGTTCGGTAGACAGTAGACAAGCCTATTCGTTCTCCTTTATTTTGCAAAATATTGTATAATTCTTCCGCACTCAAATGATTGCCTTGCCGCATAGTTTGAAAGACACTCAAAATAGTTTCTCGCTGGGGAGTCAGGCGGCAGCCTCTCTGATTTAGTTCGAGTTTAAGTGAGTTAGCGCTGTAGATATTCATAGCGAATTTGTCCAAATAATTGTTATACATCCCCCTAATTTAGGGGGAATTTATTAGCTTTTAATTCCGGTTGCTAAAGGTGGAACAGAAGGATTTGTTGTCGGTACTTCTGCATAAGGTTTGTGAACCCTAGAGAAATGTTGCTGGCAAGAATTGGCAAAACAAGTCTTCGGTTCAAAGTCAGTACAGCCGATCGCATCTTCAGTACAAGCAACGCACGGCCGTACAGTACACTTGAGGCGGTAGTCATTAGTAAAAAACTCGCAATCTGAACAAGGAACTTGATGCAGGCGTCGGAGTTGATGGAATCCTTCGCGCAATGTTAGGGAAACACTCCACAAAAACAGCAGCATCAAAATACTGATACAGGAGCAGTAAATAAAAACAGTCATAGGGTAATTTCTCAAAGTATACACAAATTTGAAACCGATACAAAGTACAGAAACAAAGTAGGAACAAACTTTGTTTCTGACTTAAATCGCATTCAGCTTCTATTAAGGCGGGCGCGAGAAGCGTGCCAAATGTGACCTGCAAGGGCTAATGTACCCAATAAAAATTGTGCATTTGCCAATCCCAGGCGATCGCCTCCGTAAAATTCCACAGGATAAACAGTCGTGTTATACCCCACGAAAACACAGGAAAGAAAAGCCATAAAAGCCAAGCCAGCTAAACTATAGGAAAGAATAGCATCAGCCTCAATAATCAAAATTCGCTTAGCCCAAGGAAAAGGCTCAACCAGAATGTGCCACACGCCACCTGAAATTAGCATCGCACCAATCCAAATATGACCACCGATCACATCTTCTAAGTTATTAACACTAGCCATTCCTAGGATTGTCCAGCCACCATTAGCAAATCCGAACAAATAGCCAAAAATTGTCGCCGGATTGAGATTTGGGGTAACAATCAGCCGTACATCGCCGATCGCACTATCATAAATTCCCCCAAAATTCATTGCTTTGATCACTAGCAAAAAAGCACCCAATCCTAAAATAATTAAGTGGCTTCCCAAAATGGAACCCAGCTTCTTAGCGTCATTCCATTCATAGTGAAACTTAGCAACAATTCCGCCTCCAGTATGCAAAATTTCCGGGCCGCTAAAAACATGATAAAGACCCCCAGCGCCCAAAACAGCAGATGCCACTAAATGCAATATGCCGATCGCAAAATAAGCATAAGTATCAGTCACAACACCCCCAGCACCAACACCCCAGCCCAAAGTTGCTAAATGTGGCAGTAAAGAGAGATTCTGCTCATACATGGGCGTGCTTGGCACAAAGCGAGTCACTTCCGATATCGTAGTTGCTCCCGCCCAAAACATAATCAAACCCGCGTGAGCAACATGAGCGCCCAACAATCTACCCGACAAATCAGTTAAGCGGGCATTACCAAGCCACCACTTAACATTCGCTCCATCCCTTCCAAAATCGTTAATATTAGCAATTGTCACAGCTCTTTCCCTCGTAAAATTCTAGCTAGAGCAGGCAATTTTTAAATTTAGGACTTACGCATGGGTAGCTAAAAACCGGGTGTTTCAACCAAAATATTTGCTTAAAACCTTCTAAGTAGGTGGACATAAATAAATACAATAATGTCATTGCGAGGAACGAAGCAATCGCAGGGTTTTGAGATTACTTCGTTGTCTCTTCAGACGGGAAATATATATGTCCACGTACTTATCTCAATCAAAAAACCGGGTTTCTTGGACTTGATGCGTAAGTCCTGAAATTGATTAACATTGCCCGCCCCAGTCCTTGCAGAGAAACATTTCACTCTGCAAATTCTGAAGTCCTAGGACTCAGTTTCCATCGTATTTAAAGCAGTTTCAACTTGCTTAAAGTTAAAGCCGATCGCCCGCAGAGCGTGCCATAAGTGACCTTGCAAGAAGAAGAAAGCCAAGAAGAAATGAGCATTAGCCAGCCAGCAGCGAGGAGTGTGAGCACCGAACGGTAAGGCGATCGTATCCGCAAAATAGGGGGTAATACCCAACTTGATATCTAGCACAGGCCCGTAGAATTCAACGGGATAAGCTAAAGTATTAACTGCACAGAAGTAAGCCGCTGTAAATCCTGCTAAAGCAATACCACCGATCGAGTATGAAAGAATAGCTTCCCCAGAGAAACTCAACACTCGCTTAGCCCAAGCAAAAGGCTCTTTCACGATATGCCAAACCCCGCCAATAATCAGCATAATGCCGACATAAATGTGACCACCAACCAAATCTTCCAAGTTGTTAACACTGGCAAAATGAGTTTGATAGCCGTAAATTACTAATGGGTCAAGAGTTGGGCTGACAACAGTGCGAACATCGTGAATTGTCGAGTCGTACAAACCGCCGAAAAACATCGCTTTCGCCACCAGCAACAGCGCACCTAATCCTAAGAAAATCAAGTGATGTCCTAGGATGAAACCGAGTTTTTTGGGGTCTTCCCATTCAAAGTGAAACTTCCCGGCGCGACCTTTGGCATCCTTCAAGCTCTTAGGGCCTTTAAAGGTGTGAAACAAAGCACCAGCACCCAAAACAGCCGATGAGATGAGGTGTACCATTCCGACCACAAAGTACGGATAAGTATCGACGATTTGACCACCTACTCCTACACCTAAACCCAGAGTTGCTAAGTGGGGGAGCAAAATCAAGCCTTGTTCGCCCATAGAAATTGCTGGGTTGTAGCGAGACATTTCAAACAGAGTAAATGCTCCAGCCCAGAAAGTAATTAAAGCGGCTTGACCGACGTGAGCGGAAATGAAATATCCTGAAAGATTGGCGAAGCGGGCATTGCCAGCCCACCAGTCATATTTAACATTGGGATTATCGTAGGTTTGCATCGTTTTTTGTTTCCTTGTTGTACTTACTTCGGTATCAAAAAAATTGAATTTTAGATGGATTAGTTCGTAGTGCGGATTTAAGTTCGCACTATCGGAGCGGACTTAAGTCCGCACTACAAACGGTTTTTTTTAGTTCACAATACCTCGGAAAATTGCATCAATGCCAGCAAAGTTGTCTAGCAGCAAATAGGCGAGGAAAGCTCCGCTAGTACCGCCCATCACAAAACCGCCCCGGAACAAACTCCAATCTTCCGACGTTTTATGCCAGTACAAAACTTTACCTGCTTCAACGTTTCGGTTCTCGTAAACCGAGAGCCCGATCGCCAAAATCAACACCAATGCCAGAGTTGCCAGCAATCCGGCTAATGGTGCTAAACCTTTTTCATGTAAAGGCAGCAATACTGCAAAAGCTCCTACCAAGAAATAGCCGTGAGCTAAACTCACTTCCAATCCCCGGACTATGGGAGACAATCCCTTACGGTAAATCGGTAAATTCCGCAAAAAAGTTACAGTCACATCCGAGAAACTAACTACTGTTGCCGCCGCAGGTTGAGCTTGCATCTGACCGGATTTTTCAACCTTGCTGGAAGTTGCCGTTACAAATTCGCCCGATCGAAAATCAAATCCCGCCGCTTTCGTCCGAACGCGCAAGGCGTGCCAAATGTGACCAGAAAGCGCCAAAATCGCTAAAACAAAGTGACTTGTTGCTAGCCAAGTCCGCGAAGAAACAACCGCTGCACCGGCGCCACTCAAACCCACAGGGCCGTAGAAAACCTCTGGATAAACAGTGTCATTTACAGTCACAAAGTAGGCGGCCAAAAAGCCCATGTAAGCCAGAGCGCCTAAACTGTAAGAAAGGTAAGCTTCTCCCGACCAAAACAGGACTCGCTGGGCCCACGCAAAAGGCTTAGTGAAGATATGCCAGAAACCGCCAAGAATACAGATCAAACCAACATAAATGTGACCGCCGACAACATCTTCTAAGTTGTCAACTGCTGCCATTCCTTCCGGGCCGTGGACTGGAATAAGATAGCTGAAAATCTGGGCGGGATTGAGCGTCGGTTCGCTAATTATCCGCACGTCAGCAACGTGGGGATCGTAAAGACCGCCCCAAAATAAGGCTTTTGCGACCAACAACCAAGCACCGGCACCTAATAGCAATAGATGAATACCGATGATGCTGGTCATTTTGTCTTTGTCTTCCCAGTCGTAGCCGAAAGAACCAAAGAATGTATTGTTTTGTGGCAATACTTTCGGGCCTACCAAGGAATGGTAAATGCCGCCGGCACCGAGAACTGCGGAACTAATTAAATGCACAACTCCGATCGCAAAATAGGGATAGGTATCAACAATTTGACCACCATGTCCTACTCCTAAACCCAAACTGGCCAAGTGCGGCAGCAAGATTAAACCTTGGTCGTACATCGGCAACTCTGGGTTGAAATTTGAAATTTCAAACAGAGTCATCGCCCCGGCCCAGAGGACAATCAAGCCCGCGTGAGCAACGTGAGCTCCTAAAATTCGTCCTGAAAATTCTGTGAAACGGGCGTTTCCAGCCCACCAGCCGTACTCGTTTTCTGACTTTTCCGGTTCTGGTACTAAATTCGGTTCAACTATTGCTTGCATTTTCTCTTTCCTCTAATTTCGGTGAATTGGAGTTGCCCAAAAAACCCGGTTTCTCACAAAAGTCGTCGCTTGTTTCGAGAAATGTCGATGCAGAAACCGGGTTTTTGACCCCCGCGCGTAAATTCTGGGTTAACTCGCTGCATTAGCGCGAACATCTCCACGCATCGGTTGCACAACTTCGCCTTTGCGGAAGTCAAATCCTGCCGCGCGCAAAGCGTGCCAGAAATGTCCTTGCAGAACAAAGAAAGCCAGCCAGAAGTGAGCGTTTGCTAGCCAAGTTCGAGAAGTCAAAACTTCTCCACTACCGAAATAGGGAAATTGTTGGATGCCAATGTTTAAAGCTGGGCCGAAAAATTCAACTGGGAAAACCAGGGTGTTGACTGAGACAAAGTAGGCGGCGATGAAACCCATTAAGGCTAATGCGCCGAGACTGTAAGAAAGGTAAGCTTCTCCTGACCAGACGAACAGTTTTTTGGCCCAAGTAAAAGGCTGAGTGCGAATGTGCCACAAGCCACCGGCAATGCAGAGGATTCCGACCCAAATATGTCCGCCGACAACATCTTCGAGATTGTCAACAGAGGCAATCCAGTTTTTGCCACCTGCACCGAACAGGTAGCCGAAAATCACAGTGGGATCGAGTGTGGGTTCCGAAATTACCCTCACTTGCCCGATCGTGGTATCATACAAACCACCGAAATACATAGCTTTGGCCACCAACAAGAAAGCACCAACACCTAACAAAACTAGGTGGATGCCCAAGATAGTGGTCATTTTATTTGCGTCTTCCCATTTGTAGCCAAAGAAAGGAGTTCTTTCTTCGAGGGTTTCTGGCCCTTTGAGCGAGTGAAAGATGCCGCCGAAGCCGAGAAAGGCTGAACTGATTAGGTGTATAACACCAATCTGAAAGTACGGATAAGTATCGACAATTTTGCCTCCCGCACCGACGCCCAAGCCGAGTCTGGCTAAGTTAGGCAACAGGATTAAGCCTTGTTCGTACATGGGCAATTCTGGGTTGAAACGGGAAAGCTCAAATAGGGTATAAGCTCCCGCCCAGAGGACGATGAGACCGGCTTGGGCGACGTGTGCGCCCAGTAAGCGACCGGAAAGGTTGATTAAGCGGGCGTTGCCGGCCCACCAGGGAAATGATTCTCCTTCGGCTGGGAAGGATGTTTTTGCCATGCTTGTCACGGGGCGATTTACCTCTTGTGAAAGATGTCAGTTGAGTTTTAAGCGTTCACCGCTTATTGATATAGATAATCAACAATTTTAGGAGTTTCGTCAAGAGCTATTTGATAAAGTTTTTCACTTATTTTAGTTAAGATATGTAACTAAATGGTATAAAAAATCATGAAGCTAAGTGTGTGATTGCTTTTGAGGCTCGATTGGAAGTTTATTTCGGGTTATGGCAAATAGCAATTAGGTCAATATTCGAGATTTTATTGATAAATAGTCTTATTAAGGGTAGGATATTGTTTAAGTAGCTATCTAATCCTCTCGGAAAAGACAAGGTGGCACAAGAAATCCGGTACTCTCTTCTGGGCAAGCTTTGATAAAAGTGGGGCTAGAAGGGGTGCGGGATTATTTTTTTCTGAATCAAGAGAGTTAATGGCTACTGGTCGGCATATTCATCAGAAAATGTGGGTGGAAACCCCGTTCTTCTAGGACGGCTTTAATTCGAGGTTTTTGTTAAGATTGAGATGGTCAATGACCCACCCGTGACGATGGAGACATAAACCCTCACACCAAAGCTTGCGATATTTCCCAACGGGGCAGAAAAATCGGTAGACCGGGAAAAGACGACGGGGCAATGGAAAACATCCCTAGACTCAAAACAGAACATAAGAATTCCTTTTTTGGTATTCGACACATCAGAACCGCTGGGCTAGCGGGGATAGTCTGTGGAGCTAACATAAGACCATAAAACTCCTTGTGGGTTGAGGCGGTTGCGATGAAGCAGAAACCTAAATCGTGAGGTTTGGAAATCACCGTGGCGTTGACTCCCGGTGAGGATGTCAACTCAAACTCTAAACAACAAAGCCTGAGAGCGTTTGCTCTCAGGCTTTTCTAGTTGGATTTTTAACTGCTTATGGTATCTGGCGCGCTAGCAAGTAGCAGAGGATTTGCTTTCCTCGGCTACTTGCTCGTTGCTGGGCAACTCTAGGCAATAACCCGCCCCGTATACGGTTTTGATGTACCGAGGATGGCGGGGATCTGGTTCCATTTTGGTTCTCAGGTGTCTGATGTGCACGCGAATTGTTTCGATGTCGTCGTCAGGGTCGTAACCCCACACTTCTTTGAGAATTTCGCTGGGAGAGACTGTCTGACCGTGGCGCTGGAGCAAGCAGTGCAGCAACTCGAACTCTAGGTGAGTCAGTTTGACGGTATTAACGTACCAAACAGCTTCAAACCTTTCGGGGACAAGAGTCAGGGGGCCATAATTCAGGATTTCTGAGTGTTTGGCTGCTTGGGGGATGCGGTCTGTGCGCCTCAGTAAGGCTCGCACTCGCGCCAGCATCTCTTCTAGTTCAAAGGGTTTGGTCAGGTAGTCGTCGGCGCCGGAGTTGAAGCCTTCTACTTTGTCTTGGGTTTGACTTAAGGCTGTCAACATCAAGACTGGAATGTCGGCTGTGCGATCGTCGCGCCGCAACCGCTGACAGACTGTGAATCCGTCTACTCTAGGTAGCATCAGGTCTAGCACGATCAGGTCGGGCAGCAATTGTATTGCCAGGGCCTGACCTTTGATGCCGTCTTCTGCCTGGGTGACTTCGTAGCCAGCCATTTCTAGGTTGACGGCTACGAGTTCGGCGATCGCCGCGTCATCATCAATAACAAGTATCCGAGGCATCATCATTTATCTCACCGCTAACCAGATGGCGGAGGCTACAGCCTTCTGGGGGTTCCAGGTAACTTTAAGGAGCAATTTTTTAATTTTAAGCTTCATTAAGGATTATAAGGTTCATTAAGAACTTTCAGAACTCTGTAAATATTCTTGTACTAATTATAAGCCATCTTGAGCGCTTATCAGAAGACTGTTCGACAAAAAATCTTGCTGGGGGCAGATTTTTGGGCCTACCAGAACAGCTTCAAGTTTTTTGTGGGTACACCTGCGACTTCAGACAATGGCGCCAATGGTAAGCTGCTGCGGGTGCGAGAGATTGTCTGTGGCGATCGACCGAGAAAGCAGAATTCGGAGAGTGGATTTGCCGACTGGGGAACAGGTCATTGAAATATACAGTTTAAATGCTGTACCATTTAAGCCCCGTCTTTGAGACATCTGTTAAGCGTTAACTATTAATTTTTAGTTTGTTAAGTTTAGTGAAAAATTTTCTTTTTTTTGAGGATTCGCACTTGCTTTTTAGGGCTATTGACGGTATTATTGAATAATAGAAATATGAGCATTTATAAAAAAATAAGCACTATTTCCATTATTAGATGATATCACATATAAGTTTAATAATCAATCCCCCAACCTGGAAATCTTGGGTGGATTTTTTTTGGCAATTCTGGAATTTTTTCGATCGCGCTTGCAGCAGCAAAACAAAGGATAAAAACTGCTAGAAAGGCTACTGAGGGCGAGCAGGTTGAGTATTTGGGGAGGGAACAGTCGCTTGAGGGTTTAATTTTTGGAAGTAAAGGTTGCCGACTGTTAGTAAGAATATTGTATAACCAACAGCTTGCAAAAGATAGATTCGATCTCTGTATCCCAACAGTGCTTTGAGAATCACTCCTGGAAATTCGCGATCGGGCAAAACTCCGGCTGCATTCCACACCATCGGGCCTAGAATACAAGAGTGGAGTTGTGCAGTGCGATCGTAAAAAACACAAATCCCTGCATACTTGCTATCAATCTGTGACAAAATTGCAGCCGCAGCGTCGAAATGTTTGAGCGCCGACACCGCCAAACCTGCTACGATTAACAGCAACAAAATTCCCATAAACTTGAAAAACAGGCGGATATCAATTTTGACGCCCCACTTAAACAGCAGCGCGCCAATGATTGCGGCCCCTGTCAAACCGCCCAAAGCGCCTAAAGCCGGACTTAAACCTTGCTGAAATTGAGCGCTGACAAAGATGACTGTTTCAAAACCTTCGCGCAGTACCGCAATAAAAATTAAGCCAAATACGCCCCAGCCGGCATTGGTGTTTTTGGTTAAAGCTGCTGTCACCGCTCCTTCAACTTCAGCTTTCAGAAAGCGGGCTTGCTGAGTCATCCAAATTAGCATCCAGCTTAGCATGGCGATCGCCACCAGTCCCAACACGCCCTCTAATAGCTGTTTAAATACTGGTGCGTAAGGCTGATTAGATGTCGATAGTGCTGCTAGCAACCCATTGAATAAAACACCCACAAAACCGCTAGCAGCAATGCCGGCTGCGACTCCTGCATATACCCAAGAATTGAGGTGACTTTGCTGAGCTTTTTTGAGACAAGCGAGTACAATTCCCACGACTAAGGCTGCTTCCACACCTTCACGCAGGGTAATTACAAAAGTTGGTAGGGCTTCACTAAAGTTCATTTTTTATACTGGTTAATTTGCAGGGCTATTTCATTCTCGAAAAAACGAGGGTTTTGTAGGGGTAGTGCCCCCGTGCCTACCCCCCACCGAAGAGTTATCGTTCATTTCGGGCATCGGGGCAACCACAGGGGGATTGCCCCTACAAAGAATGAAATAGCCCTGGTTAATTTGTCGTTAGTCCTTAGTTTTTAATCCTAAGATTATTGAACCGCGAAGATGCTAAGGAAGGGGAAAGAAAGCAGGAGGTTTTATTAAGGCGGTTGGGGTGTATCTAAGGACTAATAACTAAGGACTAATAACTATTGCATTGCTTAACTAAAATCTCGCAGCATTTTCTTGAGTTCTACTTGGTGCAGTTCTTCTTGACCGATTAGGGTGCGGGCGTATTCTTCCAAGTAAACGCTGGCGTCTGTCACGACTTCAAGTAAAGATTTATACTTTTTGAGTGCTTTTTTTTCGTGATTTAGACTTTCTTCCAAAAGGTCTTTCACCGAGTGCTTGTAGGTTTCTTCAATTGGGGCAATTTTTTGGCTGGGATGCCCTTCTAAACCTGTGAGAATTTCTCCTGCTTGTTGCGCGTGGAGCAGAGATTCAGTTGCTTGTGCTTGAAAAAATTGTACGATGGGAATGCGGTTTGGGCCTGTCACCATCAGTGCATAGTGGGTGTAGCGCACAACCCCTGCTAGTTCCCATTCCATGATGGTGGCTAGCAGTTCTTGGGTTTTTTTCTCGTCAAGTTCTTTCATTTGTGGTTTTTGATGTAGATTGCAATAAAGCGCACTGCTTAGGATATCATATTTTTTGATTGAATGGAATTTAGGCAAAAAGTGTTTTTTTAATATCTATGCAGTAGGGTGCGGACTCCGCACCCTACTGCATAGATATTGGGCTTTTATTCTGATTAAAAAAATTGCCAAGCAAGGCGCGCGTCGCGCACCTTACCGGATAGTTTTTTGGCGTCAGTTAGGGGTTAACTTCTAATACTCCGCTAGGAGTAAACACTACGGTCAACTTAGCTGCGGGTACTGCACCACTGTTACTCTCAGGCTGGGAAGACTTCTGCAAATTTGGCAGGGGTGTTTCTTGGGTGAAATCTTTGGCTGGTTGATTGAGTGGCTCAAAATTTGCGATCGCCCCGTCAAGACTCGCACTCACGCGATACACTAGATTTTGAGTGAAGGTAGGGCTAGTTTGCCAACCTTGATTAATGCGATCGTACAATTTCAGGCTTAACTCTTGTAGCTGGGTGCGATCGGTAATTTCCACTGTCTGATTAGTCCCATTAACCACCGGAGCTTCCTGCTTACCTGCTGATACAGGCACAGCTTGCACAGTCTTGTCTGTACCGCTACTCGCAATAACGGTTTCAGCAGACTTATTCGCAACAGGCGCAACATCAGGAGACTTTTCAGGCAGATTTTTTAGACTGTCAGCAACTACAGCCGGAAGCACACCACTACTCGCAATAGCAGATTCCGCCGGCTTATTCGCAACAGCCTTAACATCTGCTGCCGTACCATCAGGCTTTTTCCCCTCTATTGTCAAAGATTTGACGTAAATACCGCGAAACTTTTCTTTTTGTGTAACGCGAAACATCGCAATCGGATAAGTCACAAAACAAAGAGTCAAAACTCCCACACAAGCCCAAACTATTTTGTGCATCTCCTTCGCTGGGAGTGGCTTATTTTTCGTTTCCATCAATCAAACCTCAGATTATTTAAGTTAACGGCAAATAGGGGAATAGAGGATGCCAGCACATAGCTGTCGCAGCAACCAACAAACTAATCATCCATAAAAATATGGTGCGACTTTTGATGTTCTTGTTTTTCCAGAGAGTATAGAGAATTGGCCAACTGACAAGCCAACCTACAAGCAACATGGTTTCCTTGCCTGTATAACTGCCGATGTTGCCCCACAATTCATCACCAGTCTTGCTTCCCGGAATCCAAGTGCCAAGATTCCAAACCATTTTCTCTATGGCTTTGGATGTGTCTGAAAAGTGGTGAGTTACCATCATTGTGAAACAGCCAATTGCTGCACTAATTAATGCCGCTGCCGCCGGGCCACTGACACTAGGTGGAGTTTCTGAGCCTTCAGATAAACCGCTCGGAAAGCGTTTTAATTTGCTCCAAAATTTGCCATACGCTGGTTCACTGTCGGCGGAATTTTCCTGATATAACTGTCTTGTCATTTGATCCATCTCCTAAGTTTAGTCATTATTCATCAGTCATTATAGGACTTACACACTGAGCGCCGAAAATCAAGGTTTGAGATTGCTTCGTCAGCCTCGCAATGACATAATTACGTTATCTGTTCGTAAGTCCTGCATTAGTTAAAGTCACTAAAAACTTACAAAGCGCGAATTTTAGCAACACCAAGTCCGCTCACCATGCCGCCCATTGCAAAAAACATAATTGCTGCCAAAGCGACACAGGTTGCTGTGAGAACCGGGCGATTTTTCTTGTCTAAAATTGAGTCGCCGTAGTTCCACAAAATCCACGCGCAAGCTACTGTCAAAGGCAAGGTAAATAGCACGCTAAATTCGTGATATTCCATCAAAACGTACTGCCCTAAAGGCGAGTTTTCTTTCAGCCAAGCGCGAGCTCCGCCAAAATCTGCGCTTGCCCGATAACGCATATAAGCCCAGTTGCCGGTAGAAATGGCTAAAAAACTCAAAAGAGTTGACCAAAATGCTAAAGTACGCATTTGAGGCAATATTTTACCGGCACCCCGCATTAAGGGAAATGCGAGATGTCCTGTATAAACCATGACGACTAATGCCAACATTGCACCCATGCCGTGAATTGCTCCCATCCACCGCTGCCAAGGGCTCGGATGCAATAGGTTAACTAAAGGTAAAAACAGGAATAAACCGGCGGATAAAAAGCTGAGTCCGTAGATAGTAACTTGCGCGATATCTAGCTGTCTGGGAAATTCTGAGGGAACTAAATCGGTAGTTGAGTCTGGCGTTGAGTGTTGCACTGCTGGCAAACCTCCTGTAGGTTGTGGGGGAAATTACTTGAGAATTATTGCATTAGTGTTTTAAGTCTCTTGAGAATGCGGTTGGTGCCCAAATAGCCGATCGCACTTGCACGCGATCGACAACCGCCCAAACACCGCTTCACATAGATTTACAGCAATAACATCTGAGTTTTTAGTTTTGCCAATACCAAAAATCCTTGCCTTGACTAGCTTGGAGCTAATTTTGCAGCTTTTGTTATCCGTTAACTAATGCTATTTATTCTCAACTGTTGAGAATAAAACTAATTACTGGCTTTCATTAAAAATTTTATAATTTCTTAAGATTTTTATCCAATCTTTGATATTGATACATTTGATAGTGAAAATTTGTAAATTTATTGATAACTATTATCAAATAGCTCAAAAATACGGGCTGTAGGTACAAAATTTGATGAATTTTTAAGAATTATTTAATCTCCGCTCCCCACTCGTCAAAATTCTGGCTGTTAAGCTAGAAGCTTTGCAGGATAAGCGATCGCCCGCCACGACTTCCCCGATCGCTCGCTCCCACCAATGCCCCCTGAGGGGATTGTAAAGTTTTGTAAAAAATAGTTGACTTAAGGGTTGGCAGTTATCTCTTTTTTGATATATCGATGCACATACCTGATGGTTTTCTTTCACCGCCCGTAGCTATTGCCACCGGCATAGCAAGTGCAGCAGTAATTGCAGTTGCCCTCAATCGAACCCGCGCCAGTCTGGGATTGCGGCAAGCCCCAATCATGGGATTAACTACAGCTTTCGTGTTTGCAGCCCAGATGATCAACTTTCCCGTAGCCGGCGGCACCAGCGGGCACTTGTTGGGAGGCGCGCTGGCATCCGTGGTTTTGGGGAACCCTTGGGCGGCAACTTTGGCAATGAGTACGGTTTTCATAATTCAAAGCATCTTGTTTGCCGATGGAGGGATCACAGCCCTGGGTGCGAATATTTTTAACATGGGGCTAGTTGGGATTTGGGTTGGCTGGTGGTTGTTACAGCCGTTACAGCAACTGTTGGGAGGTTCCCGAAATCGTTTGCCCCTAGCTGCGGGCATCGCTGCCGCCCTTAGCGTCGTTGCTGCTTCGGTTTGTTGTGCGATCGAACTCGCAATTTCTGGTACAGTACCGCTGAATATTGCATTGCCCGCAATGGTAGGCGTACATATTTTAATTGGCATTGGCGAAGGGGTAATTACAGGCGGAGTTTTAACTTATCTCGTCAAAGTGCGGCCGGATTTACTGCCGGGAGAAAAGCCACAATTGCAGAAATGGCTAGCACCAGTAGTGGGAGTATTATTAATCTCCGGCGTGCTTTCCCTGTTCGCTTCTAGTTGGCCTGATGGGTTAGATTCGGTAGCCGAAAAATATGGCTTTAAAGATAAAGAATCTGCGGCAATCGAAAACCCTACTCCTTTAGCAGATTACAAAGTTAAAGGATTAGAAGAACAGCCTATCGGTACTAGCATTGCCGGACTTTTAGGCTCAGCCGTCAGCTTCGGCGCGGCCTTTGGTATTGCTCAATTGGTAAAACCGAAAGATGTCTAAACTCTCCATACCTTTTCGACTGCGGCTGTCTTTGACAATTGTCATCGGCATTGGTTTTATGAAGACTGGGGCTTGGCTGTGGCTGGGGATTTATGGAGCGATCGCACTTTTGTGGTCATTTTGGCTCAGAGCTCCGCTGCGAACCCTAGCGCAACTGTTGGGAGCAGAATTGCTATTTCTATCCTTATTAGTGCTGCCCCAAGGTTGGGAACGAGCGAGTTTTCTGTTGCTACGTTCCCTAATTTGCCTGCTAATTATGAACAGTTTTCTATTAACTTTACCACCTCATAGTTTCGGAATTGCGCTCAAAGGATTGCCGTTACCAGCAGGCTTGCAAGAGATTGTACTTTTAGCCGGACAATACTTAGAAATTCTGCTAGCAGAAGTCAATCGCATGAAAAGATCCGCCCAACTCCGAGGCTTATCTGGTACGGGAGGATGGCTGCGCTATGCCAGTGCTTCCATGATCGGAGCGCTTTATTTGCGAAGTCTCGATCGCGCCGAAAGAGTCCACGCAGCCATGATGATTCGTGGCTATCAAGGAAGTTTGCCGACTGACTCAAAATCCACGCCAAAAGAGCGACTCTGGGTGACACTCGCGATTTTAACCGCAGCCGGATTAACAATAGCTTCTTACAGTAATTGGGCCTAGGGCATAGGGCATAGGAAATTGATTAATTCATGCCTCTATCTTTTTCCTTCTCCCCTCCCCTCTCTGCGCCCTCTGCGCCCTCTGCGGTTAAAAACTCTTAATCCAAAAATCGAGGCAAAAAAATTGACTGATCTCAAAGTGACCACAACAATTGAAGTGCAGGACTTAGTATTCGGATACCCGCAGCAAAAACCTGTGTTGCAAGGAATTTCATTCACCTTAAAACCGGGAGAAAGAGTTGCTTTACTCGGTTTAACTGGTGCTGGGAAAAGCACTTTGCTAGAAAACTTGATCGGATTGAAAATGCCACAATCTGGCGAGGTAAGAGTGCAGGGAACCAAGCTGGAACAGGCGACTTTATCGCAAGCGCGGAGGCAAATTGGATTTTGCTTTCAAGATGCGAACGATCAGCTATTTATGCCGACTATTTTGGAGGATGTGATGTTCGGGCCACGCAATTA
The DNA here is from genome assembly GCF_013299165.1 of Microcoleus sp. bin38.metabat.b11b12b14.051. Classification (NCBI taxonomy): domain Bacteria; kingdom Bacillati; phylum Cyanobacteriota; class Cyanophyceae; order Oscillatoriales; family Microcoleaceae; genus Microcoleus; species Microcoleus sp. bin38.metabat.b11b12b14.051. Next base: position 151,247 of record NZ_JAAFKD010000001.1, read on the forward strand.
TGGAGTACCGCTGGGCGTGGCGCGCGATCGAGCTTTAGCTTTATTAGACGAATTCGGTTTAGTCGAATTTGCCAACCGTTCCGCCCACGAACTGTCTGGGGGTCAAAGAAGGTTAGCAGCATTAGCCGCAATTTTAGCATTAGAGCCTGCCATTTTAATCTTAGACGAGCCGACCAACGGACTAGACCCCTCCTGGCGCCGTCATTTGGCTAAGGTTTTGTCGCAATTGCCGATCGAGGTAATTTTGATCGCGTCTCACGATTTAAACTGGATTGGGAAAACGACTCAAAGGGCGTTAATTTTGGCTGATGGTCAGATTCGGGTGGATGAACAAACTCAAGAATTGCTGAAAGATAAATCCACTCTTGAGCATTACAATTTGCCGCCAGATTGGTAATTAGTCATTGGTTTGTAGTGAGGACTTTAGTCCTTTCTTTGATGCGGACTAAAGTCCTCACTACGAACTTATCTGTCCAAGGTTAGTAGTGAGGACTTTAGTCCTTTCTTTGATGCGGACTAAAGTCCTCACTACGAACCTGAATGGAATTAAAGCTCGAACTTGCGCACGGCATCGTTGTAAAGATGAATAGCTAAATCGCGCAGGATTTGTTCATTCTCAATCTGACTTCCTAACTTCTGTTTAGCAGAGTTGATGCAAATCTGCATCAACTCTGCGGAACTTTCGACATAAAGTGCGATCGCCTTTTGCTGTTGTTCAAAACTAACCTCGACTTCCCCCAGCATTGGTACCGATTGATAATTAGCCGATTGATCTAAATTAACTCCCATTTTTTCCTGCTTTTTCCTTTGCAATTCCTCCGAAAAACCAGAAGCAATTATGCCCGCCGGCAGTGCAAAAATCCCTATCCCCAAAAAAGCTAATATTGCTCCTAAAAATTTGCCTAAAGGAGTGATCGGATAAATATCGCCGTAACCGACAGTAGTTAATGTCACAACTCCCCACCACATGGCATCTGGAATGCTGCCAAAAGCTTTTGGATGCGCTTCGTATTCAACAAAATACATGACGCTAGACGCAAATATTAACAGAATAAAAACTGCAAAAGCAGTGGCGATTAGCTCCTCTTTTTTTCCGTATAATACTGCTCCCAGAGTTCGGACAGACTCTGAATATCTGCTCATCTTTAGCAATCGCAACAAACGCACTAAACGAATTAAATTAACGAAGCTTAAACCGGGGAAAAGCAGCAAAGCGTAAAATGGTAAAATTGAAATTAAATCGATTAGACTTAGCGGCGTCAAAGCGTATTTTAATCTTCCCCAAAGTGGGTGAGTGAATCTGCGATCGATGGTACACACCCACAGCCTCAAAACATATTCTAGTGTGAATACTAACGATGAAATGATTTCGATGTTTTCCAAGATCGTTTTATGTTCTAGGAACAAGCTTGGTGAAGTAGAAGCAATAAAAGCTGCAACGTTTATCAGTGTCAAAAAAATAATAATAACGTCATCGGCTAAACTGTAGAAATTGCTGCTTTCTGAGGATTCTAAAATTTCATAAATTATTGGTCTGAGTTGTGGACGCATCGGTTGTTCTCCTGAAAATTTAGTAATTAATGGTCGCGTGCGCTTTACTATAGTTTAAGAAGTTTTATTCAAAAAGTCAGCAGGATTTGCGATCGAGCTAAAAATCGGGTTGCTTCAGAGATGCTATCGTTGCGAAACCCCATATTTCTAAGGGAAACGGGGTTTTTTATAGGCAATGGACTTGTGGTAAGGAAAGAGAGTTAATCTGGAAAGAATTGCCAACTATTACTGGATTTGCAGGCAAAAATTATGAAGGTAGCCGTATTTAGTACCAAATCTTACGATCGCACTTTTCTGACAGCAGCCAACGACGGCCAACACGAGTTGGTGTTTTTTGAACCGCGCTTGAACCTGGAAACGAGCGTTTTAGCTGCGGGATTTCCGGTCGTCTGCGCCTTCGTTAACGACTCTTTGGACGCAAAAACGCTGGGGGCGATCGCCCAAAATGGGGTGCGCTTGTTGGCGCTGCGATCGGCCGGATTCAACCACGTCGATTTAGCAGCAGCCCGCGATTTAGGCTTAACTCTTGTCCGAGTTCCGGCTTATTCTCCCTACGCCGTCGCCGAACACGCCGTCGCCATGATTTTGTCGCTCAACCGCAAAATCCACCGCGCCTACAACCGCGTCCGCGAAGGCAATTTTGCCTTAGACGGCTTGTTGGGTTTTGACCTCCACGCTAAAACGGTGGGCATCGTCGGGACTGGCAAAATAGGCGCCCTGACTGCCAAAATTCTGCACGGATTCGGGTGTCGCCTGCTGGGATACGATGTTTCGCCAAATCCAGATTGTCAAGCCCTGGGGATGGAATACATGGCGCTCCCGGAACTGTTGGCTGCTTGTGATATTGTTAGCCTCCACTGTCCGCTGATACCAGAAACTTATCATTTAATCGGTGCAGAGGCGATCGAGCAAATGAAACCGGGGATGATGTTGATCAATACCAGCCGCGGTCAGTTGATTGACACTAAAGCTGTTACCAAAGGGCTCAAGTCTGGTAAAATTGGCTATCTCGGGCTAGATGTTTACGAACAAGAGACGGATCTGTTTTTTGAAGATTTGTCAAATCAGGTGATTCAAGACGACGTGTTTCAGCGCTTGCTGACTTTCCCCAACGTCCTGATTACGGGACATCAAGCTTTTTTCACCGAGGAAGCGTTGCAAAATATCGCCGAAACCACGATCGGCAATATCACCGATTTTGAACGAGGGCGTACTTCTGGCAATCAAATCGACCTCGATCGATTGAAAAAATGAGTCAAAAGAGCGATTTGTCAGCGGGGGGAATTGTTTAGAATCAAGTCAGATCGTTATTTTTGCTTGCCATTGGTGAAGCTCTGCCTTAATCTCATCAATTAGCCCCAGCAGCCAGAATGCTGTGCTAATTGCCAGATAACTATACTGGCAGTAACTCAAAGCGTGCAACTTTACTTGACAACCGAGGAATTATCCCATGACACAAGCTAACTTTTCTGACGACACGCAAACCATCACTGAAGTTGTGACAGTAGACCTAGTGAGCGACAAGCCTGGGGTCATAACTACAATCACAACCTCAGAAACACCAGCGAGCCAGTTCGAAGATATTAAAGACCAAATTCTCACAATTTTGTCGGAACTTCCAGCTTATCTCTCAAACTTTTTTACTGAATATCAAAAACCTCTGGTAACTATTGGTTTAATCCTGGCAGGCGGTGTCAGTATCAAGGTAATGCTGGGAGTTTTAGAGGCTCTTAATGATGTGCCTTTGGTAGCTCCATTTTTTGAGTTGATCGGCATGGGATATACAGGCTGGTTTGTTTACCGGTATATGCTCAAAGCTTCTACTCGCCAAGAATTGTTAACGGAAATTGATTCTTTCAAGGAACAAGTGATCGGTCAAAATTCCTAACTAAGTCCTGGAATTTCGGCGGCGGATTGTTTAACGCACTTAACGGATATCAAGGATGAAAGTTGAGAAAATTGGAAGCGGGGAATGGGTAACTGGTAATTGATCAATTATCCCCACTCCCACTCCACTCTCAATTTGGATGGCAAACTTGTTGCAAAGTGGCGGTAAAGTCGGGGTAGGAAATGGCAGCGGCTTCGGCTCGGTGAATCTTAGTAACACCTGTGGCGTTGAGGGCTGCGATCGCCAAACTCATCGCTATTCTGTGATCGGTGTAGCTGTCAACATCCGCGCCAGTTAACGGAGTTCCCCCGGTAATTTCTAAACCGTCGGGTAACTCGGTAATCTTCGCTCCCATCCGGTTGAGTTCCGCAGCAGTCACGGCGAGCCGATCGCTCTCTTTGACTCGCAACTCCGCCGCATCGCGAATGATGGTAATACCTGACGCAAAAGTCGCCGCTACTGCCAAAATTGGGATTTCGTCAATCAGTCGGGGAATTAAGTCGCCAGCAATGGTGCATCCCCGCAACTGTGCGGAATAGCGCACCAAGATATCCGCTACCGGTTCCCCCGCCGCTTCTCGCTGATTTTGCAGTTGAATGTCAGCGCCCATCATTTCCAAAGCTTCCAAAATCCCTGTCCGAGTTGGGTTGACGCCGACATTTTCCACTACGAGCTCGGAACCGGGGACGATCGCCCCAGCAATTAGCCAAAAGGCTGCCGAACTAATATCTCCCGGTACAATTACATTCTGTCCTTGCAGTTGCGCTCCACCAGTCACTGTCACGCTACAAGTTTCTGGATCGACGCTCAACTTTGCCCCAAACGCCCGCAGCATCCGCTCGCTGTGATCGCGCGACAGAGAGGGTTCTGTGACTGTAGTTTCTCCATCCGCCATCAAACCCGCCAGCAAAATGCAGGATTTAACTTGAGCGCTGGCGATCGGCGAATGGTAGTGAATCGCTTTTAACTGCTGTCCGAGTACCGCTAAAGGAGCTAAAGAATTGCCCTTGCGGCCCCAAATGTGTGCACCCATTTGTTGCAGCGGTTTAATGACGCGCGACATGGGGCGCGATCGTAAAGAACCATCACCCGTTACCGCATAAAAACGCCCAGGATGAGAGGCCAAAATTCCCAACATCAACCGCATCGTCGTGCCGGAATTGCCCGCGTCCAAGACTTCGAGAGGCTCCTCTAACTCCCCAATTCCGACGCCCCTAACAGTCACCCGTTCCGCGTTGAGTTCGGAAACGGATGCTCCCATCAGCGAGAAACAGTTCGCAGTGCTGCGCGGGTCTTCTCCGAGCAGCAGTCCCTCAATTGTCGTTTCACCGCTGGCGATCGCCCCCAACATCAAAGCCCGGTGAGAAATCGATTTATCGCCGGGAACTCGAATCCTGCCTTGCAGGGACAAGCCCGAGGCCGGTTTTTGAATGCTTAAAGTTTGACTTTCGCCCAGAACCGAAGTAGTTATAATGTCAGCTTGCATTGAGATAAACTAGGATGGGACAGCGTTAGCTATCCTACCCTTTTCCCAGCGATCGGCCATAGGATTTAACTTTTGAGATTTAGGATTCGGGAATGACCGACTGCACAAGCGTTTGCACCGCAGCCCGACATTTCCCTGATTTTGTAAAACGGCGATCGGCGATTGGGGAGGGCGGACGCAATGGCAAGGATTTCACCTTAATTTGACAAATACTACCCGTATATATACTGAGATTTCCTGTCAGGCTGTCGGCGATCGACTGATTGATCGATGAATCAACCACTCATTCTTGCTGGCGGGCCAGTTGTAGGCTTTGCATTTTTTAACTAAAAGCTCCGGAATTGGGAACCGAGATCATCTAAAATCTAGAATCAAAACTCTAAAATATCAAATCTCAAACGACCAGATCCACAATAACTCCTACACTTTTATTTATGCTGACGCATCACCGCAAGCCTGTAAGTTTATCGCTGGTATCCACAGATTTACCTTTGTGGTCTGTTGTTGAAACCGCTGGTACTCTGTATCAAAAAGACCGCGATCGCTTTCACTTGTTGTTACACGAGCCCGCAATACTCGATCGACAATTTTGCGACGCCTCTGACGCATCTGGCGAGCAAGTTACTATATTACCCACAACGACAAAACCCCGGTTGCTGTGGCTCGAAGTTTCGCCCTATCGAGTGATTATGACCATGCAGGGAAACGGCAAATACAGTTACCGCCACTGCTGGGAACGCGGAATGTACGGCCTGAGCCGTTATTGGCTTCAGGGCGAATCCCTAGCGACTCCCGAACAGTTGCGCCTCCGCAACTTCACTCGCAACTTGACGCTGACCGGAAAGCCCGAACCCGAACACCTGCGGTTAGAATACGAGTTGTGGTCGGAAAAAGTGCAACTTGGCAGCTATATTTTGAATTTAGAAATTCATCATTAAATTTTGGAAATTAGGAATTGGTAATTGCTAGGTGAAAATTACCTGCCTAAACATCGCTACCGTGCCGCATACTTTAGTCGCGGACATACTACAATTTTAGACCCAGCGAAGCGCGATCGGGCAACGGGGTTCGCGATACCTGATTCGCAGCGCTGCAAGTAAATCGCAAATCGCAAATCGACGCTCCGGCTGGCTGACACTCAGAACCGAAAACTCATAGCATTTAGGAAGGTTTCTTGCAATAATTAATCAGTTTCTTAGTCAAAGCATCTTGATTTTCGGCGGCTAGATTCGCCTGCTGTCCCGCTCGAATAATATCTGCTTGAGCTTTTTGGATTTGCTCTCGACCTTCTATACTTGTAGAAGCCCGGTTTCCTGCCTCAAGAGCTTTGCCGATGTCGCCGAGTGCTTGACCCATTTCGCGGAAAGATTTAACTGACGGCCCCTGAATTTCTTTGAGGGTGGGATCTGTGATTCGCAAATCCTCAATTTGTTTAGCTGTCTGGTTTAAATCTTTAGCTAAGTTCTTGCTCGTAGCAGCATCGTTGCTGTCTTTCTTGAGATCGATGAAAGCATTGCCTTTGGTGACAATTTCAGTAAATTTAGTACACTGGGCTGTTCGGTTCTGTCCACCGCAACTAACCGTCAGGATACAGCAAGCAACAAATACGAGCAAGACAGCTATTGGTTTGCGAAAAAAGTACATGAATCCTCGGTTTAAAAAAAGTAGACTTGGGAATTTTGTAGTAGAGTACCTAGCATCGATTTTAGATTTTCGATTGACTCCACAGATGAATCAAAAGAGCTGGAATTTCAATCTAAAATTAGGGGTTGTCCGCTCAGGAGTGTCGCCGGGTTGTATCTGTTTTTGGGCGGATGTGCGATCGACCGATCGAGATATCGACTGTCAACACCCTGCTGCAACATTCAGACAAGCTCTGCTAAACTAAACTACGTACCTGTTTGGGAACTATGGTCAAAAACAGCAATAACCTACAGAAGGGCAGCGTTTGGGGATATCTTACCCTGCTTTTGCCTATTTGCTTAACGGCGGTTGCCAGTTTCGAGTCGGGAACGATGTTTTGGGCGATCGCCACCACAGCAGGCATTGCTTGGGCTTACAAGCTATACCAGCAGCAGCAAAAACACAAACTCGCTCATTTAGACTCGGTTTTCTACAGGTTGATTAAGGAAAATCAAGGACGAGTTACGGCGTTAGATTTGGCGATGAATGCCAAACTCCCAGGAGAAAAAGTTCAAGAGTATCTCGACGAACGGGCGTCTGAGTTTGCAGCGGATTTTGAAGTGACGGAACAAGGCGGAATTTTGTATTATTTTCAAATAGCTCCGACTGTCAATCAAACCGAAATACCAAATGCGGCAGTAGCTGTTCAAGAGCATCCCACAAATCGGGAAAAAACACAAGATAAAAAACCCAACTTGTTCCCGATCGCCCAAACCAAGACGGCCGAAAATCCGAAAATTTCTTTTACCCAGACGGAACTTTCCCGCAGGTTCAAAGTTCACGCCACTACGATCGGCAAATGGAAAGTTAAGCCGGAGTTTGCTCAGTGGAGTCGCGAAAAAGACCCGGAGGCGATCGCCTGGGAATATTCTACAGAAAACAAGCGCTTTTATCCTAAAGATTGATCGGAACAGTTGACAGTTGACAGAAGAGCCCGAAGAGCGAAGTCGAAGAGTTGACAGCTTGCGCGCTCGCGACTTGCCCGCCCGCGAAGTCGAGGGGAGTCGAAGAGTTGACAGTTGGAAGAGGGAGAAAGACATAAACAGCAAGCTTTTTAGCGATCCGTATTGTAGATTTAATTAGGTGGATTTACTTGTGGGCTAAAATATACCAAGAAACCCGGTTTATACGACGTTCTGCGGTTGGTAACGAAGAATTTCGGAATAAACCGGGTTTCTGAGACTTGAGCGCGTCCTGGCAACATTATGCTGGCTGTTGACCGATCGACCTCTTTAGGTTAGTTTAAGTAAAATCGTGTTTAATTGAGTTTGCCCGATACAAATCGGTAAATTCGATCGCTCTATCTCTATCTTTTTGATCCTATGTCCACACCAACCTTGCGAGTAGTCGCCCGCCTCGTCGCCTTTCCAGACAAAGTAGCAGAACTTAAATCTCTACTGCTGAGCATTATCGAGCCAACCCGCCAAGAACAAGGCTGCATCAAATACGAACTGCTGCAAAATCAAGCCTATCCTACAGATTTTACATTCGTGGAAGAGTGGGAAAGTGCAGCTTTGCTAGAACTACATCTCGCTTCAACTCACATTCAAGGTGCAGTGCATAAATTAGACGGTTTAGCAGTTGCACCTCCAGATATTCGGCGCTATGAATTGCTAGCTTAATTTTATTGTTGAGTCAATTTAATTAATCTATATGACGTAGATTCGATGCCCCATAACTGTCAAGAAAAGGGGACAACAGTTAGAGTTAAAATTGTAGCTATTTGCGAGATATTTATGATATTAGCAACAATCAAACAGTTATTCACTTATCCAATTAAAGGGCTGACACCGCAAGCAATGTCGGAGTTTACTTTAACAGCAGGACATGGCGTTAAGGGCGATCGCGCTTTTGCACTGATGTTTGCGGATAATCTTGAAGCGGCCAAAATACCCGCCGAAAACGCGCCTTGGATGAGCAAAAAATATTTGGCGGTTCAAAACGATTGGCCTTTGTTAGCAGCTTTGGAGTGCCATTATCAACCGGAAACGACCGTTTTAACAGTCAAACGTCAAGGAGTTGCAGTATTATCAGCAGCAACAAACACAGCAGCGGGGCGCGATCGCATTAGCAGCTTTTTTACCGAATATCTGGCGGAAATTGAACCGACAAAAGAAGCCAGACACCCGCAGCTTGCACCTTTGCGCTTAGTGGGCGACAGCAGCGGCGAAACTCGTTATCCCGATCGAGAACCGGTACATATTTCTCTCCTCAGTCAAGCTACACTAGACCAATTAACCGAAGTCGCCCTCTCAAATATCGACGTGGGCCGATTTCGCCCAAACGTTGTGTTAGAAGGCATTTCAGCTTGGTCGGAATTTGAGTTAATCGGAAAACAGTTTCAATTAGGTACGGCGCGGATCGAAGTTACTGCACGAATTGGTCGCTGTGTCAACGTAGAAGTAAATCCACAAACGGGCGATCGGGATATTCCGCTACTCAGTTTACTACAACAAGAATTCGGTCACGCACAAACCGGAGTTTTAGCCAAAATTCTTAACAGCGGCACAGTTAAAATCGGCGATAGTTTGAATTCCTAATTCGTTCGTAGTGAGGACTTTAGTCCTTTTTCGGATGCGGACTAAAGTCCTCACTACAAACCTTTATTCGTTCGTAGTGAGGACTTTAGTCCTTTTTCGGATGCGGACTAAAGTCCTCACTACAAACCTTTATTCGTTCGTAGTGAGGACTTTAGTCCTTTTTCGGATGCGGACTAAAGTCCTCACTACAAACCTTTATTCGTTCGTAGTGAGGACTTTAGTCCTTTTTCGGATGCGGACTAAAGTCCTCACTACAAACCTTTATTCGTTCGTAGTGAGGACTTTAGTCCTTTTTCGGATGCGGACTAAAGTCCTCACTACAAACCTTTATTCGTTCGTAGTGAGGACTTTAGTCCTTCTTGGGATGCGGACTAAAGTCCTCACTACAAACCTTTATTCGTTCGTAGTGAGGACTTTAGTCCTTCTTGGGATGCGGACTAAAGTCCTCACTACGAACCTTATATTATCCCTCCTCCGAAATCCTCACCTTATTACCGATCAACTTGAGAAAACTTGCCCCAAAATGTTGAATTTCCAAAAAATTAGCATAAGCAGGAGTGGACTTATAAACCCTAAAAGTCCGCATAATTCCCAAAGTCGCCGCACTTTCCAGCGGCCCGATAAAGCTAGTATCCCTGTCCAAAAAATGAGACTGTTTCGCCCAGTGAGCCATCTGTTCCCCATTCAAAAAATAGCAGCCAGAATGAGGATTCAAAGCCCGCTCAAAAGAGATACGCTGTTCCATGATTTTCCCCAATAACTGCGGCTGTTCCTCCACATTTTGAAATTTGGAAGTAGCTGTAACATTTAAATCACCATCAATATATGCTTTAAAAACGGCGCCTTGAGGCGATATTTCATAGCGATTTGGTTGCAGCAAATTTCCAGGCCCCCCGTGATGCGTAAACCAATTTAATTTACTGAAAAACCACGGATCGTGTAAAATTAAATCATCTTCCAAGTAACAAAAATAATCGTATTTGTCAAGACACGCTCGCAAAACTGCTTGACACTCAAACCCTAACAGCAGCGGTTCGCATTTGGTAGCGTGGTGCATAAAAGACCTTGGCTGTATCGGCAATTCAGCCAACAAATGATAGCCTTGAGTAGTGCAAACTACAATATCAATTTCGTGGTTTTGAGATTGATTTGCGGGAATAGTCGCACATTCACCAATGTGAATCATCGACTGAGATTTGCCGTACAAAGCTTGCAGCGATGTCACGCAAGCAGTTAAAGCATTCAGTCGCGGTTGGGGGTCGTTTCGCTGGGAAGCGTGTTTCCCGTCGCCGCTGGGATTGTAGAAGTGAGCAATTGTGAATAGAATTCGCATTGGTGTTGATTTAACAATTAAAAATTAAACAATAAAACAGAATACCGGGCGGTTGAAACCGCGTCTGTACAGACACTCACGTGACGGGAGCAGGTTAAATACCTGACGGTGAACATTACGTTATTCTCTCTTTGTCGGCCTCCCGCGGACATCGTTTGTATAGCAGCGGTTTCAACCGCCGTCTTATCCGCTCCCAAGCGTATTGCACAATAACCCCTATAAATATTACCGCATTCAGTCTGCAAATAACTCCGGCAATCTTCCTTGCAACTCAGCATTCAAACGCGGTAACTCATCGCGCATTTGCAAGTACCAATCTCGCCGCTGCCGGTAGTGTCCGCACAGCAAGCGGTTGTCCCGCACCCATTCGTAAGCATTCGCTGCTATTTCCCGCCGCATAGAAGTGTCAGAAATCAGCGAATTAAGCTTATTTTCAAACTCTTTTCCATGTTTGTAAATCAATCCGGTTTCACCTTCTACTATCGAATGTTCGTACAGGGTGGGACTTGCCAGTACCGCTACTCCCCGCGCTGCACATTCGATAAATTTCAAGTCAGATTTCATTTCGTTAACTGGGTTGGAAACGAGCGGCAGTAAAGCGATATCGCAACTGTACATAATTTCTTGATACCGTTCGTAGCTGCAAAATGATTCAAATTGCTTTTGCTGTATTTCCAACGCTTCAAAAAATCTGCGGTCGTGGATGACTTTAACTCTAATCCGGTGTTTGTGTGCGACTAAAACTCGATTGAGCGCTGCCATAATCGGCTGCCAATCTTGTTCGCGATTGAGTGCACCAAAAAAGATGGTGACTGTATCTTCTACTGGGTAAATTCGCGGCGGAGGTAGATAAGCTAATTGATTGGGAAATACGGCAACGTTATGATTGTAGTGCCGCAAAATTTTTGCGAGCGGTTCTGTCGTCGTTTGAACGCAGTGACAGCCGCGATAGCTGAGGTGATTGTTGTCTGCGTATTCGCGGCGGCGGATCGGGTTGTCGTCTATTTCTGCTACTATTAAATAGCCTTGTTGCAGCAGTTCTTTGAGTTTGGGAATGTAGGCGGGATATTGCATGATTGTTCGCTGCCAGATGAAGACTTTTTCTTCTGCTGGTAGCCCAGGTATTGCTTCGGCTGTTTTGACAGCGGATGCGGTGCGGACACCGGGAATTGTGGCGCTAAATTTGTCGGGTTCCAAAACTCGCACGCGATCGCACCCGGTAGGAGCCATAATAATGGTTTGGATCAGCAGTCTGCGCGGCGTTACCGTCGATTTGGTCGATCGCACGATATAATATTCAGCACCCGTTTCTGTAGCAAAATCGCTGGATTTCAGCTCTAAGGCCTTCACCATGGGATGCAGTAATTGCTGGAATTGAGCAAAATTTTCTGTTTTGTGTCCCTTCCCTTGCAATTCATAAACTTGCAATCCGGCAGCAGCAAATAATGATTTAATACTTTCTAGGGTAAACCAGTGCTGCATCTTGCTGTCGGGATTTTCCCAATGTCCCCGCAACAAATTGACAATGCGCCGCCAATATTGAACGTTGGGAATTATCGCCAAAATTTGCCCCTCAGGATTCAGTAAAGCACTGTATTGCTTGAGAATATCCCACGGGTTTTTGAGATAGGGTAACAAGTCGCCAAAAATCAAGCAATCCACGCTTCCGGGGGCGATGTCGAGACTTTCGATCGCCAGTTCTTCAATATCGGCTACCGTCACCCAGTTTAGCCGATCGACCGCAATTTTAGCTTTTTGGCGATCGCATTCAATGCCAATATACTGACAGTGGGGATTGCTCAGCTTGTACTGTTCGCCCATAGAACCCGTACCGCAGCCAATTTCCACAATCACTTTAGCATCCGGCGGTAGCAGTTTGAGGAGGTCGTGGTTGGGGCGATCGATCACTTTACCTAAAATTCCTAATTAATTTATCGTAAAATCAAACAGAGCAACCATGCCGACCGACAACCAGCCGAAGGTTAGCATGGCGATGCCAGTATACAATGGCGATCGGCACAGTTGTCAAGGACTAAATTTTCAATTACCAACTCTTTATCTACCCTCTCTTCTCGCTCCTCTGCGTTTTCTGCGTCCTCTGCGGTTCATTTAAATCTGGTTCGCCAATCGCTATATGTTAGCAAATATTCAGCAAAAGTCTAACCTACTCTCAACCCCTATCTCCCTTAGCCGAATTAAGACCTTCGATTAATGCAGCTTTTTTTGCAAAAAATTAACACAACAATTTACTAAATACATTAAAAACAATGAACCATAATCTAGGAATCAACATCAGCGGCTACATCAACGGCGAATTTGGCATAGGAGAAGGTGTCCGAGCCAACATCAGAGCTGTAGAAGCCGCCGGCATTCCCTTCACCCTCAACAATTTTACCCGCAGTCCCCACCGCAAGCAAGACACCACCTATCAAAAATTTAGCCCGGACAATCCCCATCCAGTAAACTTAATTCAAGTCAACGCCGACGAAGTTGCAACCTTTATCAAACATACAGACGCCAGCTATTTTGACAACAAATATAATATCGGCTTTTGGGCCTGGGAACTTCCCGGATTTCCGCCCGCAAGCCAGCCTGCATTTGAGCGCTTTCATGAAATATGGACTTACAGCAATTATTGTGCAGAAGCTATTTCCGCAGTTTCGCCAATTCCGGTCATCAAAATCATGCCAAGTCTGGCGCTCGCCGCACCTAATTCGAGCAGAAAAGCACTGGATTTACCTAAAGATAAATTTATTTTTCTATTTGTATTCGACTTTTCCAGCCGCATCGAGCGCAAAAATACTTTAGCTACTATTCAAGCATTTAAACAAGCTTTTGGCGACCATGACGGCGTATTGTTGATTGTCAAATCTTCCAACTCAAACAAATTTATACAGGCTCAAGCATCCTTAAACTCAGCCGTAGCAAATTGTGCAAATATCAAACACCTAGACGGGTATTTATCCAAAGATAAAATCAACGGTTTGCTTGACGCTTGCGACTGTTACGTATCGCTGCACCGTTGCGAAGGATTCGGCTTAACCATGGCTGAGGCGATGTTTTACGGCAAACCCGTAATTGCCACCGGTTATTCATCAAATACAGAATTTATGAATGTCGGAAATAGCTTTTTAGTCAAATATAAATTAATTTCCATTGAGGAAGATTGCGGGCCTTACAAAAAAGGCAATATTTGGGCACAGCCGGATATCGAACACGCTGCTGATTTAATGCGGTACGTGTTTAACAATTACCCAAAAGCTCAACAAATTGGAGCGGTAGCTGCTGAGGAAATTCAGACTTTACTCAACCCGCAAGTTACCGGGAATAAAATTAGAAAACGTCTCGAATATATCGCCGAGATTACCGATAACTTTCAAAACTTGCCTCTGTCAGCCACAGCCAAAGCAAATTCTGCCCAAATTAGCCCAGACTTGCATAAAGATTCCGTGTCATTGCGAGGAACGAAGCAATCTCATCGCCAAGTTGACTTGCAACCATCACACCCCAAAAGTCTATCAAAATCTGAAGTGCCAAACTGGCAGCCTTTGGTAAGCATTTGTATTCCGACATACAACGGAGAAGCATTTATTGAGGAAACAATCAAAAGCGCGATCGCCCAAACTTACCCTAACATAGAACTGATTGTATCCGACGACGGCTCCACAGACCGCACAATTGCGATCGCCCAATCTTTCCAATCCCAAACATCCGCCGACTTCCGCATCATCCTCCACCGCAACTACGGCTTATCACAAAACTGGAACTTCTGCATCGAGCAAGCCAAAGGTGAATACATCAAATTTCTATTTCAAGATGACTTGCTCGAACCCGAATGTATCGAAAAAATGGTCGCCGTCGCCCAGCAACACCCAGACATAGGCATGGTTTTTTCCCCGCGCGGCATCACCATCGCCGCCGATGAATCTCACCCGATTTTGCGGAAAGCTTCCCAATCAATTAAAGATTTGCACAAAAGTTGGTCGAATTTAAAATCTATTCAACCCGGTAAAGAATTGCTAGCAGATGCTAACTGCTTGAACAACCCCATCAACAAAATTGGCGAACCCAGTACCGTCTTAATTGCTGCCCGAGTTTTTGCCGAAATAGGATTATTTGATTCGGGATTGTCTCAGTATGTAGACTTAGATATGTGGTGGCGGATTATGGGCAACTATCACATCGGATTTGTAGACGAACAACTCTCCTCGCTGCGGATTCATCCCGAACAACAAACTTGGAAAAACTTCGCGGTTGGGGAAAATCAGAAAGATGTTGTCAGATTTTACAAAAAATTACTAAACAATCCAGAATACAGTTTCCTAAATCCCGAAATTACCAACAAAATTAGCCAAAAATTGGCCTTGAGAACCCAGCCGAGTTTATCGGAATTGTCAGCACTGGTTGCACAGTACAAAAAATCACCTTCAAACGAGTCTGTTATCGCCCAACTGCGCCAATACCGCCAACAAATAGCTGAAGGCTGGCTGAATTTACCAGCGGAAAAATTAGAAGCCGCTTACTCGCAAGCAGCAGGAAAAGCTCATAAATTGTTGCTAGATAGCGGGTTCAAAAATGAAAGTTTAACTGACTCAGAGCAAAGTTTTGTGCAGCAGTTATCCTCGCAACTTGTAGGAGGCGGGGAAATTGCCGAGCAGGTACAATATTATCTCGCAGCGATGCTGTATTGCGATGCTTATCAGTTGCCGCTAAAGTATAAAAATGCTGCGATTCCTCCCTGGTTTTTTGACGATTTTGTGACATTTATATTTCAGTCTCCCAATTATTTTAAACAAAATTGCGAAGTGGAAAGTTACTCGGCATATTTGCAGCAGTTAATCGAGTACGTCGCTGTTAATATCGCTAGTTTTCCCGAGGTGGAAGTTTGGCGTTATGTGGCGGCATTTATCGCGAAGAGTGTCAGCCTCCAAGCTTTGTATTTGAGTGAGGCAAATTTGCTCGATGTCTTGAGCCAGCGAGCGGATATTCTGGAATTTCATTTGCAAAATATTGGCTGTCAAATAGACTGGGATTTTGCTCCTAGAGTATCTGAGCCAACTAAAATTAGACTGGGATTCTTGCTTGACAAAATTAGTGCCGAATTAGAGACTTTTGTGGCAATTCCGAGTTTTGAATATTTAGATCGAGACAAATTTGAAATTATCCTGTATCATTTCCAGGTAGAAGACGAGCCGCTGGCGAAATATTGCGAAAGTTGTGCCGACAAGCTGGTGCAACTGTCGGCAGATTTGCCTCTTCAAGTACAGGAAATTCGATCGCACGATTTAGATATTCTACTAATTAGCACCAATATCGCCGACACATCCCAACGGGGCGCGCTGCTGTGCTTGCACCGACTGGCGCGGGTACAAATGGCTACCGCCGCCTCAACTCCCGCCACCACTGGCGCCCGCCATATCGATTATTTAATTGCTGGAGATTTGGCATTACCCGCAGGTGCAGCAGCAGAGTATCGCGAAAAATTAATTGCTTTAGAAGGCTCGGGAGTTTGTTTTAGCAATCATGCAGCACCAGCAATTGCCACAGTTGAACCGACTCGTAGCAGTTGGGGAGCCACCGATGAATCTGTAGTGTTTTTCTCCTGTGCTCCGGCACGGACAATTATCCCAGAATTGCGAGAAACTTGGGCAACAATTATTGCCGCCGTACCGAATTCTATTTTAGTTTTGTATCCCTTTGGCTCCCGCGCCGAAAACTATCCGACGGTGCCTTTTTACAACCAAATTCGATCGACCTTCCGGGAATTTGGCATTGACAAACAGCGGGTAGTTGTGATACGAGCGCTACCAAATCGTGCAGATTGCATAAAATGTTTGGAATTAGCTGATATATATTTAGACTCCTATCCATACAGCAGTGCCTGCTCCGGTGCAGAACCGCTGTTAGTGGGGTTGCCAGTGGTGACAAGAAAAGGGCAAAAAACTCGATCGTGCCAATCAGCAGCAGTCCTCGCAGAAGTGTTACTTCCGGAACTGGTAGCAAACAGCGAGAACTCTTATGTAGAGATAAGTACAGCACTGGGAACTAGCCCTGAAATGCGCCGGCACTATCGGGATCGAGTCCAGCACGCAATGGCGGCTAACCCCAAAATTCTCGACAGCCGCGCTTACTCCCATCAAATAGGCAAACTATTTGAAAGGAACACCGTCACGATGCAAAGCGTCTAGAAATAGACAGCAATAGCGTTAGCTTTCTTGACGCTCTGCTATCATCGGGAGGTTGACGGGTTAGTGGTTGTCGCTCTTTTCCTGCCACAACTAAATTAAAAGGGGAAGCGCAAGTCAGTTGGAGAAAAAAAAATGACAGGACTTTTTCAAATAGGCGATAAATTACTGCAAGCTCAGGATATGCCATCGCTCCTGAAGCGCTACCAGTTGATGCCCCAATTCTTGCGGGGTGTAATCATCGATCAAGCGATCGCATCATTTAGTTGCAGCGACGAAGAACGCACTTCCGCCGTCCTTGACTTTCTGGC
Source organism: Microcoleus sp. bin38.metabat.b11b12b14.051 (assembly GCF_013299165.1). Lineage (NCBI taxonomy): Bacteria > Bacillati > Cyanobacteriota > Cyanophyceae > Oscillatoriales > Microcoleaceae > Microcoleus > Microcoleus sp. bin38.metabat.b11b12b14.051. Next base: position 168,224 of record NZ_JAAFKD010000001.1, read on the forward strand.
ACAGCACCAACTGACAGCCCCCGAAGCCAAAGAAGCTTGGCTGCGCAGCCAAAATATGACGGAAGAAGAACTTCAAGAGATGGCCGTCAGGCCCTTGCTGATCGAAAAATTTAAGCAAGAGACTTGGAGACCTAAAGTAGATAATTATTTTTTAACCCGCAAAGCCAGTCTAGACCACGTAGTCTATTCCCTAGTACGCACCAAAAACCCAGCACTGGCAAACGAACTTTACTTTCGCATCCAGGAAGGGGAACAAACCTTTGCCGAAGTGGCCCGCGACTTCTCCGAAGGCCCAGAGTCCAAGTCAGGCGGCCTGTTAGGGCCAGTACCCCTCAGTCAGCCCCACCCGGCAATTAGTAAACTTTTGTCCGTCAGCCAGCCAAATCAACTCTGGACGCCGCGTCCTCTGGCAGAATGGATGGTAATTATTCGACTAGAAAAGTTCATGCCAGCCCAGCTCGACGAATCGATGCGGCTGCACTTGATTAACGAACTCTTTGAAACCTGGCTCGCCGAACAAATATCGAAAGTAGGCCCGCTACAGCCCTTCGCTTCTGTGTCTTCAATATCATGACCGAAAGCAGTTTTGTCAGGGTATCCCGGATTTAGCCGTGGAAACTTTAAAAAGCGTAGCACCCTGACAACAAGCCTCCGGATTCAATCTAAAATCTAAAATCTAAAATCTAAAATCGGATGACTTCTTCCGCTGTTTCCCTCTCCCAAATTCAGGATTTCTTAGCTCAAACACCTCCCTTTGACCGACTGTCAGAGACGGATCTAACGGCCTTGGTGGCTAAATGCCAGCTCCTAGGCTACCGGACGGGGCAACCCCTGTTTGAACGGGAAAAAATGCCGACTCAGGTGGCAATTATCTATCAAGGTCAGGCCCGGCTGTTGGGCTTTGACCAACGATCGCAGCGCCACGTCAGTTTGCGCTTGGCGCAGCCCCAAGAAATTCTGGGCTGGGCGGGTTTGGTGCGGGGAGTTCCGTGCGAAACGGCGATCGCCTCTACAGAGGTTGTGGCGATCGTCCTACCTGCTGAAGATTTCCTGAACGTACTGGAAAAACAGCCGAAATTTGGAGAAGCCTTTCGCAAACATAGTTCATTAAGCGAAGTATTTGAACTGTTGAGCCTGGAATTGCAGCGCCAAGCCGACGGCACATCCAATCTCAAGGAACTTACCCTGCACGCTTGGCAAGACGCGACAGTTGTCAACGTCCCCAACGGTAACAAAAAAACTCAAGACCTCGCTAAAGAGCTAGATGCCGATCGAATTTGGCTCGTCAGCAGCGGCGTCTTGGGCGAGTTTCCCACCGGCAGCCGCTTCTCTGCGGAAAATGCAGCTAAATCCTTAAAAGTAGAAGGCCCCGCCGGCGCCCGCTTGGTCGGCTTCCGGGAACCCCCAGAATCACCACCAGAAAAAGCTCCCCCAGATGACGAGACAGATCCTCCTGTCTCTGTGGTGAAGCCGCCCGGTGGCAAATTCAGAGAGATTATAGTCGCCCCCGTTACCCCGCCAGACCCCGGCATCGTATCACCAGATACGGCGAAATACCCTGTTTTCCGCGCCAAAGGGCAAATAGATGCCCCGCTAGCTTGCTTCCAAATGTTGAGCAAGTATTTCGGCATCAAATTTCGCCGAGATATCATCCGCAAAGTTCTAGAAAATCAGTTAAAAACCGCTGGTGTGATTAACCTGCAAGCCTGCGGCGCGATCGCCCAAAGCATCGGCCTGACACCTCAATTGGCGCAAGTCCCCGCAGCAGCCATCAACCGCATCAAAGCTCCCGTAATGATTAAATGGGAAGATAGCTTTGCGATCGTTTACAGCATCACCGAGCAAGAATTGGTGCTAGCGAGCCCAGAAAAAGGGCTGATGCGGAAGCGAGTACCTCAGTTTACAGAAATCTGGGGAGAACTAGGAGAAGTCCTGCTACTGCAAGCGCCGCAAGTCGAACAAAAAGAGCAGTTCAGCTTCTGGTGGTTTGTGCCCGCGCTGATGGAACACAAAACAGTATTTATTGAGGTGTTGCTCGCCTCGTTTTTTGTACAGCTATTCGGTCTTGCTAATCCATTAATCAGCCAAGTAATTATTGATAAAGTATTAGGTCAGCGCAGCATTGACACCTTAGATATTTTGGGGGCATTTCTGTTAGGTGTCGCCCTGTTTGAAGGACTGCTCAACGGTTTGCGTACCTTCTTGTTTGTAGATACTTCCAACCGCATCGATGTCAAATTGAGTGCGGAGGTAATCGACCACTTGCTGCGGCTGCCCCAAAATTACTTTGACAACCGGCGCGTGGGAGATTTGGTTTACAAATTCAGCATGATGGGCCAAATTCGAGAATTCATGACGAGTACAGCTCTGACAGTGGTTCTCGACGCAGTATTCTCGGTGGTTTACGTCGCCGTGATGCTTTCCTACAGCGTGCAGCTAACCTTCGTATCTTTGGCCGTGGTACCGATACTGGCGCTGATGATTATTCTGATCAACCCGCTGGTGCTGCGCTTGATTAAACAAAGAAATATGCGTTTTGCTGACTCTCAATCTTATCTAGTGGAAGTAGTCAGCGGAATTCAAACTGTTAAGGCTCAAAATATTGAATTAAAATCCCGCTGGGAGTGGTCGAGCCGCTATGCAAAATATATTACAGCTAGTTTTAAAACAATTCTAACCGGGACTACGGCAGGTACAATTAGCAGCTTTTTAAACCAAGTAGGTAACTTAGCTCAGTTGTGGGTGGGAGCTTATTTGGTACTGAAAAATGACATTACTTTGGGTCAGTTGATTGCTTTCCGAATTATTTCCGGTAACGTGACTGGTTCGCTGCTGAGGTTTGTGAGCGTGTGGCAAAGTTTCCAAGAAGTGTCGATGTCGATCGATATGCTCAAGGATATTGTCGATAAGCCCACGGAAACCAGCGAGGAAGACAGGAGCAATATCCCGTTACCTGCAATTCAAGGGCAGGTTACTTATGAAGAGGTTTCCTTCCGATTCTTGGAGAGCGGGCCGCTACAATTGGCGAATGTGAACTTAGAATTTCCTCAGGGCAGTTTTGTGGGAATTGTGGGGGGAAGTGGTTCCGGTAAAAGTACGGCGATGAAGCTGTTGCAGCGTCTTTATGCGCCGCTGTCGGGCCGGATTTTTATTGACGGCTATGACATTGCTAAGGTGGAACTGTACTCGCTACGCAGTCAGCTTGGGGTGGTGTTGCAAGATACTTTGCTGTTTAACTGTAGTGTCCAAGAAAATATTGCTCTGAGCAATCCCGATGCGAGTACGGATGAGATTGTACGAGCTGCAAAACTAGCGGTAGCTCACGACTTTATCATGGGCTTGCCCGCTGGGTACAATACGATCGTGGGAGAACGCGGTGCATCGCTTTCTGGGGGTCAACGGCAGCGTTTGGCGATCGCCCGGACAATTTTGCAAAACCCAAGACTGCTGATTTTAGACGAAGCTACAAGCGCCCTGGACTACCATTCCGAACGTCAAGTTTGCAACAACTTAGCAGAATCGTTCGCTGGCCGCACGGTGTTTTTCATCACTCACCGCCTGACTACAATCCAAAACGCCGACGTAATTATTATGATGGATCAAGGTTCTGTAGTCGAGCGCGGAACGCATAAAGAATTAATGGCTCTTAAAGGGCGTTACTACTGCCTGTTCCAGCAACAAGAGTCATCGAATACCTAACAATAACAAACTAACAACTAACAACAGAAACGTAACAAATGGCTATGAAATCGGTAATTCTTTCAGAGCAACCAGTCATTCTCGAAAAACCAGCGATTTGGTCGCGCTTGTTTTTGTGGATGATCATGCTGATGACCAGTTCGGCGGTAATTTGGGCTTATTTTGCTAGCGTAGAGCAAGCTGTCCCCGCTGTCGGCCAATTGGAACTAAAAGATGGCGCCAGAGACATCCAAGCGCCTGCTACGGGCGCTGTGGTGAGGCTGCACGTTGAAAATGGCGATCGCGTGGAAAAAAACCAGCCCCTGCTCACTTTCAACCCCGTTGCACCCAGTGCTGATTTAACATCGATTAAGAAAACAAAAGAAGCGCTGGAAAAGGAAAATAAATTTTACGAAGATGTCGTCAATAACAAAGTTCAAGGCGCTATTCCTTCCAACCTAGAGTCCACAATCAAAGACAGACAGAGCCTCGCGGCACAAAATCAAGTGCTGCAAGCTTTGATTGACGAGCTGTACCTCAACAGGGGAGCCAGCGGAAATTTTGATGCAGCCCAGCAGGGACTATACGTAAATTATCGATCGGAATTTCTGTCTCGCGTCGCCGCCGCCCAAGGTCAAGTTCAAGAGTTGGAAAAACAACTGAAACAAGCTGAAAATGCTGAGAAAGCCGCCGGCGATCAAATGACCGTAGCAGTGCAACAAATGGGTTTTGCTGAGAACCAATTAAATTATGCCAAGCAGCAGTTAGAATCTTCAAAAGAGCAAATAAAATCTTCCGAGGCGCAGAAACAACTGGCTGACGAACAGCTAGCGAAGTCGCAACAAGTATTGAAGTCCAATCAAGGCATTTTGGGCAGACTGACGCCCTTAGTAGAGCAAGGAGCGATCGCTGAATTGCAAAAAGAAAAGCAGGAACAAGACGTTTTCAGAGGCCAAAGCGAAGTTCTCAAACAGCAAGATCAAATCAAGCAGCGCGAAGGTGAAATCAACGCCCGCAAAGGCGAAATTAACACGCGCCTCGGTGAAATCAACACGCGCAAAGGCGAAATGAATGCGCGTCGAGGTGACATCCAAAAAATTACCGCTGAAGTAGAGCGCCAGCAAGGAGAGCAAGCGCGCATTCAGGAGTCGATAGCCCGCGCCCAAGAACAATTGAAAAACACCAAAGATTCCTGGGCAAAAGAACTTTACACCAAAATTGCTGAAAACCAGAAACAAGTTGCCAGCAGCGATTCTCAGCTCAGCCGCTTCAAAGTAGAAAACCTGAAAAAGCTGTCCGAAGTAAACGCCCAGCTAGAAAAAGCGCAGCAAACCCGCGATACTCAAGTGCTGAAGTCTCCCGTATCCGGCGTGATCTTCGATTTGAAACCTTCTAAGAAGGAGAAAGCTAAGTTGGATCTAGCCAAAGATCCGATCTGCCAATCCATTATTAACTCAGTGGTGAAGCCTGGGGAACCCCGCCCTGTACGCTGCGAAGAAGCTTATTATGAAGCGCAGCAAACAGAGAAGTTGCTCAAAGTTTTGGATGACGAAAACGGCTTGCAAGCAGTTGTTTACTTAGAAAACAGCAACGTGGCTCTGATATTGGATGCTTTGAAAAACAAGCGGGAAAAATTGGAGAAGTATCACGGCAAACAATTAGATGGCGAAAAGATTGACTGCGAAAAAGGTAAAAGCTGCGTGTGTCCTGAGAAGGAAGTTAATAGAGAGAAATTGGGTCTCACAAAATACGAATGCGTGCCTGTAGAGGTCAACGTTGAGGCTTTCCCAGCGATGGAATTTGGTACTGCCGAAGGTGAAGTGAAAGAGATTAGCAAGGATGCTGAGCCTCCTACTGAACTGCGGAAATACTACTCTTTCAAAACCAAAATTAAGCTCAAGAATCAAAAGTTTGTGTTGAACAAGGGCAAGTCAAACGAACAGGAAGTTAACTTGCAGTCGGGCATGGCCGTAAGCTCTAATATTAATATCGGCAAGCGGACTGTTTTGCAGATGTTTATCAACCGATTTACTGGCAAGCTGGATACGTTCAAGACTGTTAAGTAGTTGGTGAACCGAATTGAACAGGACTAAAGTCCTCACTACAAACTTGATGGCAGGTTTGTAGTGAGGACTTTAGTCCTTATTTGCTCAAACTATGAGGACGAAAGTCGAACCCCTGTGATTGCTCTCTCGTCGTGCAATGACAAAAGTATATACATTTGATATAAAATGGTCGTGGCAATTGGTGCGATCGCACATTCATGAAAAAAACAGTTTTATTTACGCTATATCTGATCCCAGTTGTCCTGTTAATCGGGTTTGTAGCCAATTTTAGCGTTAACGTTCCCATCGATGACGAGTGGAGGTTAGCTAGCCTGTTTGAAAAAATCGCCCAAGGAAGTGTTACGTTTAACGATTTCTGGGCTTTGCACAGCAACCACCGGATAGTGTTTCCGAAGTTAATTATTTCGGTGCTGGTTTTTGCATCCCAATGGAATATTAATTATCAGTTGTGTCTCAGCATCGGTTTGGCGGCGATAACTTTTATGACTATGTACAAGTTATCCTCGATGCAGGTTACAGCAGATTTCGGGCATCGAGGCCATCAAGAGGGCGGGCACGGGGGCAGCACCTCTACAAAAAACTGTAATAATGGGGATAATTTATGGCATTTAGCTAATATTTTAACTTGTATTTTGTTGTTCTCCCTAGTTCAGCATGAAAACTGGCTTTGGGGATTTCAGTTAGCATGGTTTTTCGTAAATTTATGTTTTGTGGCTGCGGTTTACGCGCTGGTTTCAACTCACAAGTTATTACCTAAAATTAGGATTATTCTTGCTGCTACATTCTGTTTTATTGCGAGTTTTTCCCTAGCTCAAGGCTTGCTGTCTTGGTTGGCGGTGATTCCGGCTGTGGTGGCTGTGGAGGGGAATCGAGTACAGAAAAAAAGCAGATTAATTATATGGATGTTGTTGTTTACTGCAACTTGTGCTATTTATTCAATTGATTATCATCCCGGCAGGAAAACAAGTATTATTTCATTGTTGAGTAAACCGCTGGTGGTGATTGATTATTTTTTGAGTTTATTGGGTTCGCCAATTGTTAGATTGCCGGGAATTTCGGCGTTAGTCGGATTGGTAATATTTGGTAGTTTTGTGTTTTTTGGATGGCACTTTGGGAAGAAGATTTTATCAACAGATTTAGAATTGGGTGGGGACGAGCAAGATGCCCCTCCCACAAGTCCTCTGGGATGGCTTTATCAGGCTTTGCCGTGGCTGTCAATAGGTTTGTTTTCGGTTTTGTCAGCTTTGTTTATTACGGTGGGTAGGGCGGAATTTGGGTCGATTCAGGCGATCGAATCTTCGAGATATACGACTAATTCTATTTTGCTGTTAATTGCTTTGGTTCAGCTTGGACAGTTGTTTATACGAGAAATTAAAACAAAGTTAAAATGGAACTATACGTTTATTTATCGGGCAATTGCAGGGTTGTTAATTGGAATAATTATTGTTAACTCTCAGCAGGCAATTGCCCAAACTAGCTCGGCACTAATTTACAAACAAGGCGCTCAAGATTGTTTACAGTTAATGGACTATCTCGAACCGTCGGAGTTTTTCAAGAATTCACCCGAAAGCTGTTTGAGGGTCTTGAGTAAAAAAACTTGGTTGGTGAGAGATGGTGCTGCTATTCTGAGTAAAATAGGTTGGAGAAAGTTTGCGAAAAATGTAGAGTTTGTTTCTAAGAGCGAGAAAGTTCACGGTTATTTAGACAAACCTCAAACCGGTGACAAATCGTTGAGTGGTCAGACAAAAATTGCTGGTTGGGCGGTTTTCCCGCAGCATAAAAAACAGCCGCATATCGTACTGCTATCTGTCGGTGACAAACAATCTTTTTTCGCTAACGCTTATGTGAATCTGGATAGTCCCGATATTGCTAAGACTTTGAAATCGCAGTTGTACAATAATTCCAGGTGGGCGGTTGAGGTGTGGGGTAGTGATTTGGCCGTTGGCGAAACAACAATCAAAGCTTGGGTGTATAATCCTGTTGACAACCAGTTTGTCCAGTTGCGCGGAGGATGAAGAGTGAAAATTTCGGTGATTATACCAGCCCACAACGAGGAGGGCTGTTTGTATGCTACTGTGCGGGCTTTAGCCAAAACGCTAGATTTAGAAGGGATTGGGCACGAAATCTTGATTGTGAATGACAATAGCACGGATAAAACCGTTGACATTTGCCAGGAATTGTCAGAGACTTTCCCCACAGTTAGATACATCAACAATCAACCTCCCAACGGTTTCGGATTTGCCGTGCGCCGGGGTTTGGCGGAATTTGACGGCGATGCGGTGGCGATTGTGATGGCGGATGCTTCCGACGATCCCGTAGATTTGGTAGCAGGATACCGCAAATTGCAAGCAGGATATGACTGCGTTTTCGGTTCCCGATTTATTAAAGGCGGCTTTGTCGTTGATTATCCCATCCACAAATTAGCAATTAACCGCTTAGCAAACTGGTTTGTCAAAACTATCTTCGGCTTACCATACAGCGATATTACCAATGCTTTTAAACTCTACCGCCGAGAAGTAATTGAAGGCGTGCAGCCGATTTTGAGTCATCATTTTAATTTGACTGTGGAATTGCCTTTAAAAGCAATTGTCCGGGGTTTTTCCTATACGGTCATTCCTCTGAGATGGTACAATCGAACTGCTGGTATTTCTAAGCTAAAAATCAAAGAGATGGGCAGCCGATATCTATTTATTGTCTTGTATGTCTGGCTCGAAAAACATCTCTCTCGCGGCGACTACCACCGGACTAGAAAGATGAATGAGTTAAAATTAGATTTATTACCAAAGTCAAAGACTGAAGTTCTGACTATTAAGGAATGATGACTAATGATTTTAGTACCGCAGCCATTGATACTTTATTTGGAGGATTAAGTCATGGTTTTGACAGCCCCAGAAATGGCAAGATTGATGCCAGATGCCACTCAACTTGAAAGTGATGAGCCAGAAATGGAAAGTTCCCTACATTATATTCAGTTAGCATTATTAGTTGCCTGCTTGGAATGGCAATGGCGCGAACGAAACGACTTTTTTGTGGGAGCAAACCTGACAGTTTATTACAGCCAGCAACAATTGCGGAATCGGGATTTTCGCGGCCCAGATTTTTTTCTGATAACAAACACAGAAAAACGTCCGCGCCGTTCTTGGGTAGTTTGGGAAGAAGACGGGAGATACCCCGATATAATTATCGAATTGCTCTCGGATTCTACCGCCAGAGTCGATCGCAACGAAAAAAAGGTATTATATCAAAATCGGTTTAGAACACCCGAATACTTTTGGTTCGATCCTCAAGATTTAGAGTTTAGCGGTTTTCGTCTAATCGGTCAAGAATATCAAGCTATTGTTGCCAATGAATTTGGTAGATTGTGGAGTGAGGTACTAGAATTATATCTGGGAATTCATGATGGGAAATTGCGTTATTTTACCCCAGACGGTGAGTTAGTTTGTACACCAGAAGAAGCTGCACTGCAAGCACAGCAACAAGCTGCACAAGCCCAAGAGCAACTTGCACAAGCCCAAGAGCGAGCCGAGCGTTTAGCTAATCAGTTGCGGGCTTTGGGAATTGAACCAGAATAGTTATCAAATAAGAAAGTTGAGTTAATGCCTGAAAGAATTTTAATTGTGGGCGGTGCGGGTTTTATCGGCAGTTGTTTGGCAATTGGCCTGAAGAAACTTCACCCAGAATGGCAAATCATTTGTTTGGATAATCTGCGCCGCCGGGGCTCAGAATTGAATATTCCGAGGCTTAAAAGTTGCGGGATTCAGTTTGTTTATGGGGATATTCGCACGGCGGCTGATTTAGATCCGGTGGCGCTGAATGCTGATTGTATTATCGATTGCGCTGCGGAACCTTCTGTGCTGGCGGGTTTTAGTTCGCCTCAGTACGTTTTGCAGACGAATTTGTTGGGTACTGTGAATGTTTTGGAGTTGGCGAGACAGACTGGTGCGAGTTTGCTGTTTTTGTCTACGAGCCGGGTTTATCCGATCGCAAGCGTGAAATCTGTTAAGCTGTTGGAGTTGGATGATAGATTTGCGATCGCCCCAGAACAAACATTACCCGGTATCTCAGAGCTAGGCATATCAGAAGACTTCCCGTTAAAAGGACACCGTTCGCTTTACGGAGCCACCAAATTAGCATCGGAATTGCTGATTGAGGAATACAGAGAAGCATACAACGTGCAGGCAATTATTAACCGCTGCGGGTTAATTACCGGTGCTTGGCAAATGGGTAAAGTCGATCAGGGAGTTTGCGGTTTGTGGGTGGCGGCTCACTATTTTCAAAAGTCGCTAAGTTATATTGGTTTTGGTGGCAGTGGGAAGCAAGTTAGAGATTTGCTGCACGTTGAAGATTTGTTGAGATTAGTTAATTATCAGTTAGAACATTTTGCTGAATTTGACGGCGAAGTTTTTAATGTAGGCGGCGGTGTGAGCAACAGTCTTTCTTTAGTTGAAACAACTGATTTGTGCCGCAAGATTTCGGGTAAATCTATTTCAATTAATCCGGTTTTGGAGGAACGCGCGGGGGATATTCCGATTTTTATCACTGATTCTTCTAGGGTGATGGAGAAGACTGGATGGCAGCCTATGATTGGGCCGGAGGCAGCTTTGCAGGATATTTATGATTGGATTGCGGCTAATGAGGTGGTTTTAAGTTCGATTTTGTAGGGATTTTTGGCAGCGCAGATGTTTTGTGGAATTTGGTAATAAAACCCTTTATTCTGCGGTCGGGAAACGGCACTGCCTTTTCCCTACATAATGTTTGAATTTGTAATATCTATCCGTGTATTTTTTAGAGGATTTATCCAAGTTTAGAAGATGAAGAATTGCAGACAGCCGATCGCACTTATCAACAAAATCTCGACAAAATCTTGATAAAAGTGCGATCGAGCTCAACGCCTACTCAGCAAAATAGCGAGTCAAAATCCGCATAATCTCACCGCTAATGGGCGAGGGGAGGCGCGGACTCCACTCCTCAATCTTGGCGAAACCCAAGATGTGCAGGATGTCTACGATGATTGAAAATATGGGCGGGAAGCGTAAGCTTGAGTCGCTTCGCTACTCATTAGAAAAATTAGGCTTGTCAACCATGCACACCCTTGGTACTTTTGCGATAATTATTGACAACGGTGGCAAGGTACTGCTGTGCCATCGCACCGATAGGGACGCTTGGAACTTGCCTGGTGGTAGGGTTGAGGCTGCGGAAACTCCGTGGGCTGCGGTTGTCCGTGAGGTACAAGAGGAGGTGGGTTTGCTGGTCAAGGTGATAGCTGCGATCGGCATTTATGCTATACCATCGCGATCGGACTTGGTGTTTACCTTCCGCTGTGAAGTCGTCGGGGGTAGCCTGCGTACCACGGAAGAAGCAGACGAAATCCAGTGGTATCTGCCCTCGGAGTTGCCGGTTAACACGTTTTCCAGTCATGTGGAACGCATCTATGACGCCTATGCTGGACATAGCGCGGTTTTGCTGAAGACGCAGGACTAACCGTTTATTTGTGAATGAGTTAAATATTTGGTAAAAGGTAAATTGAAGGGCGATCGCACTTTGGCTTTGGGGAGAAAGTGCGATCGCCCTTATTTGTGATAAAATCAATAAATAGAAGCTTGCAAGCCAAGGATTCAAATTTATGAGCACCATCAATATTTCCTTGCCTGATTCCGTAAAAGCCTATCTCGAAAAACAAGTAGCTAGTGGCAATTATAATAATATCAGCGATTATATTTTGGAGCTGATTGTTCATGAACAAAAGCGTAAAACCGCTAAAGAACGTGTCGAAGAACTTTTATTAGAAGCTTTGGATTCTGGTGAAGCGACTCCGATGACTGACATAGACTGGGAAAATATTCGGCAGACTGTACATAACAACGTCGCTCAAAAGTAAAGTTATACTAATGACTGAAATTCACAAACGCTCAATTGTTATCAAAGACTTAATTGAGCACGCTACTGACATGGCTCAAGATAATCTGGAGGTAGCAGAACAGTTTTTGGTAGCAGCAGATGAGACATTTAAGCTCTTAGGTAAGATGCCAGGACTGGGAAAAATGAGTCAATTTTATAATCCCAGACTTGCAAATATTCGACAATATCAAATCAGAGGATTTAAACGCTATCTGATATTCTATCGAGCCGAGGAAACAGGTGTCGAAATTTTGCGAGTATTGCATGGGGTGCGAGATTTGGAAGCGATTTTAGATGAATATTTAGAAAATGAGGAATTGTGAGCAGTGCGTTAGCGAAGCCCTCGAAGGGCGATCGCACTTTGCTTAAACAGGACTTGCGGAAACTAATGCGGGGATGCTGATGTTAAGAATACCAGGCGGTTGAAACCGCGTCTATACAGGCAAAACCCGCCTCCGCGGGTTGAAGAAGACCGGACAGTTGAAATTATCTTATTTTCTTCATTCCGCGGAGGCGGAATTTGTTTGTGTAGGTGCGGTTTCAACCGCCGTCTCATCTCTTGCTTCTCCCACCAACTACCTCAAAATCCCAGCATGATTATACCAAATATCGATGCAATTATCAGCGCCATTACCAGTATCGCCCAGCCTTTAATTAAAGATAAACTCGATCGCAACGAAACGGTCATCAAATTACTCAAAAAATTTAACCTCAACCCCGAACATCCGCTACCAGACTTCAGCAGCGTTTACGCTTACACATTAGTAGAATACGGCGTCGGTAAACCTAAGCCAATATTAGAACTGTTCCGGCAAAAAGAAATTAAACAAGCTTTTCGCGAAGCATTCGATCGCAATTCTCCGGCTATTTTAATCGAAGGAGGCGAAAAATTTCTCGATGCCTACGCTTTGGGAGATGAAATTAAAGATTTAGGGATTGACATTCGGCGCGAGTTTGCTGCTTTTTCAGCAGTTTTTATCGCTGTCACCAAGAACACCCGCAATCCCAAAGAAATTTTAGTTAGCAATCAGATTAATTCAGTACACAAACAAATTATAGCAGTTCAAGAAAGACTCGATCGACTCCCAACTTTAGAAGGAATTCGCACCGAAATGGCGCGATTGGCAGTTGAAAATAATCCGGCTTTACCAGCAGGAAATGAAACTGCTGGAAAATCCCAAGGGTTTGCTTTGGCGCAGCAAATGCGCGGCTGGTTTGAAATATTGGGCTACGATTTTGAGCCGTATCAAGTTTGGGAAGATAACTATTTTGAATGGATTATTCAAATTCCGGTGAGGCGGGGCAGATTCGATCGCATTTTGATTCGCGGCATCGCCGGAGAAGCGCAAATTCAAGATGTTGAGGCCCTGGGAGAGTCGGTAGCAGCGCAAAAAACCGATGAAGGTTGGCTGGTGACGGCGCGGCGGATTTCCAAAGCAGCGCGAAAGAAAGTTGACCAGCCGGAAAATCGGCATCTCGATTGTTATACCTTTGACGAACTGATTGATGTTGATGCTGATTTTAGCAGTTATATCGAATGGTTGGAAAATGAAGTTAAGCGCCGCAAAATCGATGGCAAATACGTGCCTCTGGGTTGTACGAAAGCTGAGTTAGATTCGGTTAACAAGCGACAAATTGATGCGAGTTATTACGGCGAAGAGGATGGCTGGATTGATGGTTATATCGATTTGTGGATGGACGATCCGGCGAAGGAACATATTTCTGTTTTGGGCGAATTCGGGACGGGGAAAACTTGGTTTGCTTTTCACTACGCTTGGACGGCTTTGCAGGCATATCAACAGGCTAAGGACAAAGGAACTCAACGGCCTCGGTTGCCTTTAATTATCACTTTGCGCGACTATGCGAAGGCGCTCAACGTGGAGAATGTTTTGGCGGGTTTCTTTTTTACTCAGCACAATATTCGGCTGAATAGTGAGGTGTTTGATCAACTGAATCGGATGGGTAAGTTGCTGTTGATTTTTGACGGATTTGATGAAATGGCCGCGAAGTGCGATCGGCAACAAATGATTAATAACTTCTGGGAACTAGCAAAAGTGATTGCTCCCGGTGCGAAAGTCATCTTAACCTGTCGCACAGAACACTTTCCCGAAGCCAAGGAAGGACGCGCTTTATTGAATGCGGAATTAAAAGCCTCGACTGCCAATCTCAGCGGAGAAACGCCGCAGTTTGAAGTGTTGGAATTAGCAGCATTTAACGACGACCAAATCCGTCAGGTATTGTCTCACGAAGCCGATGCCAAAACTGTGACACAGGTGATGAACAATCCGCAGTTATTGGATTTGGCGTGCAGACCGGTGATGGCGGAATTGATATTAGAAGCATTGCCGGATATTCAAGCTGGTAAACCTGTGGATATGTCGCGGGTATATCTGTATGCGGTGCGCCGGAAAATGGAGCGGGATATTAAGGCTGAAAGGACATTTACATCGCTGGCAGATAAACTATTTTTCCTGTGCGAACTCTCCTGGGAAATGCTCTCAAATGACCAGATGAGTTTGAATTATAGGCTGTTTCCCGACAGGATTCGCCGCTTGTTCGGTGCTGTGGTTCAAGAGGAAAAGAATTTAGACCACTGGCATTACGATATGATGGGTCAAACGATGCTGATTCGCAATGCTGAGGGCGATTATTCTCCGGCTCATCGCTCACTTTTGGAGTTTTTTGTAGCGTATAAGTTGGCGGCTGAGTTGGGAGTTTTGCCTGCTGATTTTACGGAGTTGTCTCAGGCACAATTGTATTTGGATAGTTCTGTTGATTCGGTGGATTATACTTGGTCTGGGTATTTTAGCCGTCAGGTGGACAATGTAGGTGAAGTTGTGCCGATTCCGGCTTTGAAGGGTTTTGTTGGTGAAACTTTAGCGCGGATTCGCAACAGTTTTGGGCGGGAACTTTTGACGAAAGCGGTGATAGATTTGCTAGTGCCGATGCTTTCAAAAAATGAGTTTGTTGATGAGGTCAAGTCTCGCTTATTGGAAATTTTGGAAGCTACTAAAGGTAAAACTGAGGCAGAAATTGGTTATATCGGGGGGAATGTGGCGACGGTATTGGTGAAGGTTGATAGCGCTGCTTTAGAAGGGAGAGATTTATCGCGGGCTGTAATTAAAGGTGCTGATTTTTCAGATGCTAGTTTGCGGCGTGTCAATTTTACTGAGGCGAATTTGAGTGATTCTGCTTTTATCAAAGCTTTCGGCTCGGTCTTTACAGTAGCATTTAGTTTAGATGGAAAACTATTTGCGACAGGTGATGCTAGTTGTGAAATTAGATTGTGGCAAGTTAAAGATGGTAAGCAAATTTTGACTTGTAAAGGACATACAGATTGGGTGCGGTCAGTAGTCTTCAATTCAGACTGTACAATCTTGGCTAGTGGTAGCTACGATCAAACAGTGAAAATATGGGATATCCGTACAGGAGAATGCCTCAAAACTTTACAAGGTCATACCAAGCGAGTATATTCAGTAGCAATCAATTATGAGGGTACAATACTAGCCAGTGCTAGTGCAGATCAGACGGTAAAGCTATGGGATATTCGTACTGGCAAATGCTTAAAAACTTTACTTGGACATACTGGCTGGGTACGGGAGGTTGTCATTAGTGGTGACAGTAAGATCATACTGAGTTGTAGCGACGATACAACTATGAAACTATGGGATATCAGCACAGGAGAATGCCTCAAAACTTTGGAAGGGCATACAGATTCAGTACAATCAGTAGCAATCAATCATGAGAGTACAATCCTAGCTAGTGGCAGTCTCGATCGAACAGTGAAATTATGGGATATGCAAACTGGACAATGTTTTAAAACCTTACAAGCACACACTGGGAGGATAAGATCGATTGCGGTTAGTCGTGACAGTAAAATCATTGTTACGAGTAGTGATGACCTAACAGTTAAAGTATGGGATATTCATACTGGGGAGTGCTTGAAAACCTTACTAGGACATACTGACTGGGTACGAGGAGTAGCCATTAATCCTGAAAGTACAACTTTAGTCAGTGGTAGCGATGACCAAACAGCCAGATTGTGGAATATTAACACTGGGGAATGTTTGAGAGTTTGGCAGGGCTATATTAGTGCTGTACGTTCAGTAAAAATTAGTGCTGACGGTCAAATTTTAGCTAGTGGCAATGAAGACCAGACAGTAAAAGTATGGGATATGCGTACTGGGGAATGTATAAAAACGTTAAGAGAACATACCAGTCGAGTAAATGAAGTGGCAATTAGTGCCGACGGTAAAATTGTAGCCAGTGGTAGTTATGACAAAACAGTTAAGCTATGGGATATTAAGACAGGAAAATGTCTCCAAACTTTACAAGGACATCACTGTGGGGTAAGTTCTGTCGCGTTCGCACCTGATGGTAAAACAATTGCTAGTGGCAGTGCCGATCCAACTATCAAACTATGGGATACTCACACTGGAGAATGTTTAAAAACCTTAGAAGGACACGCAGACTGGATATGGTCAGTAGCAATTAGTCCCGACGGTACGACCATTGCTAGTGGCAGTGATGACAAGACTGTAAAGCTATGGAATATTTATACAGGTGAATGTTTACAAACTTTTTATACTGATCTAGATTTTGTGCGTGCAATTGCTTTCAGTCCAGACGGAAAGACGCTTATCAGCAGTAGCTCTGATTGTAAGATAAAACTGTGGGACATCACCAAAAATACATTGTTGAAAACTTTGCAAGGTCATACATATTACTTAAATTCAGTTGCCTTCAGTCCTGATGGTAAAACTATTGCCAGTGCTAGTTATGACCAAACCGTAAGATTATTGGATGTTCGCACAGGTGAATGTTTGAAAATCTTGCAAGGTCATACTAATTCGGCACGATCTGTTTCCTTCAGTCCAGATAGTAAAATACTTGCTAGTTGCAGTAGCGATGAGACAATTAAGATTTGGGATGTCAAGACTGGTGAGTGCCTCAAAACGCTGATAGGCGAAAGACCTTATGAGGCTATGAATATCACGGGTGTTACGGGTTTGACGGATGCTGAGAAGGCTACGCTTAAAGGTTTAGGGGCGGTGTGCGACACCGATTTGTAGAGATGTGATAGATACTAAAGAAACCGGGTTTTTCACAGATTTAAGACTGCGGCGTATATTGTCGAAAAAACCCGGTTTCTGCCTAAGTTTCTTCCTTATTTGGGTAGGGGCAGGTTCACAAACCATCTATGAAACCTACAAATAATCTCATAAACCCACCGCATCCCCGTGATTATTTATATCAACATTTTACCAATAAATTTATGGTACATTTTGATTGTCTGTTGGGTGGGGGCGGGTTTATGAAATTATTCATTTTTATCAGATATGGTTGGCGAACCCGCCCCTACAAATTTGGTTTATTATATACGATAGAATGGGAGATATCGAATAAACTATATCCGCAAAAATATTGCGGCCGATCGCACTTTACGCCCAAACTTCCCTCAAATCCAAGATAAACCCTGGCAAAACATCTTCACCTGACAAAGTTGCAGGATTATCCAGCACTTCGACTTCCTGATTTAGCCTGTAAATCTCCACCTTGCGGTTTTTGCGATCGATCAACCAACCTAAACGCACCTGGTTTTCCATGTATTCTTTCATTTTATCTCGCAGCGGCTTCATTCTATCAGTTTCAGAACAAAGTTCCACCACGAAATCAGGCGCAAGAGGAGCAAAACCTGCTCTTTGTTCTGAGGTGAGTGCATCCCACCTTGGTTGACACACCCAAGACACATCAGGAGAGCGAATAGCCCTATTTGGTAGCGTAAAACCAGTTGAAGAACTAAATGCTACACCGAGTTGAGTCTGGCGGTTCCACAACCAGATTTGTCCGCTGATATCGGAGTTAATTTTTCCTATCTCGCCTCCGGTGGGCGGGTTTAGGATTAATTCTCCTGTGGCTGTCCATTCTAATTGTACATCCCGATTTGCGATCGCCAATTCGACGAACTGTTCGCGGGTAACGATGAGTGTTAGTGTTGGCGGAATATTGACTGCAAGGGCGGCGGATGATTTAGTTTGTGTCATCATTTTTGTCCTCAAACTGATCCTTTTATAGCAGCTTTACCTTCATAGCCCAAAGCCTGAAATGCTTGATGCTTCGTTGTTTTTATGATAACACTTGGATGTGACAGGCATAAAGGGCGATCGTATCTGATATCATAGAAAAAAGTTCGACACGGAGAACCGAAAAAATGCTAACTTCTACAGTTGTCGCCCCGGCCTCAAAAACCTACTCTCTAGAAGCATGGATGGAAAATCCACCGGATCTTCAAGAGTGGGTTGATGGCGAATTATTGGAGAAAAATGGTATGACTCTCAAGCATAGCAAGGTACAAGGAAACCTTTACTTTTCTTGGAGAAACTACAAAGACTCTAGCGGACAGGGAGGAGAGGTTTATACGGATGTTCCCTGTCGGACAAACCAGCAGGGACGCTATCCTGATGTTGCTTACCTTCCCTCGGAATTAGCCGCACAATTTGGCAATCTCAAAGTGCTGCCGCAAAGCTTTCCTTTATGTGCTGAAATTGTTTTACCAACTGATTTGGCTGAAGATGTAATCGCTAAAGCTACGGAATATTTAGAATCGGGAAGTGAGGAAGTTTGGCTGGTATATCCAGAAAGCCAATGGATTGTTGTAGTCACAAAACAATTCAGAATCATCTTTATTGCTGGGGAAGTTGTTAGCAGTCAAATTGTTTTGCCTGGTTTTAGCATTCCCGTCGATGAATTATTAAAATGAGCTATTTTATTCCAGTCCGCGCACCATCCGGACTTCGTTTGTGTAGGATCGGTTTCAACCGCCGACTCTTAAAGGTTTATCTTTCTTATTCAGTCCGCGCAGGCGGACTTTGTTTGTATAGTTGCGGTTTCAACCGCCGACTCGAACATCGTTTCTAACTTATAACTTCGATGCTTTAACAAACATTTGCCCGCCCAAAAACCGCCACAAAAAAGGCAATTTCAAATAAACCTTTAACAACAAAGGCGAGGCCGGCCGCCCTTTCGTCGAAAACGGCAAAAACCTCGGTATCATGACATCAATTTTAAATCCCACAGTTTGTAAAAGCTCTTGTAGAGATAAGTGCGTAATGGGTAATTGATGGTCGATAAAATCGTAGTATTCCTTGTAAGAGTATTTGAAATTAGGCTGAATTACCAAAAGTGAGCCGCTAGGCTTCAGCGCATCAAAGCAAAACGAGATAATTTCGACAAGTTCCTCTTTGTTGCGGAGGTGTTCAAAAAAGTTAGAGATGAAAATGCGATCGAACTTTTTATTGAAAGCAGTATTATTGTCTAAATTAAGCACATCTATATTCAGCACTTTCACATCAGTATTAGCAAATAACTTAGAATCGGGATTGAGGTCAATTAAACATTTTTCTCCCGCCCGAATGTGATTGATAAACTCGCAGTAGCCCCCGCCAATATCTAAAATCGCTGATTTTGAAGGAACATAATTTTGTAAAAATTCGTCAATCAAAACTTTCCAGAGTGCCACCTTGGCTTGCATTTGTCGGGAATCAAAGCGGTTGGCATACAATTTTTTGAGATATGTGTCAGTTTTCATAGTAAGATAGCATAGACTAAGTATGAGTTTATCACTGTCACAGCCAACTATGAATGTTATATCTACTGAAATACCGGACGTTCTGATTATTGAGCCAAAAATTTTTGGAGACGATCGCGGTTTCTTTTTTGAGAGTTTTAATCACCAAGCTTTTGTAGAAAAAACGGGCGTGACGGCAGAATTTGTGCAAGACAATCATTCCAAGTCTTCTAAAAATGTGCTGCGCGGTTTGCACTACCAAATGCAGCAGCCTCAAGGTAAATTGCTGCGGGTTGTTGCAGGGGAAATATATGATGTGGCGGTGGATATTAGAAAAAATTCGCCGACTTTCGGACAGTGGGTGGGCTGTTTTCTGAGTGCAGAAAATAAGCAGCAACTCTGGGTACCGGCGGGATTTGCTCACGGTTTTTTAGTAGTATCAGACATTGCTGAGGTTTTGTACAAAACTACAGACTACTATGCACCGGGACACGAGCGGTGTATTGTATGGAATGATCCTGATTTGGCGATCGCCTGGCCGCTAGATGGTGCCGATCCAATTTTATCACCTAAAGACAAAGCTGGACAAACGTTGAAAAGAGCTCAAGTGTTTTAATAATGAAAATTTTACTCGCAGGCGGCAGCGGACAGCTAGCTCAAGAATTGCAGCCCATCTTATTATCTGTGGGAGAGGTCATTGCAGTCGATCGCACTTCCGTAGATTTATCCCAACCCGAAACCATCCGTCAAGCAATGGCTGACATTAAACCGGATGTAGTCGTGAATGCCGGCGCTTACACTGCGGTGGACAAAGCTGAAAACGAAGCAGACTTAGCGCACGCAGTCAATGGTATCGCACCGGGAATTCTCGCACAAGAATGCGACAAACTGGGCGCAAGTTTAATCCACTTTTCCACTGATTACGTATTTGACGGTAGCAGCGGTTCGGCTTATCTCGAAACAGATGCTACAAATCCCTTGGGAACTTACGGCAAATCCAAGTTAGCTGGGGAGGAAGCAATTAGAAAAGCGGGAAACCGACATATTATTATTAGAACCGCCTGGGTTTACGGTAACGGCGGAAAAGGCAACTTTGTCAAAACCATGCTGAGGTTGGGAAAGGAAAGGGAAGAAATTCGAGTAGTAGCAGATCAAATCGGAAGTCCAACTTGGACGGCAGATTTAGGTGCTGCAACTGCCCAAATCATCCCTGTGCTTGGGCTAGAAAGTTTTGGGACTTACCAGTATACTAACAGCGGTGTTTGTAGTTGGTACGATTTTGCGATCGCCATTTTTGAAGAAGCAGAGAAACTCGGCTTTCCCCTCAAAATCCAGCGCGTAATTCCCATCACCACCGCCGAATATCCCACACCCGCAAAACGTCCCGCTTTTTCTGTCCTCTCAACCACAAAAATATCAGGACTTCTGGGAAGCTATCCTCCCCACTGGCGGCAAGGGCTCAGACAAATGCTGGTGAGAGAATTGAAATGAAAAATTGAGGAAATATGAGGGCGGGTTTTGTTCGAGATATTGTCTGTTATGTGCTTTACTGTGTTTAGTTTGTACCTTTGGGGTGCTGTTTATTCCCCGGAGATCCCCCTAAATGCCCCTTAAGAAGGGGGACTTTGAAAGCTTTCTTGTTCCCCCCTTTCTTAAGGGGGGTTAGGGGGGATCGGGCTTAACTAAACCGTATTGAGCAAAACCAGCCCGATAGATTAAAAATATCCCCCGGAATACATGAAAGTCAAGCAACAATCTATTTTAATTGCAGCATCGGTGTTCGGAATTCTGATACCAGCATCATATATTTTGTACTTGATATCCCAAGCGGGAGACTTGTCTAATTTTGATTATTGGTGGATGACGTGGAATTTTTATTCAGTAGATGGTTTTGCTACAAATCCTTTTAATTGGATATTTCGGGCTAACGAGCATTTTGTGTTTATTCCGGCGATTATCTATGCCTTGAATATCATTGTTACCCAAGGTTCAAATATTGGTTTGTGTTTGACTGCTTGGTTTTTGGCTTTGATTCAATGCTACGTATTAATTGCTTTGCTGCCGTTGAATCTGAGACGTTTTCCGCTACAATTTATCTCAGTTATTATTTGTATTTCTATTTTCAATTTTACTCCGGCGGCGGCGCACAACTGGATGCGGGGATTCAGTGGCGTTCACTGGATAATTGCTAATTTATTTGTGATTTGTTCGATATTTTGTTTGCAATCCTATGTGACAATTTTGTTAAATAAGAGAGAGGCTGAGCCTCTAGATATTGATTCCCAACTGGGGGCGGGCACGGGGGCACCGCCCCTACGGAATGGTTGGGTAATTGGTAGTATTGTTTTTGGCATTTTAGGCTGCATTAGTTACAGCACTCCTTTGGGTTTGTGGCCGATTTTATGTGGGGCGGCGATTGTCCTGCGGTTTCCTCGGCGGATAACTTATTTGTATTTTGCTGCTTCGATTGCGGTGATTGGTCTGTATTTTTTAACTTATAAAACTCCGTCCAATCATCCTTCTTTAACTAAAATTAATCCGCTGAAAACTCTCGAATATATTCCGATTTATCTCGGTGGGATTTTTAGCGAAAATATTATTATTGCGTCAACTATTGGTATAATTGGCTTGATTGCTGTGACGGGTTTTGTCGGTTATTGGCTATTGGCAAAAAAGGCTGTGCAGCTTGGCTATCCTGTAGGAAATCGCCCAAATTGGCTGCCTTGGCTGTCCATCCAATTGTACACCCTGCAAACGGCGTTAATGGCCGCAGTTAGTCGATCGGGATTTGGAGTCGAACAGGCCACCGCTTCCCGCTACGCCACACTCCCAGCCTTGTTTTGGATGAGTACAATTATCCTCATAGTGCTTGCTGTGCGGGAGTTGCAACCGATACCGAGAATTCAAGGACGCTGGCTGACACCGCTGTTTGCAGTCGTGACAGTCGCCGTCATTTTAATGTACGGGGTGGGTGGCGAAACTGCAAGGGCGATCGCCCGTAGAGCAACCTATCAACCGTTAGTAGGACTTTCCTTGCAATTAGGTATCACCGACATCACCCTAATTAAAGAAAGAGTCGGGAACAAACCCGCCGCCTTTGTCGGATTAATCGACGCCTTAAAAACTAACAACTTAGTACCATTCAATCGAGACATCAAAAAACACAACTTTTGTGCAGCATTAGATACAAAAATTGATCCAAATTTACTCTGGGCCCCCAAAGATGGAGTACCAGGATATTTTGATACTGTTACCAAACTCGCACCAAAAGCCGCCCGAGTAATTGGTTGGGTAGGAGACCCCGAAAATCATGTAAAATGTATTGTCATTCTCAACCAAGAAAATGTAGTTCGAGGTTTCGCCATGTCAGGATTTCCGCGCCCCGACTTAGTTAACTTGTTTGGCGATTCCTACAAATCCGCAGCTTGGAGAGGATACATTCAAACATCGCCAACCGATAAACTATTGACAGCTTACGCTTCATTTACCAACCGCGAAAGTTGGGTAGCTTTACGAAATTCCCAAACAATCAATCAAGACGGTTGGGTTAAGACTGATCCCCCCTAGCCCCCCTTAAAAAGGGGGGAACAAGAGAATACTCAAAGTCCCCCTTCTTAAGGGGGATTTAGGGGGATCTCCGGGGCATAAGCAGTCTTAACCCAAGCGTATTGAGTTATTAATAACAATTAAAAAATTAGCTATGCAAAAAGACCTCAGCTTCGTAATTCCCGTTCACAATGAAGAAGCAACCCTGAAATTACTGTTTGAAAAAATTAGCGTCGTCATGTCGAAAAGAGGAATCGCAAGTTACGAAGTGATTTTCATAGACGATGGTAGCCGCGATGATTCTTGGCGAGAAATTACCGATTTAGCAAGTCAATTTCCGCAACGAATTAAAGCGATTAAAATGCGCCGCAATTTTGGCAAATCCTCCGCACTTTCCGCGGGATTTCGCAATGCGGCCGGGAGAATTATATTTACCCTTGATGCCGATTTACAAGACGACCCAGCCGAAATTCCCAAATTTTTAGATCATTTAGAATTAGGATTTGATTTAGTCTCCGGTTGGCGCAAACAACGGAATGACCCCGTTTCTAAAACCTTACCTTCGCGCCTGTTTAATGCTGTTGCGTGTTTGTTGACAGGGGTAAAAATGCACGATATGAATTGTGGTTTTAAGGCTTACCGTCGGGAAGTTTTGCAATCGATTAAATTGTACGGCGAATTGCACCGTTATATTCCGGCCTTAGCGAACAATTTAGGGTTTAAAATTGGCGAAGTAGTTGTCGAACACCATCCGCGAAAACATGGTAAATCAAATTATGGTTGGGAACGCTACGCGCGGGGATTTATTGATTTGTTGACGGTGTTGGCGACTACGCAGTATTTGCACAAACCAGGTCATTTGTTTGGCGGATTGGGGTTGTGTTTTGGTTTGGTGGGAACTCTTTCACTGAGTTATTTGATTGTGATTTGGTTTCTGAATTTAGCGGGGATGCACTTTGGGCCGATTGGGAATCGACCGTTGTTATTTTTCGGAATTTTGTGTACAATTCTGTCGGTACAGTTGATTTCTTTGGGGATTTTGGCTGAGTTGATTGCGCGGAATGTGGCTGCTGATTATGTGGATAAGCAGATTTGTGAAATTATTGATGATTCTGGTTTTGATATTTAACGGCAGATATATCATTGATGTTTGTAGTAAGGACTTTAGTCCTCTGGTTTTTAAGAAGGACTGAAGTCCTCACTACGAACCTCATTTTTAAGAAGGACTGAAGTCCTCACTACGAACCTCATTTTTAAGAAGGACTGAAGTCCTCACTACGAACCTCATTTTTAAGAAGGACTGAAGTTCTCACTACGAACCTCATTTTTAAGAAGGACTGAAGTCCTCACTACGAACCTAATTTTTAAGAAGGACTGAAGTCCTCACTACGAACCTGTTTTATTGGTGATTTTAAAGATTATCCATTTGCCTTGTTTATCTACTATTTCTCCGTCAATGTTTGGATGCCAATCGCTGCGTGTCAGGATATAATCGGCTTTATAGTTTCGGGCGACTTTGACTAAATCTGCACTGCTACGCTGGCTGAATAAGTCGCTTCCTCCCCAAATCATTTGCGAGTTCAATGGAACTCCTAAAATAGCTTCCATGCGGTTTTTCCACTCTTTGATGCCTTTTTCGGTAAAAGGAAAGTTCTTAAAATTGACTACAATCGCCCTTTTTGAGAAAAACTGGAAGCTGGTAACTGATGGTGGAATTAATACCAGGGCGTCGCGGCTGCTAGTTTGCGAAAATCGCACGGCTAAGAGGCTTAATTCGTCTCTCGGAACGGCATTGATATTGACTCTTGTTTGAAATACGTTTAATATAGGTTTGGGTAGAATTCCTGCAACTCCGCAAACTAAGGTAGCAGTAGTTAGCAAAGCTAATATATGAGTAAAAATTTGTTTGATAGATGTCGCAAATGATGTCTGTTGTAGGATAAATGGAAATGCGAGAATTGAAAAAAAGACTGGGATACCCATGATTCTATCGCTGATTATTTCCCAGGAATCAGTCAGCGGATAGGTTATGCTAAAAATTACCGTTCCTGCTGCCAAAATCCATAACCAAATATTGTATCGTTTGGGAAATGGATAATTTTTAATTTGCCAAACGGCTAATCCTAAGAAAATGATACCTCGAAAAGGCAAAGTTAGAAGAGATAGAACCAGCAAAGTAACAGGTATTTGTTTTTGTTTGTCAATCTCATCTAGGCTGAGACAAACAGTGATAAATATAATTAATTGAGTAAATGGTACGGTTCTAGCTAGTTGTAGTTTGGCAATAAACGCCAGCGGGTAAACTTCGACGAATATGTAGTTTAGCAGCAGTGCAACAATTGATGTGCTAACAATTATGTAAAAATTAACTTTGTCTAATTTTGGCAGTAAGTTTGTATTTTTAATGTACAGCAAACCGCCAATGATGAAACAGATAAAGTTCAACCAATTTCCGACAGGCCAATTTGAGGGGAGAATGTGGTGGGGGTTGCGAACTTTGGCGTGAATGAAGACAAACTCGGCATTGTCGATAGCCTGAGTGCTCGTAGTACCTGTCAATAACATGGGTACATATACTATACTTGCCATTGCTGCTAAAAGTACGATCGCCCAAATCAACTTTTTGAACTGCCGCTCTCTTACAGATTGTAGCACTAAAACGGGAAGCATCATCAATCCCGGCAACAAGCCTACTAACAATTGCAGCAGACAAGCTAGCCCAAAACAGAAATATCCCCTCAGCCATTTCTGGCGCAAACTAAAATAAATCCCCCAGATTGCGAAGGCCATCGCGAAGGTACTGGGTACTGATTTTGTGGAAAATATCAGCGTGTTACCAATATCTGTAAATGAAGCGGCTATACATAAAAAAGCCATCGCTGCTGCGGACAGTTTGGAATTAGTATAAATATTGATAATTGCATAGCAAGCTAGGATAAATGAACCGAAGGCTAGGAATTGATAAATAAAATGCGCTAGGGGAATGCTTGTTCCGAGGTTTGCCAGAATATAGATGATATAGTAATAGTAGTATCTTGGATTAAATTTCACCATTTCCTGAACGTAATAGTCGTTTTTGTAGAGTTCAGGATTTAGCATGAATTGAATCGGCGGCACTTCTGGGAAATTCCCGCCAATTGGGAAAATGTAGCCTGTTGCTATCAGGGAACCGATGATGATGAAGGTATAGAGAGATATCTTAAAATACCTGTTTGATTTTTGATGTTTCTGCATTGATGGCTAAACTTGTTCGGGTACACATAAGTAATTGGGTTCGTAGCGAGGAATGCTAGTTTTTTATTGATGAAGGAAGAAGGACTAAAGTCCTCACTACGAACCAAGATGATATTATTTAGGATTGTTGTGTACGGATAGATTATTAATTTCTAGCTTACATTGGTTTGTTAAATTCTGTTTGCCGCTACTCAATACCTCAAGCAGCAAATATATGGGATTTTTACCACCAACCGATAGATTTAAGTCGATCGCACTTTTTCCAGCATCCGTCATTGTCGCAGAGTCTATCAACTTACCTTGTTTGTCCCACAAAGTCAAGCGTAGGGCGACTCCTGGACATTGTTGGTCAGCAGAAGCGAGTTTTCCGGTAACTTGTACTTTGTCTGAAATCGCCCCCAAATACAAAAAATATCGATCGAGCTCTTTGCCGTTTTTAATGGGATGAGTTACAATTTTATATAAGTTACCCGATTTGCGACTGACTGAATAATTGGCACTTGTGTAGACAGACTGCTCCAAACTAATCCAATCTAACTGCGTACCAGGTCGATCGACTATTTGCCGCTGCATCTTCTCCAAAGTCCTAACCGCTGTCGGTATAGAAGTCGGCCGTACTCTTTGATAAACGCTGACAGTCACGTTGTTTTCCAGCTTAAACTGTTGAGGTAGCAACTCGAAATCTCGGGAAATCTCCCAGTTTTGGGTAAAAGCATCGTACACAACTTTAACAACATCTTGCTCGTGCGATCGCAAAACTTGCTCGTCACCCGGTAACACCTGCTGAAAAGGTGTAGCAACCGCCGCATATTGCGCCTGTAACAACTCCGGTAGCGGGTAAGTATCGCGGGAGTCAATTTGCGGCCTCCCGATAGTATTTAATTTCCACCAATCCTCCGGCGGGTCAACTTTGCGGTTGGCTTGCCTGAGTATATTAGCATTAAAACTGTTAGAAGCACCGACAACATAAATCGGTTCCTGATTCTGTGCTAGCTTTCGCAGAAACCCAACTAATCTTACAACTTCGCCGTAGTCCGATCGCACTAACGGCCCAAAATTACTCACAAACAACCTTGACAAATCAGCCTTAACAGGAATCAACCCGACAGCGAGATTCACAATCAAGTACAAACCAGCCGCCCCCAGCATCAAATAGCGGACTTTTCCCCGGAGTGTCAGCCAAGTTGTCCAGAAAAATGTGGATAATCCCAAAAGTGCGATCGGTGTAACATGAATTGTATAGTGCAAGTATCCGTAACGCAACACCAACAGCCACTCAACTAGCGACAAAACCCCAAACAACGACAAAAAAACAGCCGCCCCAGGAACCAATATTCGCGTCACAATCCCCGCCGAAAAACCAATCAGTACCAGCAGCCAAGTTCCCAAACCGTAAAAAGACGCATAACGAATTAAAATATCACTAACAGGCAAACTCCAAGCCGCATACAAATTGCCGTAGTCAACCGTCAAAGCGCTGCGAGTAAAATCTCCAGCAACCAACATTAAAACAATCAAGCTAGTTGCAGCAATCAAACCCAACTTGATACCAGATTCAAACAAATTATTCCCAGCTTCGTTGTGAATAAATTTATCTAGCAATCCTAAAGGATTTGTGGGGTGGGCTGCTAGCCCATCCCGCCCCGAATCAACTTTGTTTTGAATACTTTGAACCCCCAACCCTAAATAAATTGTGGGATGGGCTTCTAGCCCGTCCCCATCACAAATTATCACTGACTTGGGATTGTTATATTGTATAATAAACTCAATGATAGCCTGTAAAGTCGCCGCACCCAAAAATGCGATCGCACTATAAGCAAAATGCCTCCGCAACAGAATCGCCACAGCCAGGAAAAACCCAATTAACGGTATTCTCCACCAAGACTTGAGATTGACATCCTGCAAATAAACCCAAATCGCCAAAGCTACAAACACGCAGCCCCCAGTATCCAAATATCCCCGCAGAGTCGGTATCCAACTCATCGGAACCAACAAACTCAGCAACACCGTTGACCAAAACACCCGGCGCGGATAAACTGGAATTAGCTGTGCAGAAATTGCCCCCAGCAACAAGCGAAACGGCAGCACATAAATCAGCGAAACACTAAGAATATAACTCAGCCGAGACTCACCAAACAACCGAATAAATGGCACTAACGGCAGCGTGATTAACAGGTTTTTTTCCTTAGATAGTGACTGTATAACTTCCCGCCATGCTTGATTTGGCGAGTCTCGAAATAAATTAGCCGTATTAACTGTAGCGGTGTTGTAGCCCGCATAATCCCACCAATAAAAAGTATGTTCGCTAGACACGTAAATTGAACTGATCGCAACAGTCGCCAACACCAACAGAAATATAAAAAATCCATCAATCAGAAACTTGCGATGCAACTTAAAATCAAATAATCTCATCAGTTTAGCAAACCTAAATAACTCCTAAACTTCCTCTTTCTTCCTTCGCGCCCTTAGCGCCTTCGCGGTTCGTTAACTCATACCATTTTTCTCAAGATGCAATAGAGATAAACGACCGTTGGACATTATAATTATCTCCTTGACCTTTTCATAAAACTCTATCATAACTTTAAAAAAATGGTATAAGGTTCGTAGTGTGGACTTTAGTCCGCTCTTATTCCGCAATACTGTTTACTTAAGGACGATCCCCCCTAACCCCCCTTGAAAAAGGGGGAACAAGAAAGCTCTCAAAGTCCCCCTTCTTAAGGGGGATTTAGGGGGATCTCCGGGGCAGAAATAGTCTTAAGTCAACCGTATTGTCTTATTGCGGACTAAAGTCCACACTACGAACCATTTTTGTTATGATCATACCATTTTTTAAAGATTTGATAGAGATACAGGGCAATTGGGCTTTGTAATTATTTTATTTACCTTTTTATGAAAGTTTTTCATAACTTTAAAAAAATGGTATTACTTCAAAACAGCACCTTGCAAAAAACCATCCAACTTATCCGCATATTGCCGATTCGCCACCGCACTCGGATGAATATCGTGAGGCAAATTATTATTTCCTGGTATTTTCAAATCAACCGAAATATCCACCGTAGCAATTCCATCCTGACTCAATTCCTGCAACATCTTAGCAGAACCAGCATTGATTCCCGCCACAACCAACTTAACATTATTAGCCTCAGCCACACGATTAAACTCTTCAATAATTGCCTTAGAAACATCGTGACTTTTATACAATCTCTCCTCAAATTGATTGTAATTAACCTCCAGAAAATTCACCAATGCCGAAACTCGCATCAGCGGCCACTCGTGATATTCCAGTTTTGTCATACTGTAGGTAAAATTATTTTTTCCATTCAGCCTCGCATCTGGCTGAAACAGGATGCCGAGTTTATTCCAAGCAGCCATCTGCTTGCTTCTCGCCCTTAACAAAGTATTGCGCCTATCGTGAAATCCCGCATAAGCAATCACCGCTATTTTTGGTTTATTTCCTTGTTTGAGTGCTTCTTTAAATTGAATAAACGAGTGCAGTGTGCCGTAGCCGTTAACCCCCAAATTAACTACTTCATACTTGGGTAATTTTTCTTGCAGCAACCACGCATAAGTTTCGCTGTCATTCAATGACCAACCGTAGGTAAAAGAACAGCCAAATATCCAAACTTCTGGTTTCTTCGATGATTGATTGTAAGTGTTGAGCGGATGTGTTATTCTTAAACTATTATTGAGGTGAGTTGCATTAAATGAGTAATTGCCGTTAAGCGTTACCTTGAATTTTCCTGGTAAATGCTTGTATCCGAGTTCCGATTCTTTGGTGAAAAAGTTTCCTTTCGGTTCTACGGCAATATCCACATTTTCGATTTGCCAGGGTTTGTATCCCGCAACTCGCAAGACAATTTCAGCACTACCGACAGATATAAATATTGGGAAAATTACATAAGTTATTAATTTGAAAGCAAAATTCTTAGCTCTACCTTTTTTCATTTGATTAGTCTCTGGGCTCGCAGTTTCTTAGCCAAAGCAGATTCGCCCGCTTCTAAGCGCAACTTTTCGGCATACTCGAACCGGCGCTGCATATCTGCATCCAGCTCTTGTTTGTGATCCCAATAATAAGCAAAAGCAGAATGAATTTGGCTCATTGTCAAATAGCGGTGGTTGAGGTGCAACTCGGCTGGGCTCCAGCCATAAGCGAGATGAGCTTGTACTAATTCAACAACTTTCATTGTGGTTCCGGCGATGAGAGGAACGTTCTTCTCGTCTAATTCCACATATTTGTATTCGGTTGCAGTTAGAGTCACGGTTTTTACCTTATCGATCGCACTTTTATTATATCTATGAGAGCGATCGCCAAAATAAAACCCGCAACAGCGGGTTATTTAACAGTATCTTACATAGATGAATCCTAATAACCAGACTCTTCCTCGTACTCAGGAGTCTTAGTCTTCTCAGGGATATTCACCCGAGGAGCCTTGTAAGGTTTCGGTGCTTCATCGTCAGCCCAAGCATCCGCCTCCACATCATCCTCGTACTCGTACTCAACAACCGATTCCTTCGGGCGAGAAACTTCAGGGCGACTGTACTGCTTCTCTTCTTCGTAATCGTCCTCGTAATCGTCCTCGCCGCCCCAATTATCCTCTTCATACTCATCATAATCGTCGATCGGCTCAGGCTGCATCACCCGCATCTGCTGTGGCTGTCGTACAGGCGGCCGGTTCCACTGCGAATCCTCATCCCAAGGAACTTCCTCCACCACAGGCGCCGCTACCTTGCTACGCATTTCTGGTGCTGGTATCCGCACGCCCGGGCCCAATTGATATTCTGTAGCCACAGGTTTCGGATAATAGCCTTGCTCGTCCTCGTCTCTTTCCCAAGGTGCTTGGCCCAAACCGACGCGCTCCAGCAAACCCACGCTAAGCTGCCTCAGCCTTTCCTCGGAACCTTCAAACACAATCAAGCGGTTGGGGCCGCTGCTGACAACTTCCTCAATCCCCAACTCGTAGGTACTGAGAACTTGGTCTGGGATTTGGGGGATTCCCAAAGAAGCGATGACGATTGAAACTAACTTACCGTCTTCCGGGTCGAACCGAAAGCCCCGCACTCTCCCCAAAAGTTCGCCGGTTTCGGTGATCACTTCGCTGTTAATCAAAATGCTGTAGACATCAACATCAACGTCATCTTCGATCGCACTTTCATCTTCCACCAACAGCACGTCGCCGATTTCGCTAACACTGTTGAGGAACATAAACTTCGGCATTCCAGCGACCGCGAATATATTATCACGCAGACCGATCGCCACAACTTCCCGCCGATCGATGTCTACCCACAATTGACTGACTACACCCAAGCGCTTACCTCTGTCGCGGGTGATGACTTGAGTGCCTAGAATATCGGAGCGTTGGCAGATTTGTTCGGATGTCATTCTAACTCTAATCCTGATTTATCAAGTATATATATCACTGAATACCATCAATCGATTTTAGATTTTAGATTTTAGATTTTAGATTTACTCGTAGCTTTGAATCTGGGAGATTGAGCTAGGGTCTAAAATTTCGATCTTTCGACGATTTAAGTACGTGGGACTGTATCCGTTTTTGTCTGGGGTCATCGACATATACTCCGGGACTACAACTTAAGTCCGATGACTTGAGTATAAGCTCCCCGCGCTTGAGTAACACCAATTGTACGCTCAGCCGATTGAATCATAGGTCGCCGCAAACTCACAACAATAAACTGGGCTTGTTCAGACTGTCGTTTTATCATTCTAGCTAATCGCTCCACATTTGCCCCATCCAAGAACATATCCACTTCATCAAAAGCGTAGAACGTAGACGGGCGGTAGCGTTGCAGAGCAAAAATAAAACTCAGCGCTGTCAGAGATTTTTCGCCTCCCGACATAGAAGCCAGCCGTTGTACGGGTTTCCCCTTCGGGTGAGCGACCAAATTCAAACCGCTGCTGAACGGGTCTTCTTGGTCATCTAGCTGAAGATACCCGTCACCTTCGGAAAGTTCCGCAAAGATTGTCTGGAAGTTCTCGTTAACCGCATCAAAAGCTTCTTTAAAAGCGCGCCGCCTGAGTGTGGTAAAATTTTCGATTCTCAACAGCAGTTCAGTGCGTTCTCCGGCTAATGTCGTCAACTTTTGACTCAATTCTTGCAAACGTTCTTGAGTGCGGTTGTACTCTTCCAAGGCTAGCATATTGACTGGTTCTAAAGCTTGAATGCGTTTGGCGATCGCCTTTACTTCTTGCTGCAACTCTGTTAAATTAGCTTTTTCCACATTTTCGGGAATTGATGGCACCGGATCGGGCATTTCTGCCCGCTGTGTTTCCATGAGAGTACGGACTGCGGCTAATTGTTCGCGGCGTTCTTGCTGAGTTTCGTGCAGTTTCTGCAACTGCCATTGTAACTGTTGTTTTGCCAAATGTTGCTCTCGCAGTTGAGATTCCGCGCGATCGCGTTCTCCCTTCTCCACCCCCAAACTTTCTTCAATTTCTGCCAGCGCCACCTTAGCTGCGGCAATTTGTCCGTCGAGTTCTAACTGCTGCGAAACAATGCGATTCACAGCATCAGTTCCCGCATTTTGCTGAACTTGCCATTCCTGCAATCTCTCGCTGCCTTCTTTAATTTTCTCCTCCAAACGCCCGAATTGATTTTGTAAGTCTCCTTGACGCTGCTGAGCGTTTCTGTGAGCCAATTCGCGCTCTTGCAGTTGCGCTTCCAGAGCGCGCAAACCCGACTGCATTTGCTGCCATTCGCTGTGACTGTTCGACTCTTCCAACTGCGCCAAAGTTTGGCGATATTCCTGCAATTGAGCTGCTTGCGTCGGCAATTCTCTCTCCAGCAACTGCAATCTGGTTTGCGAATCAGTCAATTCCTGAGTATTTTTAGCAATTTGCGATCGCACTTGTGACTGCTGCGCTTGCAAATTTTTCATTTCCGACTCCAACTGTTCCAAACGTAACTGATTTTCGCGCAAGTTCTGCTTCGCCTCCATCAATTCTTGACTGCGAGTTTTGACAGCAACAGCAGCGCGATCGATCGCAATTTTGCACCGTTCCAAAATCCGCTCAATTTCCTCAAGACGTTCTTGCAGAGAAGCAATTGTCCGCGCTTCATCCGCAGCATCACTACCATCAACCGTGCCAAAATGCAAGCTAGATCTATTACTCGAACTTCCGCCAGTCATCGCGCCGCTAGTTTCCAGAATTTCCCCATCCAAAGTGACAATCCGATATTGTCCCAAATAGCGGCGGGCATCGGTAAGGTTGCCAAATACAACCGTACTGCCAAAAACGTAAGCAAAAATCTCCTGATAGCGCGCATCGCACTCAATCAAATTCACCGCCGCATCGACAAAACCCGCCGCGCGCCGCAAATTTTCATTCACCGAAAACCGACCGCCTCTAATCTTATTCAAAGGCAAAAACGTCATCCTTCCCGCCCGTTTTTGCTTCAACAATTCGATCGCAGCAGCCCCCACACTGTCATTTTCCACAACCATATTACCCATGCGGCCGCCCGCCGCAATTTCCAGCGCCAACTGAAAGCGCGGTTCCACCCTGCCCAGTTGAGCCACCAAGCCACAAACTCCGCCAATTCCGCTTTGGGCGATAATTTTTGCCGTAAACGTGCCGCTCGCTTCTTGCTGCGCTTGAAACTGCACTTCTAGCTTATCTAACCTGCGCTGTCTTTCCCGTTGTTCTTCCAACAAACGAGTTTGAGTTTCCTGTTGTAGTTGCAATTCTTGTTCGGCGGCGACTAAAATCTGATTCAGCGATTCCACTTGCAAAGCAGCAACTGCTTTGGTTTCCCCCAGAAGAGATTGCTGAACTTTTTTCGATTCAATTTGCTGTTCCAATACTTGCAGCGATTCGTTGTGTTCTTGAATTTGACTTTGCAGGCGATCGGCTCTTTCACCAATCGTAGCTTGTTCTGTACGCTGCGGTTCCAAAGTTTGCTGAATTGTTTCGATTTGGCGGTGCAGTTCCGTTTGCTGTTGCACCCAAGCTTCGGCCGTCGAGGCGATCGCATTTGCAACTTCCCGATTATCAGCTAAACTTTGCTGGGCTACGTCTCGCTGTTCCTGCAAAATTCCTGTTTGAGACTTAACATAAGATATTTCAATCTCAATTTGCTCCAAACTTTGCCGGAATTGCCGCACTTCTTCCTCAGTTTGTGCTATGTTCGCAGCCATTTGTCCAGCAGTGGTTTCCAAATCCTGTTTGCGGTTTTGAAGTTGGCGCCGTTCCGCTTCCTGAGTCGCAATCGTCGCTTGCAAAGCCAACAATTCCGACTCACCCAAAGCCTTAACGCGGGCATTTAGCGCGTCAAGTTCAGCGGTTGCTGCTTGAATTTGGGTAGTAATTGCTTGCAATTGTTCGGTGAGAGATGCCGAATTGCGATCGCCCGTTTCGATTTGTTCGCGCAGTTTCCATTCTTGTTTTTGCAACTGACGGAACTTGAGGACAATTTCCCACTGCGACTTCTCTTGAAACTCCGCCCGCAGCTTTTGATACTTTTCCGCTTTTGTGCGATCCGAAGCAAGTCTATCGCGTTGAGAAATCAGCTCTTTTTCAACAATCCCGCTGCGTTCTTCAACTTCCTTAACTTCATCCAACTTTTGCCTTGCGAGGGAGATTTTGCGATCGAATTGAGCCACTCCTGCCAATTCATCAATAATTTCGCGGCGTTCCTTAGCATTCATGGAAATAATGCTCGTAACGTCTCCTTGTAAAACAACGTTATAACCTTCGGGATAAATCCGCAAACGGTTAAGTTGTTCGTGCAGTTGAGTCAACGTGCAAGGTGCGCCATTAATATAATAATTTGACGTATAAGTTCCTTGACGAGTGACTCGGAGTTTCCGCGTCACACTCCACTCATCCGGTTTTGGAGTTTGGATTTTGGATTTGCGATTGCTAGTAAGTAGTTGTCCGTTGTTGTCTTGAGTTGTGGCGATTTCAATCTCTTCGACATCTTCAACAGATAAATCTTCCGATTTTGGATTTTCGATTTTGGATTTTAGATTGGATGATTTTCCGTTCTTGTCTTGAACGTCTATTTCGGGATTTTGGATCTTAGATTTTAGATTAGATGATTGTCCGTTGTTATCTTCAGTTTCAGGAATTTCGATTGCTTCAACATCTGCAACAGAATTAACAGACAAATCATCCGCTAAATTTTCATCCTGATTTTGAGCATCATCCTCATCTTCATCTTGGTCGAACCATTCATCGCCCACATCTTCCAGCGCAAAGGTAGCAGTCACGCTAGCCTCAATCGTACCGCGCTTATTTTGGGCGCTGTTCACCAAATCCGGCAAACGTTCAGCCCGCATTCCCTTAGAAGTCGAAAGTCCCAGACAAAACAGCAAAGCATCAAGGATGTTAGACTTCCCTGAACCGTTGGGGCCGGAAACCACAGTAAAACCGGGCAGCACAGGAATCGAAGTTGTGCCGCCAAAAGACTTAAAGTTAGTTAGTTCGATCCGCTTAATGTGAACCATTTGCTAGGACTAACTTTGGCTCTAGGGTGTTGTCACAGGGTAGCACAGGCACTAGGGCGATCGACAACCTGCGAACTTTTCGGGCATTGTCGATCGAACAGGTATCTGCCACTTTTGTCAACAACACAGTCAACCGATTTTAGATTTTAGACTTCGACTTCGCTCAGTCGAACGATTTTAGATTTTAGATTGACCCCACGGATAAATGCGGGGGCTTGAGGATTTTAGATTTTAGACTTCGACTTCGCTCTGTCGAACGATTTTGGATTGATTCCACGGATAAATCACGTGGCGGGTACCACCTTTGAAATTCTCAAGCAGCTTCTACTTCAAAAGCTGCTTGAGAATGGCGCCGCCTCTGCGGCGCGACGGACAGCGGAAAACAAAAGTAAATTTTGATACATATTACTTCATTAAAGTCGATCGACAATATTTGTGCGATTGCACCTGAAATCCTCACCCAGCAAGAACTTAGCCCAGATAAAGTCGGAAAGTCCTCAGATTACCCCCTAGACATATCCAAACTTTCCGGTAAAATCGAAACCAAAATTAATAATGTATAAAGTAGCGAAGCAAATATTATGGAGGGCAAAATCATTACACCAGCTCAAAACTCGTCTAACCTGTCAGCTTCACCAGAAAGCGAACAACAAGTATTACAAATTTGGGGCCGCCAGCCCCTGAAAGGAAACGTCAAAATCAGTGGCGCCAAAAACTCAGCCTTAGTAGTCATGGCCGGAGCTATACTATGTCCTGACGATTGCCACATCCGCAACGTTCCCGCTCTAGTCGATGTCGCCCGCATGGGACAAATTCTCTCGGCTGTAGGAGTCAAAGTACAACAAAGCGGCGACGTTTTAGACATCAACGCCAGCAACCTGATGGACGCTCAAGCCCCCTACGAATTAGTCAGCCAACTGCGGGCGAGCTTCTTCATCATCGGGCCGCTGCTGGCGCGTTTGGGATTTGCTAAAGTGCCGTTACCCGGTGGTTGCGCCATCGGCGCCAGGCCCGTCGAGCTCCACGTTCGGGGTTTGCAAGCCCTGGGCGCCGAAGTCCACATCGACCACGGTACAGTTAATGCTTATGTCAAAGGGCCGAACCGCCGCTTGAAAGGAGCCAAAATTTATTTGGACTACCCCAGCGTCGGCGCCACTGAAACTTTGATGATGGCGGCGACTTTGGCGGAAGGAGAAACCGTAATTGAAAACGCTGCTCAAGAGCCGGAAGTAGTCGATTTGGCGAATTTCTGCCGCGCGATGGGAGCCAAAATTCAAGGCGCGGGCACAAATACGATCGTCATTTCGGGAGTTGAGAAACTCCACGCGGTAGACTATGCAATTATTCCCGATCGCATCGAAGCCGGAACATTTTTACTAGCAGGAGCCATAACTCACTCAGAAATCAGTTTGTCGTCAGTAATTCCCGACCACCTGACGGCAGTCATTGCCAAATTGCAGACAATGGGTGCGAAAATTATTGTAGAGTCCGACACTGTGCGGATAGTTCCCGGCAAAATTCACACCGCCACAGACATCGAAACTCTGCCTTACCCAGGTTTCTCCACAGATATGCAAGCCCCGTTTATGGCTTTGCTGACGCTGAGCGAGGGAGACAGCATGATCAAAGAAACCGTATTTGAGAACCGCTTGCGCCACGTAGCAGAACTCAACCGCATGGGCGCAGACATTCGCGTTAAAGGCAATGTCGCCGTCGTGCGCGGAGTCCCCATGCTCTCCGGTGCGCCGGTAGTTGCAACAGATTTGCGGGCTTCGGCGGCGTTGGTAATCGCGGGACTTGCAGCCGATGGTGTCACCACAATTAGCAGTTTGCAGCATTTAGACCGCGGCTACGAGCAGTTAGAGATCAAACTCCAAAAATTGGGAGCTAAGTTGCGACGAGTCAAAGAAGGAACAAACCCGGCGACGGCTGAGGCTCCTGTCAATTCCGTGCGATCGAGTTTAAACTGTTAATTAGTCATTAGTTCAGTAGTCATTAGTCATTAGTCAGCAGTCAGTAGTCAGCAGTCAGTAGTCAGTAGGAAGAAGAAAAAAACAATCTTTTTTAATGACCAATGACCAATGACCAATGACCAATGACCAATGACCAATGACCAATGACCAATGACTAATGACCAATGACTAATGACTAAAATGTTGAACATCCCCCTCATCGGCTTAAAAGCAGACCAGTTTCGGCACCCGCTAGACTTGGAAGCTACCAACACACTCAAACAACTACCCGGCCTGGATTTGATGGTGCGACAGTTGCTGGGACAACTGGGCGAACAGTTTTTCATGCTCGAAAATTTGGCTTCCAGCGTTCAAGTCGGGGAAAATCAACTGCCACACCTGCATCAATTACTGGTGGAGGCTTGCAAAACTCTGGATTTGGAAGTGCCGCAGCTTTATGTCCGCCAGCATCCGATGCCGAATGCTTACACCTTTGCGATGCGCGGAAAACAGCCTTTTGTGGTGATGCACACTTCGCTGATTGATTTGCTCACTGACGAGGAAGTGAAGGCCGTAATCGCTCACGAGTTGGGACATTTGAAGTGCGAGCACGGAGTTTACCTGACTCTGGCTAATTTAATAGTCTTAGCCGCTGGTCAAATTTCACCTTTGGGCGCGGTGTTCGCTCAAGGTTTGCAGGCGCAAATGTTGGAATGGTTGCGTTGTGCAGAATTTACGTGCGATCGCGCCGCCCTACTCGCCACCCAAGACCCCAGAGTGGTAGCATCGGTGTTGATGAAACTGGCCGGAGGTTCGCCCACGTTAGCACCGAAACTCAATGTTGATGCGTTTTTGGCGCAGGCGCGAGCCTATGACGACCTCAGCAGTACAGAACTTGGGGAAATGTTGAAGCAAGCTCAAACCGCTCAGTTATCCCATCCTGTACCAGTATTGCGCGCCAGAGAGATCGATCGCTGGGCAAGTTCAAAAAATTATGAATCTTTGCTTGCACAAAGTCGATCGGTATGTTACGATAGTGAAGCCACGAAAAAGGGCGGGTGGCGAAATTGGTAGACGCATCAGACTCAAAATCTGACACCGAAAGGTATGAGAGTTCGATTCTCTCCCCGCCCACTACCACAAAAGCTTAATAAACTAGGGTTTCGGATAATAAGTCTGGAACCCTAATTTATTTTATTTCCGAAAGTGCTTCAGGGCGTATCCTACAGGTTTGTAGTGAGGACTTTAGTCCGCAAGAAAAATTATAGGACTAAAGTCCTCACTACAAACACCTCGATCTAAAATTGAAAATCCAATGAATTTTATCGGTGAAAT
The DNA here is from genome assembly GCF_013299165.1 of Microcoleus sp. bin38.metabat.b11b12b14.051. Taxonomy (NCBI): domain Bacteria; kingdom Bacillati; phylum Cyanobacteriota; class Cyanophyceae; order Oscillatoriales; family Microcoleaceae; genus Microcoleus; species Microcoleus sp. bin38.metabat.b11b12b14.051. The sequence goes on from NZ_JAAFKD010000001.1 coordinate 206,965, forward strand.
TGCTGGTTTAGGTGCTGCATTTGTCTGGGCCCTATCTTCCATAATCTGGCAGCGAGTAGGACAGCAAATCCCCGCAGTTGTACTAAACTTGCTCAAAGGCGCGATCGCCCTGTGCATGATTTTTGCCACAATACTGATTTTAGGCAAATCCTTACCAGCAGTCAACCCCAATATCTTAACAATGCTGCTCATCAGCGGCGCCCTAGGAATTGGCATCGGAGACACAGCTTGGTTTATCGTCTTAAAATATTTAGGCGCGAGGCGAGCGCTGCTTTTAGAAACCCTATCTCCCCCCTTAACAGCATTATTAGGCTTGATATTTTTACAAGAAAAACTATCGCCCATTGCTTGTATAGGCATTCTTTTAACAATCTGCGGCATAGCTTGGGTAATTGCCGAAAGAACCGCCGAAACAACCTTACCATCAAAACATCTTTGGCAAGGATTAGGCATTAGTTTATTAGGACAAACAGCCCACGCCACCGGAGCTATTTTATCCCGCGCCGCCTTCACTCAAATAGATATCGATCCGCTATGGACAGTAGCGTTGCGTTTGAGTGGTGGTATGGTAGTTATGCTGTGCTTTCTCAACCGCAGAAACCTTGACAGTTTCCAACAATTAAAAGTACCCAAAATATTAGGTGCAATAATTGTAGCAGCTTTTCTAGGAACCTATCTCGGAATTTTCCTGCAACAGACTTCCCTGAAATATGCACCCGCCGCTATCGCTCAAGCGCTCAGTTCTACCAGTCCCCTGTTTGTGCTGCCTTTAGCCGTGCTTGCAGGCGAGAAAGTTAGTCTCCGGGCTGTTGTGGGCGTGGTTTGTGCGATCGCTGGCATCGCGCTATTATTGGGTTTGAGGTGATTAGATTTGAGAGTTAATATCATTTAAAAAAAACATCACAGTGGTTTGATCGTTCGGACTTTAGTCCTCTAATGGATGCGGACTAAAGTCCGAACGATCAAACCGATAATAAAGGTTTGATCGTTCGGACTTTAGTCCGCATCCATCTAAAGACTTGCATTCCGAACGATCAAACTGTCAATAACTCCCCCTCAAAAAATTGCTCTCAAAAATACTTGACATTCAAATTATGGAGGTGTACTATAGAAGTAGTGCACATAATTAAAAACATGAGACTAAAAAGTTGGGAGTCTCCCCGCAGCGAGGGCAGAAACTCCAAAGGCAAAGGCGGTTCGGCAAGAGCCAGACAGCTCAAAAAGCAACAGCAAACTCTCCGAAAACGGTTAAAAGCTCAGCACGATCGACAAAACGATCGCCCAAACCACAAACCAAACAACCAAGGGAAGGAAACCGATAATTCCTTCCCTTTTTTTGTATATTTGGGGCGTTGCTCAATCCCGCTGAATGTTCGGACAAATCGTCCCAGTAAGGCTCGCGGGCGAGGGTTGCTCTTCCCAGCCGTTGAGAATACCTTGCAACTCCCCCTTCAAAGTTTCTAACGCTGCAATTTGCCCGGAAATTGCCTCTACCTTGGCTGTTAGATGCTGCTTCGCTTCAGAACAAGGCAACTCTCCCCGATCGCGAACTTGTAAAATATCATTAATCTCCTGAAGGCTCAAACCCAGAGCCTGAGATCGTTTAATAAACACCAACCTGTTGAATACCGCTTCCCCAAACAACCGATAACCAGCAGGCGAGCGCTTCACCGCCGGAGACAGCAAGCCCATCTCCTCGTAGTAGCGAACAGTTTTTACCGACAAACCGCTACAGGCAGCTACAGAGCCAATTTTGTATAGTTTCTCGGCAACAGAAATATTCATAAACCCAGCCTCAAAGATCGAAGCTCGAAAGACTTTTCTGACCCTATCTTTAATATTGCCTCAGATGCAGGCTGGCGCGATCGCCACATCCCCAGAGTCCCATTCCCCGAGCAAATTAATAAGGAGGATTTTTCTTAGACACGTTGTTGAGCGTGGGCAACTGAGGGCGAGAAGACTGAGGAGGAAGATAGTATTCGGTAGCAGGGGCGGGCTGTTCGGCTCCAGAGCGGTAACTTTGCCACCAGCGGAGACCCATCGCCACTCCAGCAGTACCCAGCCCAAAAGCCAATAAAGAGCCGCTCGCACCAATGCTGCCAATGGCTGCATCGACAACGCCCACTGTGACAACAAAGCTGGTAATAGGCTCTTTACGGTAAGCTGACTTCAAAAGTCGCGTCCACGAAGCATTCATGTGGTTTTACTCTGTTCTATATTTATCTACAATCTCTAAAACTTAGAGTTGGCGGTACGATCGGGATTTCTAGCTTTGAAACTAGCTTCACCTCAATTAATCTTCTCGCCTGTCGGGAATTGTACGGGAGCGAGGTAAAATTGCCAAGCTTGTCCAATCAAAATTCGATCCGAGAGCCAAATCCCAAGCTAGCTCTTGCATTTCCTCAACCGATGTTTGTCGATCGACTTGTCGCTGGGCTTGTTTCTAATTAATATTCTAATCAATTCCTGAATCTGTCGAGTCAATCCTCAAATCGAAAAATGGAAAATCGACGCGAGTGAGAGTCCAGACAAAGCGTGAGGCTGACCCGCCCCAAAACGGGTACAAGCCCTCAACGCTCGCTTGCGGTCAATCCCCAAATTTTAGACTCCTGTTCCTGTTCCCAGATGAATCTGTGGCATCAAATCTAAAATCTAAAATCTAAAATCTAAAATCGACTGACCGCGCCGTTGCTAAAATTAGTTGAGACCTAACCAGGCCAGCAACCCCTGGCCTGTGACATACTCGATAATTAAAGTTAGGGAAAAACCAATCATCGCGGCTCGACCGTTCAGGCGTTCCGCGTAGCTGTTGAAGCCAAACTTTGGTTGTTCGAGTTTGGGAGTGACGGTCGGTTGTAGTTGTGTCATTGCTTTTGATACCTTGCGATCGACGCTATTGAGAGGTGAAATTGAATGTTAGTTACAAATCTTAAACATTTCTGCTTCCATTATATGGTCAACCGCCATCAACCGTCCGCCCTAAAAAAAACTGCTGCAAATTAAAACCACTCAATTATATGGGCTCAAAATATGACAGATCAGTTAGATAACGATAAGCTTCCGGTAGCCGCACAGCGAGTTGCCTTTGCCCTTCGTACAGTAGGCTGGGTGTGCTTCTGGGCGCAGTCAGTGCTGGCGGTGGTCGCGGCGATCATTTTGCTCTTTGCCATTCCCTTGGCTATTCCCAGCGCCACCGCCCCTGGGAGTTCAACCAGTGCCGGCACCGGCGGGGGCGTATTTTTTGCCCTGTGCGGGCTGGGAGTGCTCGGTTACAGCGTATTTCGTGCTTGGAGGTTCACCCGCTTGTCGAGAGAGTTGCGATCGCCCGCCAACACAGCCCGCCCCAAAAAAGCAGACACCATCAAACAAGTGCAGTTGACACTGATGAGCAACTTATCAGGAATGCTGCTGACTCTGATCGGCGCAGAAGCCATCAGCGGCACGCTGTTAGCTAAATCCCTAGCTCAGCCACAAGCTTTGTTCGGTGCCGCCGTTGATTTGGGCCGATTTATTCAGCCTTTAGACATATTTGTGGTGCTAGCCAACACTCACGCCACTGTTGCCCACTTTGTGGGGATTATTGGGAGTTTGTGGTTGCTCGATCGCATCCACAAGCAATAGAACATCGGGAATCGGGAATTGGTAATAGGTAACCGCCACTCCCCCACTCTCCCGCGAGCCCTCTCAAACTCCCCACTCTCCCCCTCTCCCCTCCGGAATCAATGCCAAGCAGTCGAAGAACGTACTCAGATACCTTCTAGCAATACACCACAAACATCATGGCACTGAAACCCGAGGCTTATTTTGGGGTGACAGATCACGCAACTATTGAAGTTTCTCAAGAAAGTTTTCGTTCTGTCCTCGGTCAAATAGAAGCTGAACTCCTGTGTAGCGACACCTACACCCAAGCTCTAGCTAGCTTGCAAACTATGTTGGGCTCCGCAGCCTCTGCTGCCGAAATTTTAATTAGAGCAGTTAGCAGAGAAGCCGTAAAGCTCGCATTTGACAGATTTGGCAAACCAAACAAAACGGAAATGCAACTCACCCAAGAGAATTTCGCTGCCGCAATGCCCGCTGCAACTTATCTTAAAGAAGTAGAGCCGTCAGTACCTGCTCCTGTTTTCTATTGGCGCAGCGCTACTTTGGAAGCGCCTCCGACAACCGAACTGGAGACTGAAAATTGCGATCGAGACACTTACATACCAGAAGAAAGCAAACCAGCGCCTCAAACAGAAATTGAAGTCGAGTCCGCTGCACCTGCTGCAACTGTTATCGCCCCCGCTAAATCCTTCCCAGGGCTTGGTTTTCCCAAGAAACAGCAAAAACTCACCAAGGAAGAAGCAGCAGCAATAGCAGTTCAACAGCGAGAAGAATGCCTGCTGGAGTTGGGTAGAGAATTACGCAAAGGGCGGCAAGTTCGATCGCTATCTCTCCAGCAACTGCACAGTCAAACTCTCGTACCGCTGCACCACATCGAATCGATCGAAAATGGGGAAATTGAGAAACTGCCCCAAGATATTTACGTTAGAGGTTTTATCCGCAGATTGGGCGACGCCTTGGGGCTAGACGGCACCGCCATGGCGAATGCTTTGCCCAAACCCGCCCCGAGTCCAATCGTTCCCAGCACGTATTTGTCTGCTTCCGACTCCGACTCAGGCGAAGGCTTTCAAATGCGTCCCGTGCATTTGTACATCGGCTACACAGCTTTGATGGCTGGGGCGATCGGGGGCGTGGGTTGGTTGTCGCAGCAACCCGTCGTACCTGGAGCGAATGCTGTAGAGCCACAGGTGAAACCAGCCGCCTCGGTTGCGCCGTCTCCAAAAAGCCAAGAAAAAGCGCCTCAACCGGGCTTGAAGAAGTCTAAGAGTCACGGGGGCATGATTATGGGGGCTGACATGGCACCTCCGGAGGTGATTTTTGGTTAGGGTGCAATACGCGATTTTTAGCGGTTGTCATTGCCAGGAACGAATCAATCGCAGTATCTTTTTTTCACAGGGTTTTGCCGATCGCACTGTCTTATCTAAACTGTATTGGGTGAGTGTGTCGGGCGATCGATCGTCCGACAACACTCTTAGCCCAGGCGAGCTCGGAAACTGAGTTTCCGAGCTCACCTGTGTGAGATACACAGCTAGAAGACATCCGTCGCTCAGAATAATCAATCGTGGTGGCAATTTTAGTTGCATCCCGCACTTTTCATCTATGTATCGAGTCAAATCGAAAAATTTCCGATCTCAAATTGCCCCGCGTTGCACCCAAAGTGCATTTTCAACCACATCAGGAAACCCAATATGTGCGATAAACTATCTACTTGACCAGTCCTAAAAGAGATTTCCGATAAGATGAGTTCCCCAGCCACCGCTGCTTCCTCCGATATCGAGCCGCTATCGACTCAGCCACAAACAGTCACGAGTTTGACTGTATCGCACAGTGCTTTGGTAGCCGCTTCTCAAGTACCACAAAAATCTTGGACAATAGAAGATAGCGAGAAACTGTACCGCATTCAAGGTTGGGGCGAACCCTATTTTTCGATCAATGCTGCCGGTCACGTTACCGTGTCTCCCAAGGGCGATCGCGGCGGTTCCCTGGATTTGTGCGAACTGGTAGAATCGCTCAAACAGCGAAATTTGGCTTTGCCGCTGCTGATTCGATTTTCTGATATTTTGGAAGACCGGATCGATCGCCTCAATTCCTGTTTTGCCAGAGCGATCGCTCGCTACAATTACAAAAATGTTTATCGCGGTGTTTTTCCAGTCAAATGCAACCAGCACCGACAATTAGTTCAAGATTTGGTGCGTTTCGGTCAACCCCATCACTTCGGACTGGAAGCCGGCTCTAAACCAGAATTAATGATCGCTTTAGCGACCTTAAAAACCCCAGGCGCTTTGTTGATTTGTAACGGTTACAAAGACCGCGAATACATAGAAACCGCAATTTTAGCGCAGCGGCTCGGCAAAACTGCCGTAATTGTGCTGGAGCAAATTGAGGAAGTAGAACTCGCCATCGCCGCTAGCAAAGCATTAGGAATTAAGCCGATTTTGGGAGTGCGAGCCAAACTTACTACCAAAGGCGTTGGGCGCTGGGGAGGTTCCACGGGCGATCGGGCAAAATTTGGCTTGACAATTCCTGAAATTATCCGTGCTGTCACCCAACTGGAAAAAGCTGGAATGCTGGATTGCTTGCAATTGCTGCACTTCCATATCGGCTCTCAAATTTCCTCAATTAGCGTCATCAAAGATGCCATTCGGGAAGCCAGCCACATCTATGTAGAGTTAGCTAAATTGGGAGCTAATATGAACTACTTGGACGTAGGTGGCGGGCTGGGCGTTGACTACGACGGCTCTAAAACCAACTTCCACGCTTCCAAAAACTACAATATGCAAAACTACGCAAACGACGTAGTAGCGGGAGTGAAAGATGCCTGCGACGAGCGGAAAATTCCTGTACCGATTATCATTAGCGAAAGCGGGCGGGCGATCGCTTCTCACCAATCAGTCTTAGTGTTTGACGTACTCGGGACTAGCGATGTCCCCAGAGAAGTACCAGAACCAGTAGACGAAAACGCGCACCAAATTCCGCGCAACCTTTACGAAATTTACCAATCTATTACTCCGGAAAATTACCAAGAAGTCTATCACGATGCTATCCAATTTAAGGAAGAAGCAGTGAGTTTATTTAACCTAGGCTATCTGGGAATTGAGGAACGGGCAAAAACCGAACAGTTATACTGGGCTTGCTGCGATAAAATACAGGCCATCGCGCGACAAAAAGACTATGTATCGGAAGATTTGGAAGACTTAGAAAAGGTGATGGCGTCCATTTATTACATCAACTTATCTGTTTTCCAGTCAGTACCAGACAGTTGGGCAATTAACCAATTGTTTCCAATTATGCCAATAAACCGACTTGACGAAGAACCGACTCAGCGCGGTATTTTAGCCGATCTCACCTGCGACAGCGACGGCAAAATCGACCAATTTATCGATTTACGAGATGTCAAGTCCGTTCTGGAACTGCATACAATTAAACCTGGAGAACCTTACTATTTAGCTTTGTTTTTGGGAGGTGCTTATCAAGAAATTATGGGCAACCTTCACAACTTATTCGGCGATGCAAATACAGTTCACATTCAGCTAACGCCTTCAGGCTATCATATCGAACACGTTGTGAAAGGAGACACGATGAAAGAAGTTCTCAGCTACGTTCAGTATGATGCAGAAAGTTTGGTGGAAAGCATCCGCCGCCAGACAGAAGCAGCTTTGCAGCAAAATAAAATCACTCTTTCCGAGGCCCAACTTTTACTGCAAAATTACGAGCGGAGTTTGGGCAAATATACTTATTTGCAGTCATAATTAGTCAGTAGTCAGTTGTCAGTTGTCAGTTGTCAGTTGTCAGTCAGTAGGGGCGGTGCCCCCGTGCCCGCCCTCAGTTGTCAGTTGTCAGTTGTCAGTTGTCATTTGTCATTTGTTGAGAAATGATGATGACATAACTGTAAAGGTAGGGTGCAAATGGAGCACCTTACCTTTATCGATTAGCAATTATCAATTAGCAATTAGCAATTAGCAATTACCAATTACCAATTACCAATTATTCAGCATGACCGAGAATTTCTGCGATCGCCCGCCGCTCTTCTCCCTGCTGAGTTGGTAAAACTTGGCGAGCATCAGTAATCAGCCAATCGAGAGCCGCTGCTTGCAAATCGATCGCCGCCCCGGTTTTATCAACGCAGTAGCGTCCGAACACCAGTTTGTCAACTAACCGCACTTCCGGGCCTAAACGCGAATACTCAAAAATCACGCTGTTTTCCACAGTCGCCCCGCTGCACACCCAACAATTCGGGCCGATCATTGTCGGGCCGACAATTTTGGCTCCGTCTTCAATAATCGTCATCCCGCCAATATAAACCGGGCCGGTAATATCAACTTTATCCCAGTTGACAGCTACATTCAGACCAACGTAAACGCCGGGGCGCACTTCAATTCCGGGAATGGAAACATTTTTAATTTCTCCCAACAGCACGCTCTGAATTGCGCGCCAATAGTCAGGAACTTTGCCGATATCCACCCACTCAAAGTCCATGCTAATCCCGTAAAAAGGCGCGCCTGCTTCTACTAGCTTCGGGAATAACTGGGAACCGATATCGTACTCCGTATCAGAAGGAATGTAATTGAATATTTCTGGTTCAAAAATATAAATACCAGTGTTGATGTCGGTACTCAGAGCTTCCTCTACAGAAGGTTTTTCTTGGAAAGCTTTAATTTTGCCAGACTCGTCTGTAACTACAACACCGTAACTCGAAACTTCTTCCTTGGGAACAGATTTCATTACAATAGTAGCGATCGCCCCTTTTTCCCGGTGCCACTTCACAGCAGCAGTCAAGTCCAAGTCAATCAAAGCGTCGCCGCACAGCACCACAAAAGTATCGTCAAAAAACGGGGAAAAGTCCTGAATCCGTTTCATGCCGCCAGCCGAACCCACGGCATCTCCAATCATTTGTCCGTCTTCAATCCGCCCTTCAAAAGAATAGGCTATTTGTACCCCAAACTTTTGACCGTCGCGGAAGTAGTTCTCAATCACGTCGGCCAGGTGAGAAACATTGACCATAATCTGGTCAAACCCATGCTGGCGGAGCAATTCAACCAAAAATTCCATCACCGGCTTTTGCAGGATCGGGATCATCGGTTTTGGTGTAGTGTGAGTAATGGGACGGACGCGAGTGCCTTTACCAGCCGCCAGAATCATCGCTTTCATTCTTAACTTCCTCAACCCTCTGTTAATTGATATCAACTCAACAATTAGATGCTAGCGGTTGCGATCGATTCGATCGCAGCGATATCCTGACCTGTTTATAGGCGACATCGTACCAGGCTATCGATCGTTTATTCCCAATTCACTTAGATTTCAGAAACCAGGAATCGAGAATCAGCAACAACTTGGCACTCCTGCTGTCGGCGTTGTAGACTCAGTGGCACAATACCGGCGAGCGAGGTTGTGCCTGGAATTTTAGCCGACGCAGCAGCACGTTTATTAGTTTCCCCCGAGAACCTAATGCCCTGCAAGCTCAAATCGCCCGGATTTTGAGGTCTTGGTAAAACTCTTCTTGAACCAACTCTACTTTAGACTGAGCCGATAGCAGCAACAGCGCCCAAAAAACACCCACACGGTCACGATCGGGTAAGTGGACTTCTCCAGCCGCTGGCGGGGGTTCTGGGTTAACAGAGGTGTGCAAATCGCGATCGTGCCAAAGTTTTAGCAGTTGTTCCAAGTCGAGCCAACCGTCATCAATTTCAGAGCCGCGTTGTGCCAGAAACCGATCGAGTTCGCTAGCAGTTTCCACGAGATTTTCTTGGTGAGCCAGCTCAAAGATAGCCTGGGCGGCTTGCGATCGCATTTTTGAAGTCGGGCGGCGTCTGGGAGCAACAGTCTGCTCCATTGCAGCTTTCATTAACTGCAACTGTTCGATCAGTTCTGGGAGAGTCACCGGGCGTTTTTGTGGCAGTTGAGCGACACCGCGACGGCGCAATTGTCGTTCGAGATGCTGCGGCAAATGTCGCCCTCCTGAGCGTTCTGCGTCTTCGAGCGCCGCCTCGTCAGCTTCGGGATTCGGCGGGGGTTCTGAGAGGACAATACTTTCTGCTTTGAGCAACACCAGCATCGAAGCGTACAAAAACGCTTGGCCCGAGTGGGACAAATCGGAGAAATCCTTACTCTGATTGGTATCGCAGGCGTTGGTCAGCTTGCTCAAACATCGATCGAACACTTCAATGACTTTAACGTCCCAAGGATCGATTTCTCCCCGTTCTGCTAAGTCAATTAAAATTGCGATCCCCTCAGAAATCGTTTCTAAACCATCTTGGTCTCGGGAAACAACCATTCGATTTTGGATTTTAGATTTTAGATTTTAGATTTAGGACTTGTGCACTCGACCACCCAGAAACCGGGTACATTAACCGAAATAAAGTATTTTCAGCAAGTTTTTGGGTTAAACAACCAAGGTTATGACCAGCGGTGGGTTCTGGACAGAGATTCGAGATTTCTTCCAAAAATGAGAGAGTAACTCAATTTAATTAGCAGTCATTTCAGCAGCTTTTACCTCGGTTGTTGCTGTTTCTAAACTTGTCAGTTCTGCACTTTCTAACAAAGGTTGTTTTCCTTCTACTTCTGCTTTATAGCGTTCGATATCTTGTTGTAATTCCTGAATTTGCTGCTCTTTTTGGCGAACTTGGCGGAGTTCTTGGCGGGAGGTGATAGTTCGCTGCATTCTCGACCACAAACTGAACAGCCACGCTAAAATCGCTCCCAATCCGGTCGCTACAATTAGTTCTACGCACAGCGGAGCTTTAAGTTGGACGCCTTTAATAATTTGAACGGTGGTCTGCTCTGTATTTTCGATGCTGAACAATACTAGAGCCAAGCAAATCAGAAAGATGAAGAAGAAATTTAGCGCTCGCATTTTCTCTGTTCCTAATTCTTAATTCCGGTCATTCAGTTGACAATTGACAGTTGACAGTTGACAGCAAACAGGTTGACTTCGGAGGGCGACATCTATCTGGAAGGAAGAGGATTGGAGTAATGAATAGTCTGATTTTAATTTCTCCTTACAAGGGTTCCGGCTTTAAACCAATTGTTTCTGGTCAATCAAATTGTTTGCCATTTGTCAACTATTTTTTAGCAGATGCTCCCAGTTTTGTTGATCAGATAGAATCTGGTCAATTAACCATAATAGCCCAGGGCGGGTTTATGGGAACTTTGAAAGTTTATTGAAGATAATGGTACGCCCGCCCTAAACCGAAAATATCCTTTTTAGGTTTGGCTGATGTTTTGAGTTTTTTTACCGATTCCCAGAGCTGGGAATATTTGATATTTCACAGCAGTGCCGGCCGCCACAAATAACGCAATAATCAGCGCCCCAATTCCTACGGGACTGGGAATCCAGAATGTAGCCTCCAAATAGTTAACTTCCCCGGGCTTCAGCTTCCAAACTAACTGCTTTCCTTGCTGGTAGCTTTCGGGAACCAGCGCACCGTTGACTGGAGTTTGAATATTTTCGGCACCCCAAGGCGTGTTCAAGCTAAAGTCTAGCTGCAAAAGTCCCCCCGGACTCAGCAGCGGACTGCCGTTTGAGGAAAGCAGAGAAAGCGATCGCAAATCCAATTCCAAAGTCAACCGATTTCGCAGCGCCAATAACAAATTATTCTGCTTGACTTTCAGGTGAGATTCAAACTTCGGCAAATCGGTTTCTAGGGGACTTGCGGCCCGAGATTTGGCGGTGGGTGGGATCGGATTGTAAAATTGGTTAAACTTGTCTTCTAATTCGGCTCCATTATTGAATGGAATCGTCACTAGAACTTCTCTCTCAGAAAGCCGTTTAGTTTTTCCGTCGAGCAATCTCGCCCTGCTTTCTACGCTTTTCAACCAATCGGCAACAGTTTCGCTGCTGAAGCTGGTCAACCTTTCCCCTAGTTTAATGTGCTGCACGATTTCGCCGTGAGTTTGACTATCAAAGTTGACTCCGACATCGTACTGAACGCATCCAGTCACTAGAGTTAAAAGGCAAAAAACAAAAGGTAAAAGAAAGAAAAACTGCTTTTTCTTCTTCCCAGTTCCATCCTTGACATTTTGCTCTTTCATCTTTCTTCCCCTGTATTTCCCTATTTGCATAAATTAGCAAAGCCAGGTTTGTAGTGAGGACTTCAGTCCTTCTTGACTCAACTAGGATAAGAGGACTAAATTCCTCACTACAAACCATTTTTATAGCTGTCGATTTGTGACAGAAACAGTTTTTTTGCAAATCCAGGTTTGTAGTGAGGACTTCAGTCCTTCTTAACTCAACTAGGATAAGAGGACTAAAGTCCTCACTACAAACCAATTTTATAGCTGTCGATTTATGACAGAAACAGTTTTTTTGCAAATCCAGGTTTGTAGTGAGGACTTCAGTCCTTCTTCACTCAACTAGGATAAGAGGACTAAAGTCCTCACTACAAACCAATTTTATAGCTGTCGATTTATGACAGAAACAGTTTTTTTGCAAAGCCAGGTTCGTAGTGAGGACTTCAGTCCTTCTTAACTCAACTAGGATAACAGGACTAAAGTCCTCACTACAAACCAATTTTATAGCTGTCGATTTGTGACAGAAACAGTTTTTTTTTGCAAAGCCAGGTTCGTAGTGAGGACTTCAGTCCTTCTTGACTCAACTAGGATAAGAGGACTAAAGTCCTCACTACAAACCAAGACGTGAGTCTTAACATTTTGATAGCAGCAGTGTCGGAGTCACCTGAAATTAACCGCACTGAATGAACTTATTGCCTCGAAGCTACACCCAAGTGGTGAAACAGCATACTCGGCAAATATGCCCCACCGCCTACCCATTCGGCTTCGCTGCTCAAATCTGCCAAATTTTTAAAGGCTTCAAAAATGCTGCCTGCAACCATTGTATTCTTGACGCGACCGACAATTTTGCCTTTTTCTACTTTATAGCCTAAGTCTAAATTGACAGAAAATTCGCCAGCTAACTGATTGGACTGACCGGCACCTAAAACCTGTTCTATGATAAGACCTTCGTCCATGCTAGCAATCAAGTCTTGGGTGCTGGTATTTCCTGGGGAAATGCAGAAGTTAGTCAAGTCTGGGCCTGGGCGAGACAATCCGCCACGAAAACCGTTACCGGTCGATCGTACACCAGCGCGGGCCGCCCACCTGCGATCCCAGTAAAATCCGGTGACGGTTCCTTTGTCAATCAAGGTTTTGCGGGTGGTTGGTGTACCTTCGTCGTCAAAGGGACAAGCGGAAGGGCCTAGGGTGGGGTCTTCAAAAAAGGTGAACCGTTCGTCAAATAAGGTTTCGCCGATTTTGTCGGCTAGGGGAGAGGCTTTTTGGACTACTGTTTGACCTGAAAGGATGGTATCAAATAGGCTTCCTAATGTGCTGGCGGCGGCTCTGGGGGTAAATAATACTGGGTAGGAACCGCTGGTGATGGTGGCTGGATGTTCGGCGAGGCGGTATTTTTCGAGGAGGGATTGGAGGATGCTGTTGGTGTCGATCGCCCGATCGCGCGCGACATCGTAACTGTATGCTTGCATAAAGTCTTCTCCTTTTACCAAGTTGCCTGCGATCGTCCCGCTGACTATTTGGCTGCACCTTTCGGCATATACATCTCGCGTCGTGGCAATTTTGACGCGACCTTTACGGACGTGAAAGCCCACATCTACCATAATATCGGGATTGTAGGCGTGGACTTGCTCGATGAGGTTTTTGCCGGTTTCGACTAATTCTTGGGTTGTGGGCGGAGTGTAGGCGCTTTCCGGGCCTTTGAGATGGAAGTCGGAGGCGAGTTCAAATTCTGCGGGGTCGCCGATTTCGGCTGTTTGAATCGCTGCATCTACTAAATCATCTATCCGCGTTAAGTCTGTGGAACTAGCAAAGCCGATTTTGCCTTTGTAAATCAGCCGGAGTGCTACGCCTTGCAGTGCTTTGGTTTGCAGGGATTTGAGGCGATTGTTTTCAAATTCGATCGGGGTGTCTTGACTTGACAGGTAGTATACTTCAGCGGCATCCGCTCGCTGACTTGCCAATTTCAAAATCTGCTCTATGGTGGAATCGCTCACAATAATTATCGCCTGTTATGTTTGTCTTTTCTAATTTTAGCGATTTTGGGTGTGGGCAGAAACCGGGTTTTTTCCAAGCATATCGATGCACCGCCCAAAAACTGCGAACAACCCGGTTTCTTTAGTCGAAGTAAGACGGCGGTTGAAACCGCATCTACACAAACGATGTCCGAGCTCAGAGGGACTGAAGAAGATGATATATTTTAACCGCCCGGTTTTCTTCAACCATCAGCCATCTGCTGAACATCAGCAATAATTTCCTTCACTGTCTCCGCGTCGGGCGAGCGCAAATGCTGTAAAATCTCCAAAGATTGCTGTAAATAATTCAAGGCTTGCTCAAAATCTCCCCGCGATGCTAACAATTGTCCTAACATTGCGAAAGTAGCAGCTTTCCCTTGAACATTGCCAATTTTTTCCTTAAGTTCGAGAGATTGTTGATAAAGTGCGATCGCCTCATCTACATCCCCTCGATTGGCATAAATTCCTGCAAGACAGTGCAAACTAGCAGCTTTCCCTTGAACATCACCAATTTTTTCCTTAAGTTCGAGAGATTGTTGATAAAGTGCGATCGCCTCATCTACATCCCCTCGATTGGCATAAATTCCTGCAAGACAGTGCAAACTAGCAGCTTTCCCTTGAACATTGCCAATTTTTTCCTTAAGTTCGAGAGATTGTTGATAAAGTGCGATCGCCTTTTCTACATCCCCTCGATTCGCATAAATTATTGCAAGATTGTGCAAACTAGCAGCTTTCCCTTGAACATCGCCAATTTTTTCCTCAAGTTCGAGAGATTGTTGATAAAGTGCGATCGCCTCATCTACATCCCCTCGATTGGCATAAATTCCTGCAAGACAGTGCAAACTAGCAGCTTTCCCTTGAACATCACCAATTTTTTCCTTAAGTTCGAGAGATTGTTGATAAAGTGCGATCGCCTCATCTACATCCCCTCGATTGGCATAAATTCCTGCAAGACAGTGCAAACTAGCAGCTTTCCCTTGAACATTGCCAATTTTTTCCTCAAGTTCGAGAGATTGTTGATAAAGTGCGATCGCCTTTTCTACATCCCCTCGATTCGCATAAATTATTGCAAGATTGTGCAAACTAGCAGCTTTCCCTTGAACATTGCCAATTTTTTCGTCAATTTCCAGACATTGTTGATAAAGTGTGATCGCCTCATCTACATCCCCTCGATCGGCATAAATTATTGCAAGTTGGTGCAAACTAGCAGCTTTCCCTTGAACATCCCCAATTTTTTCGTCAAGTTCGAGAGATTGTTGATAAAGTGCGATCGCCTCTTCTACATCCCCTTGATTGGCATAAATTCCTGCAAGATTGTGAATAATGGCTGCCTTTACTCTTTCGTCTTCGGGCGGACACTCATCTAATGCTTGTTCGTAATACTTTTTTGCTGCATCAGTGTTGCCCAATTGAGCCTCAGAACGTGCCAAACTGTGAAAAATCCGATAATCTGGAAAAACCGCTAAAGTGTCCTCGCAAGTTTTCACCGCTTCCCGAAATCGACTTTGATTTTTCCACCGACTTGTCACAATATCGGCAATTTTCACCGCAATCTTTTCCACCTTTCCCAGCAGCGCCAACCGATGAATTTCTAACCCTTTTTCCTCCGTAGAATATTCCGCTTCTTCCCACCAGAGACGATACAAAAACTCAGCAGCTTCTCGGTGCAAACCTGCGCTTTCCTCCGGCAAATTCAGCGACAAAATTCGCGGTACTCGCAGCGACGAATCTGGACTAACTTCTAGCAAACCCAAGGCTATGGCCCGATCTATAATTTTTTCAATCTCCACAATACTTGTACAAACAGCCGCGATAGCCTCCCTCGGTACCGGCAATTGATAAACTAATGCCAACTCCAGCATACTTTTCAATTCCGGCGATATCTGCTTCAACAATTCCTCATTCAAAATATTTTCCCGAAACTCCGCAGTTTTCTGCTGCATCCGTGCCAAAATCGCACTTACATCCAGCTTTTCGGCTAGCAAAACCAAATCCAGCCGTTCCAACAAGCGAGGATTTCCATCTGCCAAATTCTGCGCTTGCAATCTCAACTCTCTATCCACCTGAGATTTCGGTGCAAAAGCCTTAAGCCAACTACATTTTTTCAGCAAATCTGCATCTTTAAAACCATCCAAACCCTGCTTGTAAAAATCCCGCAACAGCCGGGAGTCAAAATCGTAACGACAAGTTAAAATTAAACGGTGAGGCGCATTAGTTTCTTTAATTGCCCAAACCCAAGCATCTAAAATCTTTGCCATTTCCGGCTGCAACACATAGCCACTATTTGGTCGCGATTCTAGATGAGTTTCAAAATCATCCAGAACCAACAAAAACGGCTTTAACTCACCCTCCTCCAAAGCCGAAAATAAGTTTCGCAAGCGATATTTTAACTCCTCATCATCATCTCGCTGCAAATGTTCTCGCTGCGACTGCGATAACTTGTCGCCCAACTTAATCAATAAACTTCTTTCATCAACTTTACCAGACCAAACAATCCTTTCAAAATCAGTCAATCTGTCGCACAACCTCGACGCCAAACTACTCTTACCCAAACCTCCCATCCCGTGAATCAAAACACCCGATAGATCCGAGGGCAATTTTAATGCCTTCAAACAAGATTGAATCTGCCGCCGCCGTCCGACAAAAGCTTCGCGAGTTGGCACTTTCACCTGCTGCCCCGCAGCATCCAAAAACTGTTCTCTAACAGTCGGTTTCGGTGCGCGTTTCCGCCCGCGAGTCTGCAAAGTTGTCACCAAATTTCCCGGCAAAGTTCCAGCCACATAAAGCCTGAGTAAATGCCAATCCCGCGCCTGATTTGCAATCAAAGCTTGATAAGTTTTTGCCAAAGCCTCCGTCAATTCATAGCCCGCCGCCAAACTAGAATAAAGTTTCGCAGCCGCCGCCGTGGCATCCTCATCTGCCACCTTTTTTCCCCAACCCAAAACCGCCTTAGCCCCGAAACTCAGCAACTCTTCAGCCAAACAAGGAACCGACCCAGCTTTGCCACTTTGTCCCGTCCGACAACCCGACAAAAATAGTAATTTAGGAATCCGAGATTTAAACGATCTAGCAATATCTTCACCGCTAGCTAGATAAGTTTCACCAGTTTCGGTTTCCGTATAAAAACGCGGTTTTCCATCATTAATTGTAGCATGACCGCTTAAATGAAAAGCATCAAAATATCCCTGATCGTGACTATCAATTAAATCTCCCAATTCCGTCAAACAGCCGCTTTCTTCAACTACCAGCGCCAAAGGTTGCTTCGCCGTTGCTGTCAGAATTAATCCTTCTTCCTTCTCAAAATCCAGCACAGATTTCGCACCGACGGGCGAAGCTGCCATAAACAAGAGATTCAGCGCTCGATTTTCCGGTTTTGCCTCATCAACCGACAACTTTTTAACACTGTCAGAAGACACCCAGCGAGTGGGAATAATCGGCTGGCGTTTTGCCACTAAAAAACTGCTGTCATCGTGCAGCAATTCCCAAGGCAAGTGAGCGAGTCTTTCTGCCGCAGAAATGGCTAAAATAACGCTTTCCCCAGCCAACTCATGAAGTTTTCGAGAAAACAGGCGTTCCGTGCCATCAAGCCAGTCAAACAAGCATTTTCCAGTAACAGCATAGTCTTCTGGCAAAGGCACATAATAATCTCGTTCGACAAGTTGAATTAAATCAGCAATTTCAGTCAGAGACAGCCGCCGCGGGCTATTATAATTATTGGGATTGTCTAAAAAATAGCGAAATTCGACATAATCACCTTGAACAGTTTTGAGGTCGAGGTGCAAAATTTTCATAGTTAGGACTTATATAAGGTTAATAGGTGATGCTTTCCCCGATCGCCGAAAATTTTAACCTATAGTTAAATAAAATATTTTGAATCAGGTTAAAGATGACTTCCCTCTGGTTTTTGTCGTTTCCGGATATTTTGCTGATATATTCTGCGTCCAAATCATTTATACAAGTAGGGGCGGTGCCCCCGTGCCCGCCCGCCTGATATGTGTAGCGTGTGTCGCCGGCGATAAATGCCTATGTGCGATAACTATTTTGCAAGGTGCGTCGCTTTGAGATTGTCTATTTCATTGAGAGATTTTGCGTGGCGACACACCCTACAACGGCGGCTATCCGTTACTCTTTTGCAAGGTGCGTCGCTTTGAGATTGTTTATTTCATTTAGGGATTTTGCGTGACGACACACCCTACAACGGCGGCTATCCGTTACTCTTTTGCAAGGTGCGTCGCTTTGAGATTGTTTATTTCATTTAGGGATTTTGCGTGGCGACACACCCTACAACGGCGGCTATCCGTTACTATTTTGCAAGGTGTGTCGCTTTGAGATTGTCTATTTCATTGAGAGATTTTGCGTAGCGACACACCCTACAACGGCGGCTATCCGTTACTATTTTGCAAGGTGCGTCGCTTTGAGATTGTCTATTTCATCTAGGGATTTTGCGTGGCGACACACCCTACAACGGCGGCTATCCGTTACTATTTTGCAAGGTGCGTCGCTTTGAGATTGTCTATTTCATCTAGGGATTTTGCGTGGCGACACACCCTACAACGGCGGCTATCCGTTACATCCCGTACATTGCTCGTTGCCGAACTTCCTTCTATTCGTCTAAAATTTGTTTAATTTGGTCGATCGTCGCATTTTCCAACAGCAACCGCCGCCCGTGCCGCCCAACCAGCAAAACTTTCTCAATCTTTTTACCAGATTCACCTTTTTTGTATTCTTGATACCACTTGCGAATTTGTTCTGCGATCGCCACAGTGCCGCCAACAATACCGACAATAGCACCAATGGTGACTAAAACTCCCTCTTTTTCATCATCTCCGGCTGTTTCCCAATTTCCCGACAACCCAGAAATCGCAAAGAATTCCTCGGTAGCCGCAACTGCATCTTGTCCTTCGACACTGATTTGAATATCTGCCATTGCTTTTAATAACTAATAAATAAACTACCTAAAATCAAAACGATCGCAATTAATGCCACCCAAATAAACCGATTATCCTTCGTATTAACCTGACTCAAATCTACAGGTTCTTTTACGGGTGGTTTGGGTTTAGCGTACTTGATATCAGCGTTCGGATTGGCTTGAAAATTAATTGATTTATTTTCATCCAAAGCTGCTAAATCGGGGATTTTTACCGTCCATTCCTCAGGGATGCTGAGTTTGGGGGCTTCGAGAATGAACAGCAGGCGCTTGGCTTGTTGGCGGGTTTCTTGGCGGGGATGGCGGGTGAGTTTGCGACAAAGCTCGATCGCCCTTTCGGTATCGCCCGAGGCTTCGTAGGCTGTCACCAGCCACATCTGCACCTCGCCGCCCAGCCGGGAAGTGCGATCGACCAAACCGCTAGCTGTTTCTAAACTTTGGATAGCTTGAGCGTACAGCCCGCTCTCAAAAGCTGCTCGGCCCGCTTGATACTCGGTTTGAACAATTTCTAACTTTTCTGAACTCACCAGCCGCCACCCAATTGACAAATATTATTTTTCCAATTCCGCAAAAACTAGAATTCGCTATTTTGCGACATACTTGACTCATTGTCGCGCTTGGAGCCTAGCAAGTCTAACTGATCTACTTTAATGACAGGCATCGAGCGATTGGCTCCCGTGCTGCGATCTTGCCAGCGATCGAACTTCAAAGAGCCTGTTACCCCTATTTGAGAGCCTTTGCGAACGTAGTCAGCGGCGATTTGGGCTGTTTTGCCCCAGATTTCCAGGGTAAACCAGTCTGGTTCGTCGCTTTTGGTCGATCGCCTTCTGACTGCTAGCGTCAACTTGCACTTAACTGTACCGGATTCAAAATACTTCACGTCCGGGTCGCCACCGACGCGGCCGACTAAAGTCACAACATTAAGACTCATAAACTTTTTCGGGAATGTGTTCGATTGGTGATGTAGTTAAACTCTCCCTGAAGGGCGATCGCTTCCAAACTTAACTTGGAACAGCGCAAATCAGGGCTTCATCCTGATTTTACACCCACTGACCAGAACATATTTATTGTGGATGATTGGCGAGCCTGCGTTCAACTTATGCTCGACAATGTACATTTCTGACTAGACTCAGGATGAAAAACGTAATAGAATCCACCTCGGTTACACTTTTGTAACACCATTATTGCACACATTAGTATTTTAGTTTTGGGGGGGTACAAATCAGTGGGTCTTCTCAATCGATTTTCCTTATCTAGAGATATGGGTATCGACCTCGGTACTGCTAACACGCTCGTTTATGTATCCGGCAAAGGTATTGTTCTGCAAGAACCGTCCGTAGTGGCGATCGACCAAGACTTGAAAATACCGCTGGCTGTCGGAGAAGATGCTAAAAAAATGCTCGGGCGCACGCCCGGGAACGTGATAGCACTTCGCCCGCTGCGCGACGGGGTAATCGCCGACTTCGATACAGCCGAGTTGATGCTCAAAACTTTTATCCGCAGGGTTCACGAAGGCAAAAGCTTAGTTTCACCGCGGATCATTATTGGCATCCCCAGCGGTGTCACCGGAGTCGAGAGGCGGGCTGTTATTGAGGCGGCTACTCAAGCCGGTGCTAGAGAAGTACGGTTAATTGATGAACCTATCGCGGCGGCGATCGGAGCTGGATTGCCTGTAGCTGAGGCAACTGGCAATATGATTATAGATATCGGTGGGGGTACGACGGAAGTTGCGGTTTTGAGTTTGCAAGGTACGGTGATCAGCGAGTCTGTGCGGGTGGCGGGCGACGAACTCAATGAGGCGATCGTCATATACATGAAAAAAGTTCACAATTTGGTCATCGGCGAACGTACTGCTGAAGAAATTAAGATTCAGGTAGGTTCTGCATACCCAACTACCGAGGATGACGACGCGATCATGGAAGTGCGCGGCTTGCACTTGCTCTCCGGTCTACCGCGAACTGTTACAATCAAAGGCCCAGAAATTCGCGAAAGTATGTCCGAACCGCTTTCAGTAATCGTGGAAGCTGTCAAACGTACTTTGGAACGCACTCCTCCGGAATTAGCAGCAGATATTATTGACCGGGGAATTATGCTCGCCGGCGGTGGCGCACTCATGAAAGGTTTAGATACTCTGATCAGTCACGAAACAGGAATTGTCACTCACGTGGCAGCAGATCCTCTGTGCTGCGTGGTTTTGGGAACCGGTCGGGTCTTGGAAAACAAACAGTTGGAACGGGTTTTCAGCGGGCAGTCGTCGCGCAATATGTAGTTAACAAATTTGGGATTTTGGATTTAGAAATAGGTCTGCCATCTAAAATCTAAAATCCTGACATAACAATTTTACATTACTGAAATTATGCTAAAAAACACAATCCGCAGGTGGTGGGATCTGCGCCTACAAATCGCTCTTTTAGGTTTAGCTGTAACTGCGGCTTGGGGAGTTAGACAAACACAAGGTGCTGCACTGTTTGAAGTTTACAATTGGGTGTCTCGTCCATTTCATGCCGACGGTTCAGGACAAGAGAAACTCATCTCGGCTCGCACTCAAGAATTGCAAGCGAAGCTCTTAGAATCAGAGAGTCAAAATCAGAAACTGAAAGAGCTTTTAGGTTACGTTTCTGCTAAGAAACCTAAAGGGATTGTTGCTCCAATCGTGGGTCGCAGCGCCGATCATTGGTGGCAGCAAGTAACTTTGGGGCGCGGCAGTAATGATGGCATCAAAGCAGATTTTACTGTCATGGGCCCCGGCGGTCTGGTAGGTCGGGTTGTCAGCGTGACTCCTAATACTAGCTTGGTGTTGTTAATCAGTGACCCTACGAGTCAATTGGGTGTGGGAATTACCCGCAGTCGCAACATGGGTTTTATGCGCGGGAAAGGCCCCAATCAGGCTGTGATGGAATTTTTTGATAATGTTCCTAATGTCAAGCCTGGGGATCTAGTTTCAACTTCTTCTTTCAGTCAGTTGTTCCCTGCTGGTTTGCCTGTGGGAAAAGTGGTTTCGGTGGATATGAATAAAACTCCTGCTCCCGAAGCTGTTGTTGAGTTCTCTGCACCGATGAATGCTCTGGAGTGGGCGGTTGTTTACCCCCACGATAAGCAAGCCGAACTCAAGGCTTCGCAGGCTGAATCTTCTGCACCTTCGGGGGGAGCAAAGCAGTAATGAAGCGTTTATCTCGGTTGTCTTCGCGATGGCGCCAATTTCTCAACTTCGGCGTTACATTTGTTTCTGTGCTGCTGTGTATACTAATATTGCCCACCCGGATGCCAGGAATGGAATTGCTGGGAATTAGCCCGAACTGGCTGTTGATTTGGTTGGTAGCCTGGAGTATTAAGCGGAAACGTACAGTTTGGGGAGCCGCTAGCATGGGCATGGTTTTGGGCTTTATTCAAGATGCGATGACGGCTCCCCATCCCACCCACGCTGTGAGTCTAGTTTTTGTAGGTGTCTTAACTGTTGTTTTGCAGAAAAGCTGGTCGATTCCGGCTGATATTGTGGAGAGAGATCCGATTCCGATCGCCTTAATTGTGTTTGGGATGGCGGTGGTAGCGGAAACGGTGATGGGGCTGCAATTTTTCGCTATGGGCGATCGGGCTTTACTGGAAATTTGGAGCTATCACCAGCGAATAGCTTTGTGTTCTGCTATTCTCAGCAGTCTTTGGGCTCCGGTAATTTATTTTCCCCTCAATCGCTTGTGGGAAATGACCAGGAATTTAGAAAAATCTTAGTCATGGGGCATGGGGCATGGGGCATGGGGCATGGGGCATGGGGCATGGGGCATGGGGCATGGGGCATGGGGCATGGGGCATAGGGCATTGGGCATAGGGCATAGGGCATAGGGCATAGGGCATAGGGCATAGGGCATTAGTTAATAGTTAACTAATTTGGACTTACACGCGAGTGGCGAGAAACCGGGTTTGTTACAAAAACACTTAATTTCAGCTCACTAATTCGGTAAAAAACCCGGTTTCTAAAATTCGGAGTGCTTGCAAAATCGTAGTCAATCTACTATTACTTGTTGCGCCGAACCTAATAAGTGATGTACGGCAATAATCAAGTCACTGAGAATGAAATTAGGTTGGTGCTTTTGCAGTTGATGGCGACTGCGAATGCCACAGGTAACGGCAATTGTAGGTATCCCTAATGCTTGTCCCGCGAGGATATCTGCTTCGGTATCTCCAATCATCCAAGCTGAACCCAGAGATGACTCA
Source organism: Microcoleus sp. bin38.metabat.b11b12b14.051 (assembly GCF_013299165.1). NCBI lineage: Bacteria > Bacillati > Cyanobacteriota > Cyanophyceae > Oscillatoriales > Microcoleaceae > Microcoleus > Microcoleus sp. bin38.metabat.b11b12b14.051. The sequence continues at coordinate 229,720 of NZ_JAAFKD010000001.1, forward strand.
AATTCTTCTGCAACTTCAGCCAACAATTCGGTTTTTAAGGCTGTGTAGTTGTGATACGCAGCATCCGCCATCTGAGTGCCGCGAATGCTGGTAAACAGTCTGGCTAAACCGTAATTTTGCAACAGTTGAACGGCTTGATTTCTCGGCCGCAGGGTGACTAAAATCAGCCGCACGCCGCGGGAGTGCAAAAGTGCGATCGCCCACTGCACCCCCGGCTGGATGCGATCTAAGTGCAACAAGTCTGGCTGATTGACAATCCGACTCACGCAGCCGAGAAAAACGTGAATTTCTTCTCCTGACAAGCCGGAACTTTTTGCTATTTCAGCATCGGGCACTCGGTTTTGTTTCATTTGCCAAAACTGCTGTTTGCTGAGGATTTGGAGGTTGAGGTTGATTCCCAGGGCCCCGTAGGCTGCTTGAGTGTCGGCTAATCCCTGTTGATATGTGGTGTAGTAGCGATCGGACACATCGACTATGGGCCCGTCTAAATCGCAAAATACTGTCATCCGGGGGGACGAGTCAGCGTCTGATGGTAGGTTGTACTGAGGGTTTTGAGAGTCCGGGGCGACAGCAGTTAACATATAAGGTTAAGTAAATCAAGGGAGTTATACATTTCTTGACTTTAGCAAGATTCTATAAGTTATAATACAAAATTTTCAGTCAGATTATTAAAAAAACCTATTAAGATTTTGAGGATTGGTGTGAATAAGGGCGATCGATCCGGCTGGCGCGTCCATAAATTCAACGAAAAAAGTGATTTTGGTGGCTGTTGATATGTGCTTTAACCATTAAAGTTTAGAATTAAGTTTTTAGTCTTTTGTAAATTACCCATGCTCAAACAAAGCGATTTTGTTAGGAATTCGGACACTAATCGAGTAGAGGTGCTTTCCGAAGCACTGCCTTACATCCAACACTTTGCAGGTCGCACAATTGTGGTCAAATATGGCGGTGCGGCGATGAAAGATAGCACTCTCAAAGACAAAGTAGTTCGAGATATTGTACTGCTAGCTTGCGTGGGGATGCGTCCGGTTGTGGTTCACGGCGGCGGCCCAGAAATTAATATTTGGCTGGAAAAACTGGGAATTGAACCGCAATTTAAGGATGGTTTGCGGGTGACTGATGCGGCGACAATGGAAGTCGTAGAAATGGTTTTGGTAGGGAAGGTAAATAAGGAAATAGTTTCGTTAATCAACCAAGCTGGCGGCAAAGCAGTGGGATTGTGCGGCAAAGATGCGAATCTAATTCAAGCTCGTCCAGATGGCCGGGAAGGAATTGGGTTTGTTGGTGAAGTTAGTGGCGTAAAAATCCAGATTTTGGAGTCTTTAGTAAACAGCGGTTATATTCCGGTGGTGTCAAGCGTGGCGGCTGATGAACATGGTCAATCTTACAACATTAATGCTGACACAGTTGCCGGAGAAATTGCGGCTGGTTTGGGAGCAGAAAAGTTGATTTTGATGACTGACACTGCGGGAATTTTGGAGGATTATCACAAGCCGGAAACTCTGATTGCTAAGTTGGATATTCAGGAAGCGAGAGAGTTAGTTGAGTCGGGAGTTGTGTCGGGCGGGATGATTCCGAAGGTTAATTGTTGCGTGCGGAGTTTGGCTCAGGGTGTGAAGGGCGCTCACATTATTGATGGGCGAATTCCCCATGCTTTGCTGCAAGAAATATTCACGGATGCGGGGATTGGCTCGATGATTGTTGCTTCTGAGTTTAGCGGGGCGAAGTTAAGGCACAAGTAAGGCATAAATTTTAGCGTGGGGCGGGTAAGTGAAGCGGTAAATCGTTGCTTTACCCGTCCTGAGCATCGCTTTGGAGTGTGCCAGTAGGATTTGTGAGAACTATTGTTGAAGTGTATGATGCGGAAAAGGACTATCAGTATTTAGTGAAATTTGCTGATAGTCAAGGAATTGAATATGTTATGGCTATTTTGAAAGCAGATGAAATTTGGGTTCTGCAATAGGATCTCGCATTTGTTTAGTAATGTCAGGGAAATACAAGTTAGATAAAGGCGATCGCGCTTTTGGCAGGAAAGGGATCTCGCCCGCGTGAGATTTAGGATGGGATAGGGGCGATCGCGCTTTTGGAATGAAAGGGATCTCGCCCGCGTGAGATTTGGGATGGCATAGGGGCGATCTTTTGGAATGAAAGGGCGATTCATGATCGGGATAGCTACGGCGCTTACTTTTAGCTGTGTACTGAAATTGCCCATAATTTAACGTGCAGTTTCAGCTTGAATTTCTCGAAGAATAGTTGAGATTTCGTCTGCTGACTCAAGGTGTCTAGCGAGAACTTGAGCAGTTTTGTCCAGCAAGCGTTCTGAAAAGACTTTCGCTAAGTCTTCCCGTAAACATTGCCCTATATAAAACTTAAGCAATGCTTCGACAGACATATCTCGATTGGCGGCTATTTTCTCAAGTGATGCTAAAGTATCTATGGGGATGTTTAGCGAGACTGTTTCCGCTGTACGAGGTCGCAATTGCAATTTTATTTGTTCTTCAGAATTGTTCATATAATTTCCTTTCTGTGCGGGTAGCAGGACGGGAAGAAATGATGCGTATTCGCAAGCTGCGCTCTACATAAACAACCAGTAATAGGCGTTGAGTGTGGGAGTAACCGAGGATAAAGTTACGCTGTTCGTCATTGGCAGTTGCATCTCCCTCTTGATAGAATGGATCGAAGAAGACTTCTGCGGCTTCTTCAAAGCTAACGCCATGCTTTTCTAGGTTGCTCTGGAATTTGTTTGTGTCCCATTCAAACTCAACGCCTTGCAGTCTGTACAGACTATCCATGCTTCGATATTAACATTATTTAAATAAGAGCGATTCCCTACGGGATAGCTTCGCTTGCGCGTACTTGTGGAAGGAAAGGGATCTCGTCCTCGCTGTTTCCTCAAGGCGGCAGCAAAAGTTATAAAATAAAAAGGCATTTTTTACCTTTCACTGAAGAGTCTGTACATCAGAATATGCTAGAATTTTAGCATCGGCAGTTAGTAACGGACACGAGCAAATCCTCGCCGTTGCCACAATGATTTGATCTGCGGGATCGCGATGAAAACCTGTGAGTTTAGTTGACTCGACAATAATCGGAATGGTGAGATCGAGTAGCTGCACTCCTGGATAAGCCAAAGCTTGTGTTAACCACTCATCAACTGTAACGGACAAAGTAAGTCTTCCCATTTCTACTAATTTAGAAACCTCCCAACAAGAAATGATGCTGACTCCTAAACCTTGAGATTGATATTGTTGTATCCAGTCCCGATGTTTCTGAGTCAGTCGCGGGTTATCATCAACCCACCAAACCCATATATGAGTATCTAGTACAATCATTGTAACACTTCCCAATCTTCCAACGGAACTGCTGGTTCACAGGGGTCATCATAGCGAATGACTGTGCCGCGTAAAGGATATAGAAAAGCATTGTTCATGGTTTCATTAACTAAGTTTAGATAGCTAATGAATTCCCGATATCCATCCAATTCTGTTTGTTCTTCGGAAGTTAGACTTGATGCTTGTTGTTGAGCAGTTAAAGTTTTGATTCTCTCCTGGATTTTGATAGAAGCGCTAAATATTAAAAGTCCGTTGACTAACTCAATGCGGACAGAACCTTCGCTTGGTAAGCTGTTGGGTAAGTGAGGCAGCTTGAGGGGCAAGTTAGCAATCATGGCATTAATTGACTGTATTTAATATGCTTTGATGTTGATTATTCAATTATACTAATTGCTGGGTGGCGTTTGACAAATATTCTACAGCAGAAATTCTTTGGATGGCGCGATCGCACTTTTGGAAGGCAAGGGATCTCGCCCGCGTGAGATTTGGGATGGGAGACGGGCGATCGCACTTTTGGAATGAAAAGGCGATCGCCAAGCTTACTGCTGTTTGATTTGCACCCTAAACAAGAGTGGTTTTCACGTATTCGGTAACAGGTTTCAAATCGATATCGTCATTGGAAGCTAGCGTTTTAAATAGATGGCGCGGGATGCCGGCCGCCATCAAAGCTTCTAAATCGCGATCGAGCTTTGACAAATCCCCATAAATACCGACAAACTGAGTTACACAAGCTAAAGATGAATCCTTGGGGTCATTCAAGCCCGTGTATCTGTACTCAATATCAAAACCTGCTTTTTCCCCGATTTCTTCAATATCCCAATCCACAAGATCCATATCCGTCGGTTCAACAGCTAGGGCCATATGACCGGGCGGTATGGGGTCAAGTGCTTCGCAACACCAACCAAGAGAAGAGTTCCATAGACTCTTACCAACCGATTCTCGAATTTTCATGAGTTTCCCTCACTCAAAGTAGCAGCGAAACCAGGCTTTTCCTTCACAGCGAACGTCTACAAGAGGCCGTTCGTATTGAGTTGCTAGCTGTTCGCATTTCTTTTTGGCTTCTTTTAGGTTATACGCTTGTACGGGTTCGTTGATGGGATTGCCAAGTTCTTCTTTTTCGCGCTCTGGATCTCTCACTCGTCCCCCTTTTTGCTGTTTTTGGCGGCTGAGGGGGCTTGTTGAGCCTTTAACCACATTTCGATCGCCTCTTCCAACCCTAGTCCTATACTTAGCTGCTTCAGAGTACACGCAGCTTTAAATTGAAGTCCTAGTTGTTTTTGGACATCTCCCGATAGCTGTATGTAATTTGGGTCGTGTCGCTTGGCTAGCACTTCTGTACTGTTTCCCACTCCTGTTTCCTCCAATTTCTATATTTTCACGATCGCACATCCTGTTTTGCCAATATGTTATCATGTTAACATTAAGAATATTTGCGGGTGAGTAGAAAAAAGGGCGATCTTTGAGATTTGGGATGGGAGACGGGCGATCGCGCTTTGGGAATGAAAGGGCGATCGCTCGCGTGAGATTTGGGATGGGATAGGGGCGCACTTTTGGAAGGAAACGGCGCACTTTGGGATTGGGGATAACCACCGCCCTGACTTTTTCTGAATCTTTTAGCGACTTCTAGCCTAAGCTATAATTAAAGATGGATCTATTCTGTTAATCTGCGATGACTACACAATCTGTTTCGCGTTATGTCGCACGTCACCCTGAAATATTGCAAGGCGAACCAGTTATCGCAGAAACGAGAACTTCTGTTCGTGCGATCGTAGAATTGTGGCGTTTGGGTATTACTCCTGAAGAAATTCCGATGCACTTACCTCATCTGAAATTAGCTCAAGTTTTTGATGCACTGAGCTTTTATTTGGATAATCAGGAAGAAATAAATACTTATATTGAACGCAATCGAATTCCTGAAGAATTGATTCATCCTGCGGTTAAATCGGCAATGGAAAAACTGTGAAATTGTTTGCAACTATCTATACAGATGAAGATGTTTCTAAGCTTGTAGCCACTTTGTTGCGGGCTAGGGGTTTTGATGTGACGACAACGAGCGAACAAGGAATGCTGACCCAATCGGATAGCAAACAATTAGCTTATGCTGCATCTATTGAACGATGTTTGCTTACTCATAATCGCGTAGATTTTGAGCGATTACACCTAGAATATATGACAGCAGGACGATCGCATTATGGCATTATTGTGATTCCTCAAAAGAACGCCTATGAGATTGCTCAACGGGTTGGTATTCTGTTAAATACGCTCACGGCTGATGAAATTGCTAATCAGCTTTTGTATGTGTAAAGCGATCGCTTATTAGAAAAATGGCGATCGCCCGCGTGAGATTTGGGACTGGATAGGGGCGCATTTTTGGGAAGAAAAGGGCTATTGTACTGAATTTATTATAATATGAGATGGCTTAAACATTACTTATTATGAACGATGAATTGCGACAAGAAATTGCTGAAATAGCTAGTAAATTTAAGCTGTTTGAATGTAAGGCTTGTGCTTTAAGTATCCAAGAGTTTTTAATTCAAAGGGGCATTTCTGGAAAAAAGGTAAAAATTTACACTGGCAGTGCCAAGGGAAAATATGGTAATATTTACCATGATGACCTCGGACAAAATATTGCTACGAATGGACGGCATGAAGGGATTGCAGTTAAAATAGATGGGGAGGAATTAATTTTTGATAATATCCATAATGAAGGAATTTCTAAACAAGAGTGGCTGGAAAAGTTTTATTGTTTAGCGCTCGATCTGGGCGGGGAATTTGAGATTGCGGAAATTGAATTTTAGCGAAAAGGAAATAAACAAATGTTAGATTTGTATGATTTGCTAGGGAAAATCAAGAAAAGATCGTCTTTGTACTTAGGGAAGCAATCACTTAGTCATCTCCATGTTTTCTTAGATGGCTATACTTTTGCCCGCCGTCAACTTGGTATCCCTCTCACAGCAGAAGAAAAAAAGTTTGAGGATTTTCAAGAATGGATAGAGATTCGATTTAACCAAGCAGATACTCAATCTTGGAGTCGGATTATTCTTTTCTATTCAGAGGATGAAGCAGATGCACTGAAGCGCTTTTTTGATTTGTTTGAAGAATTTGTAAGTTGTGAAAAGTTGCCAAAAGATGATGCAACAATAAATTACGAAATGTCGGATGAGTTGAGTGTAGCGGGAAATATTTGAGTTTGATATTGATCGGGAGGGGATAGGGGCGATTCCCTACGGGATAGCTTCGCTTCACGCACTTTTGGAATGAAGCAGAGAGTGGCTGTTTGATGTGCACCCTAAACAAGAGTGATTTTCACTCAAATTAGCACTGATAGACTTTGAGTGTTACACTAAACATACAGAATTATTCGGTAATAATTGTGTCCTACCCTACTTGCAGCATATTGAGACTACTTAGGGGGTGATGAGGAGTTATAATGAAACTACCCAATGGCAATCAGGCTGAAGTTTCTCTGCAAAAGCTGGTGGGCTATTGTTTAAATCCAGAACACTAAGAGTGGAAAGCACAAAGCCAGAGTCTTTGCATCGGTTTTGGGAATCACGGCTAATAATGCAGAAGTTTTGCGAGAGCTTATTCAAAAAGCAGCCATTGAAGGTGAAGTTGTCCAAGAAAATACTACTGATTTTGGGCAACAGTTTAAAGTTGATTGGACTGTACCCGATATAGTGGGGATTGAGCTTCGGACAATCTGGGAAATTACTTCGACTAATTCTAACCCTCGTTTGATTTCAGCTTTCTTAAACCATGATAAAAAACTTTAGACTTTTGGATTCTGTTGCGATTCTCCAGCCTGTTTCAAGTACGCGATTAACGCTAGTGGAACCGGAATATGAATCTGTTTCTAGTTTGCCAGTAGGACTTGTGGGAACTATTGTTGAAGTGTATGATACGGGAAAGGAATGTCAGTATTTAGTGGAGTTTGCTGATAGTCAAGGTATTGAATATGCTATGGCTATTTTGAAAGCAGATGAAATTTTAGTTCTGCAATATGAACTGGCAGTTGCTTAGTAATGTGAGGGCAAGAGAAGTTACATAAAGGCGATCGCACTTTTGGAATGAAAGGGCGATCGCCCATAACATTATTCCCAGATAGCTATCAATAATCTAGGTCATAATTCATAGTAAAATTGATATTGCTTTCTCCGGTTCCTAAAGGAGTACGTACAGAACGGGGAAATAGGAACTCAAAACTAGACACTCCATTGCCAAAATCAATGTAATTACCGCCACTTCGACCCATAATAAGCACAGTCTCTTGCCAATTGCCACCGTTTACTCTATACAGAAACGGCATCGGGCCCGTATAGCCAGCCGTCTGCTCTGCATTGACATAGAAACCACCAATCTGTTTAGCGTTTGATACTGTATTATAGGGGCCAAATTTGCATTCAAAGCTAAATTCTGCTCGCGGAATGAAACAAGACCCTCTTCTTTCTGGTCCAGCCCAGTTGTTTGCTAAAGCCACAAGTGGAACTGACATTAGAGTTGCTAGGATGGATAATGTAGCTCCTAAAATCGTAATTTTTGCAGTGTTTTGGGACATTTTTAGACTCTCATTAGATGTGGTTTACACGGACTTTGACGGATTTGCAAGGGATAGGAATAGGAGCGATCGCTCTTTGGGAATGAAAGGGCGATCGCTGTTTAATGAAACACCATTCGCTCCGGTTTTTAGGTACAACCTAAAAATACTTTTGGCGGTGAGAATGTTAACTCAAATAAGTGACAGAGCTTTGGAATAAATCAAAATACTTTTTGGCTCAGCTTCTATTTGTAGGTCTTGCTAATAACTCCCGATCCTCGTGCCCTGCCAAGAGTGACTAAGGGATCTTCCGTGGTATTACTTGTGTTAGTAACTGCTAGATGTGTATGACGACCTGTAGACCAACCTGTACTGCCTTCAATGCCGATAATCTGTCCTGGGTTAACAGATTCCCCTTGCCTTACATTTACTTGGTTAAAATGAAGATATGTGAAAGATCGTTGAAGATCGGGGTTCCAAATTGTCACACTATTGTTATGATTTGAAGCTGTCACCCATTGCCGAGTCAAAGGATTATAACCTGAGTTTGCGTTAGCGTTAACATACTGAAGTTCTACACCATTAGATTTCACAGAAACAACCTGTCCACCTACGAGCGCTCGGACATTATAAGGAGCTATAGCATCTGTTGAATCGATGGCTCCGTGTGCCGAAAATCCTCTTGATGAAGAACCTGCGCTACCATAAAGTTGTTGAAAATACTCCTGCTGAGTAAAGGGAGTAGATGGAAGTGAAACCTTCTCCCAGGAAAGGTCAAATCTAGCATCGCCACCCCCTTCATACTGATCGAAGTACATATCGTACTGACCAGCCGGCAATTCAGCAGTTACGTCTTTAGCTGAGTAAGATTCTGTCCACTGATTTGGAGAAGTGATATCAAACCACTGACTTGTACTTTGATTTCTAGCAAGTAGCCGGAATCCATCATCACCCTCCACCCGGAACTTATAGGAACTGCCATCAAAATTAGCCTGGGTGTATGCTCGCATCGCAAAAAAGTCATGGGGTAAACGATTTCCATCTCCATTGGGAGCGCCTGTACCCCAGTTTGCCTTGATGCCTTTTTTGCCATCACCGCGGGTATTAGATCCCAAATTAATCACGCCGATGGCATTGGGATTGTTGATGTCTCCTTCCCAGAAGTTTGTTGGTGGAGCACTACCTTGGCTGCTATTCCATGAGTACACCGTCGCTTTCCATTCCTGCGAGGGATTGACAGACTCTTGGAATTTGGTGGCTGGAATAAGGTTAAAGTTTAAAGCCGCACCTCCACCTAGTTCGGAATACTCAACTGCAATCGGAACAGTCTCGCCGCTTGAGCGGAAATAGCCTGAATTGGTTGCAAATGATTTATAATTCCATTGATCGATCACTTTTTGATTCTTGATACTTACTCGAATACCATCATCAGCTTGAGTTTCGATCTTGTACAAACCAGGAGCTAAATAACGCTGAGTCGTTATTCTTGCCGAAAAATTATCTGAGGGAGTATTAGTAGGAGAACCCGTACCCCAGTTGCGAGAAAAACGTTGAATACCATCTCCCAAATTTTCAACAAATACAGGAGTGCCTGTTAAGTTAGTATTGTTGAAATATTCAGCCTTCCAGTTGTTCGCAGGAACTTGATTTTGTGTAAGGGTGACTCTAGGCGTACCATTACTCAGCCATTCGAGAGTTCCTTTCTCAAAACTTTGCCGCCAATTGCCACTATTAAGAGGCAATTGTGATTCTTCACTGGTAGGCAAGCCAAGCTGACTATTTTGACCTCCTAAACTATTGAGGTAATGATTGCCCAGACTACCGCGAACAGAGTAAGTACCATCGGCTGAGTGAAAGATTGCACCATTTTGGAAGTTTTGTCGCCATTTACTAGATACAAATTGGTATTCAGCACCCGTAGATTGACCTAACTGATTAGCTATACTTGGATTCCTGTCGTAATAAGCACGAATGCTACCTTGGATCGGAAATGAACTCAACTGTTTCTCTATTAAATATTGCTGTCCGTCGATCGCCACAACCTCCCGATCGTCCTCACTCTTCAACGCCTTAAGCTCACCCTGACTCAAATCCTTACCCTGAACAACCGCCGCAAAAATCGCTCCCTCATCACCCGGTGAATCCGTAACATTCAACCGCGCATCAACAGAGTGCCCGATCTCTTCCAACAGCACATCCGCCACCGCCGCTGGATTCGCGCCATTCTGAGCTAAAAATTCCTTCGATAAATAAATCGTATCCGTCGCCGCCGCAAAAGCTCCATTCGCGCCACCAATCTCAGCAGATGAGACAACTTTTACCGGCGGGATTGCACTAAAATCGCGATTAAACCATCCTTCAGCTAAGGCTTTCGCGCCCGCAGCATCCCAGTTTTCCCCAAAAGCCACATTCATCTTAGTCACGAAATCTGGCTCAGCGGCAAACTTACTCAGATCCTCATATACCTCTGACATCGCCTGACCGGTCAGCAAATCGACAGAGCTATCCTGTAAACTTGTGCTGGAATCCGTTGTCAGCGCCTTAGCCATCAGAGTCGGCGAAGCGTCAGGCAAAATGATATTGTCGTAGGCGTTTGGCGTTAAAGTTGGGATATTAACTTCTTGACCGACACCGCCCGTTAGGATGCGGTTAGCATCTAATTTTGGGATAATTCCTGGAGTCGTTTCTAGGCTGGTATTCCAAGGCGCGATCGCACTTTCGTTATTAAAATCAGGCGTGAAAAAATTAGACACGTTATTTCCTCGTGTTGAATCGGGACAAGTACAGAGACTTACCGCGTGTTTGCTTGTATTAAATAATCGATTTTTTGTCATAGCCGATCGCCCGTTCAGTCCAGACTCCGAGTAGGTATACTCAAGAGCAAGACAGTCGATCGACCTAAGACACCATGAGCTCCGATGAACCGCAACAGTAGCGGTACTTCTGAGCTTCTATTTATCTATCGGGCTCAGTCCGCAAGTTTTATGCAAAACACCGTTATTTGTTACAAAACTTTACATTAGCCTGCCAAACCTTTGCAAATACTAGCTTTGATGTTAGTTGAAACGATCGCGCCCATTACTGACTCTGAGTATTCCTACTCGGCGTCTCACCGCTTCAACAAACTCAACTATGCCTGATGTATGTAACAATACACTAAGTACCGCTAGCATACAACTAACAAACGTTAGCAATTTCGGTTATGCTAACGTTAGCCAAATCTCACAACACCGACAATGGCACCAAAAGAAGACTTATTTGCCGAAGCAGCCCAAAACTGGGACTTAGAAAGGCTGTACGAAGCTTTCGCAGAAGCTAAACGGCAAATCTCTCCCCGATCGCGCAGGGGACTTACAGAAACCGAAAAGCTTTATCTCCGAGGACTACTTTCCGGTTGCAGTCCCGCCGAAATAGCTAAAAAAATGTTTCAGACTCCCAAAAGTGCAGAGGTTTATCTATGTAAAACTTTATACCAATATGTTAAAAAACTCGCAGATTTACCGAACGAATCAGTGGGAAATTGGAGAAATGTGTGCGATCGACTAGAGGAAGCAGGATTTAAAGTTCAGTCGTCAGCACAATTTAAATTGAATAATTCTTTGCCGACAGAAGCATTAATAAAAATAGTTAATATAGGTTGGCTTGAACAAAGTACAATATCGATGGATATCAACATTCAGTTAACATTCCCCTCAACTTCAGAAACTCCGAAAAAAGAAGACTTAGATAAAAACGGTTAGATGGGCGATTTATGATAAAATATCAGAAGTACACCCGCGCCAGCCTCAGAAACCCGGTTTCTTCCTAGATTTCTCGTTACTCTTCGCAAAAACTCCCAGAAACCGGGTTTCTTGCCCACGATGCGTTATCATCAAAAATCAAAATTAAAACAGTCTCACCCGCTCGGATTTTACCTGCAACAATTAAATTAGTTAAATCTATGTCTCGATTTAATGTACGATCAAAAAATCAAGCTCTTGGCTTTTTCATTGGTTTATTGATTTTTGTCATTTTCATTCCCGGATGTTGGGCTTTAACAACTAAGATTTCTCCAACACCTCAGCAAGCAGATAACAAAGTAGCTGTCCGTGTTGATGTGAAAAATGCCTCAAATTCTCACTCTTCCTTGGGAATTGGGCTTAGTGGTATAGCTGATTATTCAACACAATTACCCTTTTTAGATGCTTTCAAATCTTCTAGACAATGGATAACTCAATGTGTCAGCGGACAACCAAACTGTAAGGGTGAATGGGATACAGAAGAATATAATCTTTTAAATCTTGATGAAAATGGGTGGGTAAAATCTCTCCCATCTCCCGAAGAGGCTCCTAAATATACGAGGGTAAGCACCCTATTACTTCGGGAAATCCCCAATCGCTATCCTTCAGGGCAATATATTGTTACTTATGACGGTGAGGGTGCGATCGAATATAACTATGATGCCAAAAAAGATCCGGCTGCGTCTAAGCCCGGGAGGGATATCATTAATGTCGATGCCACACAAGGCGGAGGTATAATGATGACAATTACTGCTACCGATCCTAAGAAAACAGGGAACTATATCCGCAATATTAAAGTTGTTCATTCCCAAGACGAACAGCTTGCTAAAAGCGGTGAAATATTTAACCCGCTGTTTATTGAAAAAATTAAAAAGTTTAGAGTTTTGCGTTTTATGGACTGGATGGGGACAAACGGCTCTGAACAAAAAGAATGGTCGAACAGACCTAAGCCAGAGAGTGTGTCCTATGCTTACAGAGGCAATATACCCATAGAAATTATGGTGAATTTATCTAATAAACTCCAAGCGGAACCTTGGGTTAATATGCCGCATCAGGCTACGGATGAATATATGACTAACTTTGCTAAAATGGTCAAAGATAGTTTAGATCCAAAGCTGAAAGTTTATGTAGAGTATTCTAATGAGGTTTGGAATTGGTCATTTCCCCAATCCCATTATGCTTTGAAACAAGGTAAAGCTAAGTGGGGAGATAAAGGAGACGCTTTTATGCAATGGCACGGAATGCGTACTGCTCAAATGTGCGATATCTGGAAAGGCGTTTTTGCCGATCAAAAGCATCGAGTTGTCTGCGTGTTGGGAACTCAAAGAGCTTGGAGAGAGTTAGGAGATTATGCTTTAGATTGTCCCTCTTGGGTAGCTGAGGGCAATAAACCTTGTTATCAACACGGTATTGATGCCTATGCTATTGCTGGATATTTCAGCGGCAACTTGGGCGGGAAAGAAAGTGTCGGCACTGTAGAGTCTTGGTTGAATGACGCAGATGGTGGCTTTGGTAAAGCTTTTAAGCAATTAAAAGAGGGTGGGTTGCTGCCTGGATTTAAAGATAGTTTGCCCGATGTTGATAATGATTTTAGGTATTTTTTAGATGTGGCTAAAAAGAAGAATCTCAAGTTGTTTGTTTATGAGGGCGGTCAACATATTGTTGGTAGTGAAGGAGTAGAGAATAACGAAAAATTGGCGAAGTTTTTTACGGAACTAAATAGGCGTCCAGAAATGTATGAGATGTACGCGCAATTATTGAATAGTTGGAAACAAGCTGGGGGCAGTCTGTTTATGCACTTTGTGGATGTGAGTACGTTTAGTAAGTGGGGAAGTTGGGGGGCTTTGGAGTATGTGGAGCAAAAGGAGTCGCCTAAGTATAATGCTTTGATGGATTTTATTGATAAGAATCCTTGCTGGTGGGATGGCTGTGATCTTGAGGGAAGTTGATTGCAATTGGTAGGGTGTGTCACGAAAGGAAAACACGCTTTATATCATCTCCGGTCGATTACTATAACAAAAATGGTTCGTAGTGCGGACTTAAGTCCGCAGCTATAGAGCGGACTTAAGTCCGCACTACGAACCTTACTTATTGCGGTCAATCGACCGGACATGATATTATTTGTACGAAGGCAAATTTGCAAAAGTATTGCTGTTATGTTTTTTTATTCAAATATTGTCGGTTGGTGCGTCGCTAGGAGATTTGCAATTTTTTTGGGGATGGTTGATGGCGACACACCCTACGAATACTATATGTTTTTTTATTCTAATATTGTCGGTTGGTGCGTCGCTCGGAGATTTTCAATTTTTTTGGGGATGGTTGATGGCGACACACCCTACGAATACTATATGTTTTTTTATTCAAATATTCTCGGTTGGTGCGTCGCTAGGAGATTTGCTATCTTTTTTTGGGGATGGTTGATGGCGACACACCCTACGAATACTATATGTTTTTTTATTCAAATATTGTCGGTTGGTGCGTCGCTAGGAGATTTGCAATTTTTTTGGGGATGGTTGATGGCGACACACCCTACAGGGTATTGAGGGACGATCGCGCTTTTGGTACAATCAAGTATCGTTCGATCGCACTTGTTCAAAATCTTCAGCATCCGCCTGCAAACCAGAACCCTCGCCATTCCTCAACCGTGGCGATTCCCCCTTACCCGCACTCGCAGCGTAACCCCCAGAATACCTGTCATCTAAACCCGAATCCCTCAGCGAAATTGCACCTCTTTGACTCTGCGACAATCGATCGCTCGATCGGCGATTTGTCCCAGAAATCGGCGGCTTCCGAGTTAAACTTTTCCAAGCAGCCTTCACCCCACTCACTACGCTGCGAGTTGTTACCTGCACGTTTTGGGCTTGTTTTTTTGCAGTACCAATACTACGATCGACTTGTTTGACAACCTCCCCCGCACTTTGCACCCCATCGCTGACATCATCCGTCAACTCGCTAATTTCCAACCCCGTCAACCGAATCGCCTCCAAAGTCGGCGGAAACTCGCGAGAAAGCGTGTCAGCCAGCTTTTCCACGCTGCGCGCCGCCCTTGCTAGCGCTTGCACCGCAGGTATTAAAGTCACTAAAACAGCAGTTAAGCTAACCGCCACTAGCAAAATCGAAAGTCCTAGCCAGAATATAGGGTCACTCACTTGAATCTCGGATTTGGGGCTGACCTAAGTGTTGCAGTAAATCAAGGATTGCGATCGACTCGCAATGACTAAAATACCTTATTTTTGCTCGCTTTTGAGCTGGTTAGCGGACAGGAGGGCGCGACGGGGGACTGACTTCTACTTCAGTTTCCGAGAGAGTTTGACGTTCCCGCTGAGTCGCTTCTAAACCGGCTGCGATCGCCTCCTTCAATCTCACCAAAGTTTCGTCCCAATTGCGGATGGCAGTTTCCGAAAGTCGATCGGCCTGCAATTGCACGCTAGTTGATAAATCCTCCGCCAACTCCGGCAAAGCATCGGCTGATTTTTTCAAGATCTGCCGCGTCTCCTTGCCCGTTCGCGGTGCCATCAGCAACCCAGTCACTGCCCCGATCGCAGAACCCACCAACAGACCGCCAATAAATAATCCAGAACGTTTAGATGACATTTTTATAACTACTCTCCATACGATTTTAGAATAGCTTACCTCACAGGTCGATCGCGCTTGGGCCAAAGCATCCGCCCCAAACCCAGCAATCCCAAGAGTTGCTGAACCTGTTGCAGTTGCAATTCCAGTTGTTGATAATGCACCCGCAATTCGCGAGCACGTTGCTGCCTTTTTGCAAAAAATTTGGGCGATTTGCCGAGAACATTGCTGCTACAGCGCTCGATTGCTGCGATCCGAACTTCAAAAAGTGCGATCGTCCGCCTGATTTTCCACACTCTCGCAGCGATAGAAAAACAGACAAGAGATATTAGTAGATTGATAATTACAACACCCGTCAGCATTTCTTTCCTATTTTCAACTACTAACATATTCCGCTGTTTGTGTGCAGGTTATAAGCCCGCCCCACCAAATATTTTGTAGTGACACAACAATGTTCAGTAGTGTCAACTTAAGTCTGAAACCTGAGACATCTCGCTTTGCGTCGAGTCCATCACCCCCTAAATCCCCCTTGGTAAGGGGGACTTTGAGCGCTTCCAGTCTCCCCGGATAGTCGGAGAACTTTTATGGCTTCCGGTTCCCCCCTTACCAAGGGGGGCTAGGGGGTTAGAGGCTTTAATCGTGAGACAGAAGTCTGTGACTACATTCTTGGTAAAAGGGACTTTGAGCGCTTCCAGTCCCCCCCTTACCAAGGGGGGTTAGGGGGGTTAGAGGCCTTAATCGTCAGACAGCAGATATAGACTACATAAGACCTTAAATTGACAGCAACGAACAATGTTGTGTCCCATCCAGCGGGATCAAATTTCAAGCTTGAGACATAGCAGGCAAACAAACCTTAGTACCGCCCAAACCGCAATAACCGTTCGGGTTTTTAGCAAGATACTGCTGGTGATAGGCTTCTGCGTAATAAAACTCAGGAGCATCAATAATTTCAGTAGTAATCTTGCCATAACCAGCGGGCGTCAAAGCTTGCTGGTAAGCATCCCGGGAAGCTTCAGCTAGCTGCTTTTGGCTGGCTGAATAGGTGTAAACGCCCGATCGATATTGAGTACCCGAATCATTCCCCTGCTTCATTCCTTGAGTCGGATTGTGACTTTCCCAAAAAACTTTGAGCAGCGTTTCGTAACTAATTACCTTCGGATCGAACACAACCAAAACTACTTCATTATGTCCCGTCATCCCGCTGCAAACTTCGTTATAAGTAGCATTCGGAGTAATCCCAGCCGCGTAGCCCACAGCCGTCGAAAAAACTCCATTTTGCTGCCAAAATTTGCGTTCCGCGCCCCAAAAACAGCCCAGCCCAAACATGGCAATTTCCATGCCGTCTGGAAAAGGAGGCTTGAGGGGATTGCCGTTAACAAAGTGAGTTGCCGGTACCGGCATCTGCTCTGCCCGTCCCGGCAATGCGTCTTGGGGAGAGGGCAGGCTCGACTTTTTGCCAAATCCAAATAGCACCATAAGCTTGTAAGGGATCTCCGATCGATGTCTTTACCTTACTTAATAATATCAGATATTGACTCAAAAGAGTGGTTCTGTTGAAGGTGGGCGCTAAAGCAACAATACCGAATTATTTTTCGGATGGTTTTTGGTGATACTGCTCACGGCTAATGCAGTTTTAAATCACATGAGGCAGTGCTATCTGTCACTAAAAAAAGCCTAAATTATCACCTATTGTTGAGGTACAAATCACCGGGATCGCAGGCAAAACATCCGATTATTGAAGGTGTGGTGTTGTAGCAGTTATTTAAGACAATTTATAGGGAGTGTTGAACAATGACAGTTAAACCTTGCAGCCAACCTTTAAAATCTAATCCATTTATTACTTACCGCGATCCAATTACAGGTAAGTGGATTGTGGTCAATCTGAATTTGCCGACTGCACCGGAAAAACAACAGTTAGCAGCAGCTTAAGCTGTCCTATTAATTATGTTAAAAACTATGTTGCAATACGGCTCATTTAACAATTGTCCGAAGAGAGTAATGAAGCAAACAAGAGTGTCTATTTTTCATCGGGTTTCCCTGTTTTTATTTGTTAAGTGAACCGTATTGTAATATTTTCTCTATTTTTCTGGTGCTGATAAATGTTTGTAATGGGAATGCAAGTCCTCGGATTTTTGCGGACTAAAGTCCTCACTACAAACCTATTTGGGTTTTTTGTTCGATCGGCTCGGATTAGTTTAGTGAGGAATTTTTGCGGACTAAAGTCCTCACTACAAACCTATTTGTTTTATAGCTGGTGCTTTCTACTTTTAAGGATTACTCATTTCTTTTTTTAGTTCTAAGTACCGATAGAGATATTCGGAAATTATTCCGTGCAAAAACAAGTCGCGTGCTGCATTAAACGGACTGTTTGGCGCTAGCGGGTGGCGGTTGACAATTACGTGATTCCAGTCGTAATTTCCGGTAATTTCGCTGACATATACTCCGAAGTTTTCATCAAGCTGAAGCGACATCACTGCTCGTGCAAATTCGTCGCTAGTCAAACACAGAGAATAAAATACTTTAAACAATTCGATCGCCGATTCTAAATCCAGAATTCTCAACCACCTGGAGCTTTCACAATCTATTGCAATTTCTACAGGTTGAATGCTATCATAATTAATTCCCCGTTTTTTGACGAGCTGCAACCAGTTGGGATTTGCCAGCATTGCTTGGTTGTAATCCCAGACAAAGTTATAGAGAATTAAGTCGTGTTCGAGAAACGCATTGTCAGCTAAATCGCTAACTGTGCGCGGATAAAGTTTTGACTTTTCAATCTGGGTATCCGGGCCGTTGTCAATCAAAAAATTGATAATGTTGGAGCCGATTGAGATGTGCCGCACAATTAAATAACAAGCTTCGGGCGAGACAAAGTTATTTAGGAAAAATGCGGCGGATTTGTGCATTAATGTGTAAGCCCGAAATTGAAAGGGTAACAGGCGCTTTGCAGTCATGATTACCGCTAGCAACAAGTTAGCAATGATTTTGATCGGGATGAGCAAATAATTGCGAGTCCAGTTTTGCAAATCCCTCATCATGTATGCTTTTGCAACTAAATCGACGGGAATTGACCGATCGCAAAACAGGACATCCCAAACATTCGGATCTCGGCGGTTGTATGGTTTCGGATCATAGGGGATTGAACGCTCCTCTGGGAGAGTTTCGATATCTTGTTTTTGCAGTTTTTGCATTAGCGAATTTCCTCCAATTGCAGCAAGTATAAACGAGCGGTGACGCTAGCGGTTTTGACAATGCGTCGGGCGATATCATCGGTCATCCATTCAGCATTAATCAAATTTTCTAATTTCGCTAAATGCGACTCGTCATTCTCTCCATGATAAGCTAAAAACGATACTTGTTCGTCTTGCAAACCGAGAGTTTCTTTGATTTGTTCCGCCCACTTTCGTGCTAATTTATTGCCCAATCCTTCGATGATAAACATACTACCAATTAAATCGACTGGATTTTCTCGCGATGCTTGGTGGAAGATAAAAGCTGATAGGGCTTCGCTGCCGATATTCTTATCATATTCGACAATTTTTGACAAGTCGCCACCGACAGAAACATAATTTTGTTCTAGCATTTGATAGTCGCGGTGTTCGTCTTGGGCGTGGCCGATAAAAGTCGATCGCAGGCGAAAGTCAATCATGTTAGAAGCCGCGCGCGCAATCCAGCGAGCTCCCTCGACAACTTGCGGGCGGAGATTGCACAGCAAAGCTTGATAGTCTTCTATGGTAAACTCTCCCCGGTACAATTTGCGGACGATGGGAACGGAACGAATGTCGCGATCGAACTTCAGCCAAATCCAGGCTAACTCCCGCAACAAATAAGCTTGTGGAGAGTTGTGTGCGGAGGGCTTAACCCTTTCCAGAGGCGAAGTTTCGGAAATCTCAAGCGAGTTATAAATTGGAGAAGTCATAGATTTACTGGTGCTTTCCACAGCAGTTAACATCATGTATCCCGTTGTAAACCGGCCACTTTCCGGAACAAAACAAAAGATTTTTTGCCCGGGCTGCAACTTGCTTGAATTAAACAAATCCTCTAACATTAAATAAATCGACGCGCAACCTGTATTTCCGCGGGTGTACAAGTTGGTAAACCATTTTTCTTCTGGAATCATGCAGCCTGCTTGTTCCAGAAGTTCCACAATTTGTCCTCGGAAAAAGTGAGAGGAATAATGGCACAGCAGCCAGTCAACTTCCTGCGGACAAACTCTCCCATTTTTTATCAAGCTCAGCCAACCTTCTACCCCTAATTTCATTACATTGTCTAGCAAGCGAATATTTTGCCGCAAGTCAAAAGCTCCGGCTGTGGCTGCATCGAGGTAGGTTGAATAATCTAGCCAGCTTTGGGTTGCTGTTTCGTTTGCTAATCCTGAATACATACAAACTGGATAGGCGTTGGCGTGGGAAATTAGCTCGATCCATTCTATTTTTAAGCTAATTCCTGAGGCGTTGGGATGGTTTTGGATCAAAAATGCTCCGGCGCCGTCGGAAAGCATCCAGCGCAGAAATTCTGTATCGAAAGGTAGGGGTTTTCCGGCTTTGACTGATGTTTCTGCTTCAAATTTGGTGTGTTTGAACAGCCGCGAGGGGAATTCGGAGGCTACGGCGATTGCTGTTTGTTTTTTGCCGAGTTCGAGTTGAGATGTGGCGTAGTTTAAGGCGGTAACTCCGGCGCAGCAAACTCCTTGCGTTGAAACTATTTCTAGGGGAGATAATTCGGAAAGTTCGCCATGTACTGTGCTGGCAAATCCCGGTACTAATAAGTCTGGTAAAGTGGTGGCGCAGGCTAGTAAGTCGATCGCCCCTGGTTCCAAATTTGCCTGGGCGATCGCATCCCGGACGGCAAACGCTGCCATTTGGCTGTTAGAATAGAGTGTTTGCTGCTGTTTGTCGATCGCGTAGTAGCGCTGTTTAATCCCGTTGCTGTTGAGAATGCGCTGTCTGACTCTCGAAGGGCGATCGGCAATTTTGCCCAGATACTCCTCCATCTCATCATTATTAATCGGTTTTCCCGGCAAAAATTTTCCAATCCGATTGATATAAGCGCTGTGCATACCGTCAACCTCTAAAAATGGTAATTTAGTCGAGTTTGCTGTGAGTTAAGTAAGTGAGTCTGAATGAATTTAACCGTAGCCCTTATTTCGTGAAACTCGCAGCAATCTCAACATTCTGCGATTGCTGCGCTACCGCCGACAATGACAGTATAGAAATTTACCGAGATACTTAAATCACGCGAGTAAATATCTAAAATTGATTGTGGTTTGTGAAGCAGCGAACTTGCAACGAGCAACCAGTTGTATTGTAGAGTCAGGGGAAATTAGACAAGTTCAGCAACAGCGGCAACAAGTAACCTGAAGCAGGGTGAAGTTTTTGCAAAAATTAAGCCAAAATATGTAACTAGAGTTCCTTCATTGCTTCCCGACTCAAATGGATATTGCTTCGCTAGATGCTTGGTATTCTCAATCTCAACGTCGCGCCGCTGTTTCGCTGTTGATGAAACGAGTAGGCGTCACTCGCACTAGGGCTGAATGCTTTGTCAGGCTTTGGATTTACTTATCAGTGAAACAACTTCAGGAAAGCCAGCCCCGCGTCAAACCGCCGCTGGCGAAACTAGAATTGCTAGCAACAGAAGTGCAGTGCACCCACCGGGAAGCAGCAGAACTATTTTACTCGGATTCCGATCGCGGGAGCGATCGCGCGGCCGGCATGATGTTAGATAAACTCGCAGCACTCGGATTGATCGCAAAACACTTTGACGGTAACGCTACAGCAATTCAAATTCAACCAGTTGCAGAAATTTTAGATACCCCGCAGCCGGAAAAACCAGTAAAACTAAAATTAGATGATTTTAACCCTCGGTGCGACACCATCCCCGTCGCTAATTTACTAGCAATTAATTACAACTGGATGAACCGCAGCACTAACGCAGTTCCCTACCAAATTGCTAAAATTCTCCGCGTTTTGGCTGGAAAATATTCAAAAGGAATGGGAGTATTGCGCCGCTGCGACAACCTAAATCCTGTGGGATTTTACTTACTATATCCCACCGCAGCCGAATCAGAAGTTAATTTTTTTAACGCACCTAGTAAAAGCCTGCACTTAACTTCTGTTTCTGCTGAACTCGATCCTTTTACGATGGCACTTCCGGGAGATGAGAATTGTCAGTCAGTATTTGTCCGCAGTTGGATGATCGACCCGCAATATTTTGAAGAATACCGCGTTCTTTTCCTAGAACACATACAGCAAGTTTTAGTTGAAATGAAAAAAGATTTTCCCAATCTTTGCGATTTGCACACGCTAATGATTCACCCGATGTACGAAAAAATGAGCTTGGCTTTGGGGTTTCAAAAGACTAACAGTGACTCTCAGTTATCTCTTTATTGGATGTATTTAGCATTGGATAGATTTTTGGCGCTCGATATCAAGGAAGCGCTAAAAAAATTGTAAGTCATATTAAATATCCGCTTCGATTCTTCGGAATGCGAGTCCGGGAGGATCTCAGTCAGGAAATTAGAAATACTTGAGATCGTTTGCGGTCGATTGATAGCAATAAGTAAGGATATGTGCGGACTTGGCTCCTCCCCGTGAAAGCGGACTTTCGGGCGCAAAGCTCCGTTTTTGTGATGTTAATTGACCGGACATTACAGGACAGGGAACGGGAGCATCTCATCTTTGCAAAAAGGATTTTTTTTACAGTGCGAGCTTAAGAATTCCCGTGCTATACATAGCACCAGAACTCTTGATTTACACTACAAATGCCAAACTGAGATCCTCCCTAGGGAAGAGGGAACTGTCTAAAATATCAGGAGTTACGCATCGAGCCAAAGAAACCGGGTTTTTTGCCGAATCTGCGGGCCCAAACGAAAGATTTTCGTCAAAAACCCGGTTTCTGACTACCCGTGCGTAAGTCCTAAATAGACAAACAAACAGATAACTCAGAGAAGACCACGACGCCATCAATAACTCAAAAATCGCAAAAATATCTCGACGCTCATTAAATAAATGCAACATATTAACCTGAAGTTTTATTAGCGGTATATGGTGGCAAATAGCTTGAGGTCAATGTATTAATTTTAGCCGCACTTAAATTTACAAAACCATTAAAAGTAACACTAATTAAAGAAATATTTTGTTGTTCACACAACAAAATATTCGTGATATAATGACCAGGTTTGTTAACGTTTTTTTATGCTTGCCAGATCGAGAGTTCCCTTCGTAAGCGATCTAGAAATGAAAGCAATCACAGTGTATATTTTTTCAATTGTTTTACCTTCACGATAGCGTTGACAGTCTCATATTGTGAGATAGGGTTGGCAGCTACAATCATCAATATTTACTCAGTCTTGCTGTAATTAAAGACTGATTAAACTTCCAAGGTGCAAGCTACAATGACGGATTTACCACCAAAATACCGCAAACTATGAACAACATCCTGATTCAAAAATCGGAAAAATTCTGGTACAAGCTTGCCAATTATTTTCTCAGAAACTATCGATGCCTGATTCAAGACCCCCGACTGTTTTTGATGGGAAAGTTCGCTCGTTTCGAGATTGTACGCGACTGGGCGGCGATGTTGTTGAAGCATCCAACTCAATCTCCCGAAATCAGTCAAGAACACCCTTCAATTTTGGGAGAATTAGATGTATGTGCGATCGCCTCAACTATCGAAAGAGACAGTTGCTATCAAGGTCTCCAGCTACCTGAAGGCGTAGTTCAAGAACTTGTGAAATTTGCCAGTTCTACCGTTGGCTACATTAACA
Source organism: Microcoleus sp. bin38.metabat.b11b12b14.051 (assembly GCF_013299165.1). Taxonomy (NCBI): domain Bacteria; kingdom Bacillati; phylum Cyanobacteriota; class Cyanophyceae; order Oscillatoriales; family Microcoleaceae; genus Microcoleus; species Microcoleus sp. bin38.metabat.b11b12b14.051. The sequence goes on from NZ_JAAFKD010000001.1 coordinate 252,700, forward strand.
GAGATACCCAGCGTCCTTGGCGGTGCACAGGAACAGAACAAGTCCGTGTGGACTTACCTAAAAATGCCCGCGTTTGCAGCTATATGAGCAACGGAAAACTGTCTTCAACCCTGAAAAAGCTGGAAAAAGACCCCGGCATACTGGCTGTTGCAGCTAAATTTCTAGGTGCCGAACCAGTACACCTCGGAAGCGAAATATCGTGGAGTTTCCCGGTTCCAGCAGAAAACCACGTGCAGCAACGCCAAGCGGCCCAAGTATTTCACTACGATTTAGACGACTATCGGTTCATTAAGTTTTTTTTCTACCTTACCGATGTCGATATGTCTAGCGGGCCGCACACTTACGTTTCGGGATCTCACAAAGGCAAAAAGTTGCTGCACCAAGTTATAGGTACGCGATGTGCAGACATTGACGACGAAAAGCTCGTTGAGTTGTACGGCGAGCAAAATGTGGTGAATATCTGCGGGAAAGCTGGTTTTGGGTTTGTCGAAAATCCTCTTTGCTTTCACCGGGGAACGCAGCCAACTGAGAAACCGCGCTTGATGCTGCAAATAGAGTATACCGTTAACGACTACGGCAACATTCACGAGGCATTGGGTTACTAACTTTTTCCACCTCGCAAATCCCTAAGTCTTGTCTGTATATCGAGACTTAAGTGGGAGGAACAACAAATAATACAGACACAGCAAGCTTGAGCGCGATCGATATTTGAGGTTTAATGAGGCGGATTTACAGATAGCCTAAAACTCCAGCGTCCGGTTTTCCGATTTACTTTCTCCCAAAACGGCCGCCAATGCGATCGACAAACATATCAACTTCCGGCAACTTCATCTGATTGACAAAAAGGGCAAAAACTCCCAACCCTACGACACTTGATACAATCAACTGCACTACTTGAATTATCACACCTTCAGTACCCAAAAATATTTGACAGCAGCGCAGAGTAGCCAAAGCAGCGAAAGCAGTCAGAGAACTACCCGAAGCCAACCCTAAAAACGGCAAACTCCACTCCCCCCAAGGCAGACCCCCCAGCTTTTTATCTAATAGGTATAAAAACATAATCATCGAAACCAAATTCACTCCCACCGTCGCCAGAACTAATCCCGGCGCACCGAAAGCTCCTACTAGCAAATAATCCAGCAGTCCGTTCAAAAAGATATTGATAATACTGACCCTAAAAGGCGTATTTCCGTCTCCCAAAGCGTAAAATACCCGCACCAAAACGTCGCGGCCCAAATAAACAAACATTCCAATACTGTAAGCCATCAATACCGGGGTTACAAACTGCGAGGCTGACTGATTAAAAGCATAGCGTTCGTAAACAACGCGGACGAGCGGCCCGGCAAGTGTTACCATTAAAGCACTTAGTGGCAGCATCGTCAGCGCGCTCAAAATTAAAGCTTGACGAATTTTATCTTTTAATTCCGGCCAGTCTTCGGGATCTGTAAGGCGAGAAAAAATTGGTAAAAACGGCACTAAAATTACATTAGAAATGATGCCTAGAGGAGTCATGACTAACAAGCCTGCATAGCCCATAGCAGACGCCGCTTGAGGGATGTAGGATGCGAAAAACAAATCTGTATAAACATTAATTTGCAGCATTCCCGAGGATAAGGTAGCAGGAAGCATCACCTTCATTACTTCTTGTACTCCGGGGCGCTTAAAATTAAACCGCAAACGCAATTTTCCCAAGCCCGCGCGCCACTGCGCCACCAGTTGCACCAACCACTGCAAAACTGCTCCCGCCAAAGTTCCCCAAGCTAACACTAAGCCACCAATTACTGCGTATTGCGGCTGAGTTATTTTGTCTCCGAGTTGGAGTGCGAGAACCCCCAAACCGCCGACAAGTGCAATGCTAGAAAATAAAGGGCTGATCGAAGGCAGCCAGTACATATCGGCGGCGTTGAGAGTACCGAAACCAATGCCGATCAAGCCGGAAAGCAATGCCATCGGCGCCATAATCCGAAATTGTTGGACGGCAATTGCTTTGATTTCAAAACCTTGGGGTGTTCTATTTAATCCCGGTGCTACCAAATCGATCAGCGGATCTGCAAAAATAATTAAAGCGACTGTTACCAACAACAAGATCCCACCAACTAAGGTGGTGATTGTTTCTACTAAGGGTGCTGCTTCTTTTTGCTCGCGGCGGGATAAAACGCTGACTATGGAGCTGTGAAAGGGGCCGTTAATGCCTCCGAGCAAAATAAATAAGAAACCGGGGATGACATAGGCGTAGTTGTAGGCATCGACGGCGACACCGACTCCAAAGGCTGCTGCGATCGCAATTTGGCGTACCAATCCAAAGACTTTGCTAATCAGAGTGGCGACTGCGACAATGCCGGCAATCCCTGCTAGGGAACGAGAGGGCTTCTGGGTTTCAGACACAAATGGTTACAAACGCTAGTGCTAAAAGGCTTCACTAATTTTAATAGCAAATCTGGAAAATCATAACATGAATTCAGAAATTTTCTTGGTGCCTGGGTTTTGTGCTATGATTTTTTGGCGTTGATTCGCTGTAGTAACTACCAATTTAAAAAATATTGCTACAATTCTTAATCTCAGACAAATTATCTTTCATTTGCATAACCACCCGCCGGACACTCCACCGTGCCGTTTCCTTACAAATGAAATCCTCTAATTTCGGCAGTAGCAATATTTTTGATAACTGGTATCACTATCAAAATTTTAGTAGTTTGACTGTTAGGAGATTTGATTTTGCTGAAATTTTATTCTAATCCGCTGTCCACCAATGCTCGCCGCGTCTGGATTGCTTTGCTGGAAAAAGAGATTGAGTTTGAATTAGTATCGCTGAAATTAAACGGCGATCAGTTTCAACCGGATTTTTGGGCAATTAGCCCTTTCCACCACGTTCCGGTTTTGGCTGATGGGGATTTTAATATAATAGAAACTCTGGCTATTCTTGATTATCTGGAAGCTAAGTATCCTGCGATCCCCCTATTACCGCAAAATGCTCGGGATTTGGCGATCGTCCGCATGGTACAAATGGTTACAGTCAACGAATTGACACCAGCGCTGAGTCCCTTTGTCCGCCAGAGTTTCGGCGGCGCTGGCGAACCCGAGAAGCTGGAAAAAGCTGGACAGCAAGTGGCGACGGTACTGAGCTTTTTTGAGGAGTTGTTGGGCGATCGACCTTTTTTTGGCAGCAGCAGCGCGATTACCCTCGCAGATGTGGTGGCGGGTGTTTCCGTGATTTGGCTGCCCGAGTTAGGCCTGTCGTTGGACAATTACCCCAAATTGCAAGCTTGGGGCGATCGCTTAAATTCCCGCCCTTCTTGGCAACAAACACAAGCCAGTCCCGAATTGGTGGAAGCTTTTAAGGCGCAGATGAAACAGTTGATGAAAGGTCAAAAAAGTTAGCCTTTGAATGATTAAATCAATCATTGAATCAAGACCAACGATCGTCAATAAATATCTTGCAAAAATAGTTAGGACGGGCAAGATGCCCGTCCCACAAGAAAAAATGATTTTTGTGGAATGGGCTCTCCGGCCCGTCCCCAAATTATATAAAAAGGACTTTTGTAATCTTTTCTAATGACTAATGACTAATAACTAATGACCAATAACTAATGAACGAATTAATTTACAAATATCCACCACTTTTACCCGGAACTCTCATCAAGCGATACAAGCGATTTTTCGCCGAAATCGAACTAGATTCGGGAGAAATTATCACCGCCCACTGTCCGAATACCGGCCCGATGACTGGTGTTTTGATTCCGGGAAATCCAGTGCTGGTATCTCCCAGTGACAATCCTAAACGCAAGTTAGCTTATACTTGGGAATTAATTAAAGTTTACGACACTGTGCCAACTTGGGTGGGAGTTAATACTGGGCTGCCAAATCGAGTAATTAAATTAGCTTTGGAGTTGCGATTGTTTCCCGAGTTGGGCAACTACAGTTTAATTAAGCCGGAAGTTGTTTATGGGAAAGATAAAAAAAGTCGAGTTGATTTTTGGCTGACTGGTGGGGAAAAACCGATTTTTCTGGAAGTCAAAAATACAACTTGGGTCAAAGATACATTGGCTTTATTTCCCGATACGGTGACGGAGAGGGGACAGAAGCATTTGAGAGAATTGATTGAGGTGGTGCGGCAGGGTTCGAGGGCTGTAATGCTGTATTTTATTAATCGTGGAGATTGTAGTGATTTTGCTCCCGGGGATAGTGCCGATCGCCTTTACGGAGAATTGTTCAGACAAGCCATGAGTGAAGGTGTGGAAGTTTTGCCTTGCCGGTTTGACGTAACGCCAGAAGGTGTGCGGTATTTGGGCTTAGCAAAACTGGATGTGTGAGACTTGCTAAAGCATCGGTAACTCTTCCTTTGATGCTCGCAAATCCATTTTTCCGTCAAGAATCCACACATCAACAAAGGGAGTCTCTGACACGCGGATTTCCTCGGTCTTCCTCAGACCTCCCTGCACCGCTACCTCTAACTGAACGGTGGATTCCTCGACAGGGACTTCCACCCGATCTGCGAAAGAAATCGTCAAGTCTGTAGAGACTCCTGACTTCTGATAAACTTCCTTTCCATTGACTTTGATCGTTACGGTTTCATTGGTGAAACCGTCGCGAAGTTTGACAGTTAAGGGCACGATCGACCTCCTATTGTGTGGCCCCGTAGGAGCATGGAGTCGGCCGCGATTTGTGGCGCAGCCCGACCCCATTAGCAGAGTTACGAAGGCGATTAGCAGTTGACGGCGAAACATCAAGCTTTTTACCTTGGGGAACGGCAGATTACCATTTTCCGATCGCAATTGCCGAGAGTTTACTTAACGTCTGTTTGAGAGCTTCGTCATCGCCAGCTTTAGTCTGAACTTCAGCCAGATTTGTCAGGGTCATTTTTGCCGAAACCGGGTCGAGAACACCCGAATCTGCAACTGCCGACAGCAGCTTGGAACTTTGCTCTAACTCTGCGGGGCGTACCATCACACGGTTTTCATTTTTGTCGGTGATTGTCTTGAAGTTGCGGCTGGCGTTGATACCCTTCACCAAACGAACGTAGTTGGTCATCGCGTTGTCGGGATACTTCGCCAGAATTTCATCAAAGGCCTCGTTACCGCGCCGCAAGGATTCGTGATCGGAACCCAACAGGTAAAGCAATGTACCTTGTTCGTCGCCGATGAACAAGTCTGCCAGTTCTGCTTCGGCGGCCGTTACGGGATAGCGCACGCGAACTGTAATGATATCTGACATTACCTGCGATCCGTCCAAAGCAGCGTAGCAGGCGCGGATGCGATAGTTGCCGGGTTCTTCAAAGTAAAGCCCATCTTTGCCGTAGCCGATATAGGCGCTTTCGGCGATCGTATCATCAATACCGATGACGCTCTCGCGAGGCCCTACCAAGTGCTCGATTAACGGTTCGTAAGCCACAACTTCACCGCTGGGCTTGCGAATCACAATCTTCACCATGCTGAAGTTGGGATGCAGCCAGGTGTGGACGCGGCGCCCTCTGGCATCTGTCGTCTGGAGCATCAACTGTAGCACCACAGGCTCGCCGAGCCCAAAGTTCTTTTGGTGGGTCGATATGGTTAGCTTCAGCCCCGACTCGTCGCGCACCGGGTCAGCCATGATTTCGCGACCCAGAGCGGCCCCGACGGCGAAGTTGCTTCCGCCCATGATGACGTTGTTGCGGAATCCGTGCCGCATATGGATGACTTCCTCATTGTCAAACCCAAAGGCGAAGCTGTTCCAGAATACGGCTGGGCCACCTGGATAATTCCACGGGTAATTCATCCAAGACAGCGCATTCACTCGGTTTGGCTGAGGTGGCGAGGCGTACTGTTTTTGCCAAGAGTGCAGCAGGTTGAAACCGTGTCCGAGTTCGTGAACGTAGGTGTAGGCTTGCAATCGCAGTTGCTCTGCTGTTTCCCCGCCGATGCCAGTGTGGAAAACTGCACAGCCCTGCCGCTGTTTCCCTTGCTGGTCGAACATGATGCCGTACAGGGTGGGGCCTATTTCGTGAAGTTGCGCTGCTACTTGCCAAATCGCCCACTGCGGCTGATCTTGCCACAAGCTAAAGTGATTTTGCATGGAAGCGTGCAGTTCGGCGTTGCTCCACTGGGCATCGGCACCAGCTTCGGAGATGTTGATGACATCGCTCGCGGCCGTCGGAATCATCTCAATGCCTGCTTCTCCATAGGCGCCGACTACGCTGAGGTTGCGCGCTGGGCCTCCCGAGGGTAGCGAACCTGTGTTGTAGCTGCTGAATACGGGCGTGCTGACATCGGAAACTCGATCGGTCTCGATGTGCGCGGTGCGGAAATAGATGGACTCGAAGGCGCAAGTGTAAGTCGCTCCGGGCGAGCCGCCGGTGGTGAAAAATTGGACTGTGGCGGGTGCTTGCGGTTGAAAAATCAGCCGTCGTTCCATCGTCACCTGGACTACAGGAGCCCCAGCAGCAAAGGTAAAGCTACCGAGCCCCTTGACGGTGACTTGTGAGGCTGTCACCGTTATTGTGGGCGCATCAACGATAAACGATGCAAAATATGTTACCGTCTGGCCGCTGATTTGGTAGAAGTCGCCGCTTAAGCGTTTCATCGGCCGCGTGCGATCGACATCAACCCGAATTTCGAGTTGAAACCCGCCCACAGTACCGCGATAGCGCCCGCTGACCGGCCGTTTGGCGATCGGAATCGGGATAATCGGTATGTTAGGGAGGGCTGAGTCCACCGGTACAGTGCCAGCTATTGTCCCCACAGGCTGGGTGGGGTCGCCAGTTCCCGCCTCTATTGCTTGCGAGGCGGCTGTCTCATCTACTGACATTTCTCCTAATGAGAATTCACCATCTGTTACTTCTATAGCAGTAGGATCGTGCTGGGACATTTTGATTGCTCCATTGTTAATTTGATTGATTGATACGCCTGTCTATGACTATTGCTTCATCGCTACCGGGACATCAAAACTTCATGCAGAAGTAAGAAATAGTTTTATGTAGTTTTTCCGAAGCTGGATAACAGCGTTTGATCTAATAGTCTTCCAAATAAACTTGGCTAACAATACGACGATCCGCGTATAGGATTGTAAAGATATTGCAACAAATTACTCGGGCAGCATCCCCAATTTTTCCAGAGCAACCATCACCGCAGCCGTTCGGGTTTGTACGCCGAGTTTGCAGTGAAGGTGCTCCAAATGTTTTCGCACTGTTCCTTCAGTGCAACCGAGAACTTTAGCAATTTGAGCATTGCTTTTATCTTTGGCAATCCAGAAAAGAACCTCTGATTCGCGTTTGGTAAGTCCTAGCAATTCCAGACTACAAATAGAAAATCTTTGCAGTTCTTTTTCCTCCAACAGCAAGAGATATTGCTCGCCAATGGGTTCGGGAATCAGACGGATGCTTAACTGTTTTCCTGCTTGCTGAACGTGCAGCGGTAAACAGCTAGATGGAACATTGCCGTTGAATTTAAGCCTCGAAATTTGTTGCTGGAACCAATGTTGTAAGAGTTCTGGCAATGAGTGGGGGGCGCGGGATAAAAAATACTGGCTCAACAGTTGTTCGGCGCGTTCAGCGATAAAGTGCACCTGTCCGTCTACAGCCAAAACGATCGCACCTAAGCGATCGAACATTTGCTGGAATTGTCTCAGTATTTGCTGAACTTGGCTGAATCCTGGGTTATTTGCCTCTGCCTGAATCTGGTGGAGACTCCTGGAGTTCAGGACACAACCATCGCTCCAATCCTTGGGCACCGCCGTTTTTAAAGTATCTGGAGCTGAGCTTGTGCGATCGCCCAAAACTTCGATAGTATAATGTGTGTGGCTATATTCGTAATTTTGAGCTTCAGCTTTTGCTGGGAATTTATCAAAACTTTGAGATGTCAAAATAACGTCGTGCTGGCGACTGTGTTTCTGTGAATTCACTGGAAAATCTCCATTTGCATAAACGGTGAGAATGGCGAAACCAGATAGCCGCAGGTTACGGCTATCTCGCTCATTTCACTATCATTAATTTCTACAGCCGTAGAAATGCACTCTGAGATTTTTTTGACTGTGAACGATTTAAGTTTCTTTTTTAATTGATAACACGGGCTAGCTGTTACTTACCAGTCGCACGATCGAGTGACTTGCACTTTTTTTAATTTCGTGTTAATAGAATTCTAGAGCTCGATCGAGACTAACGCTCCACAGAAAGAAGTTAAGTTTTAAGGTGATCTGAAGAGGAATAAAATCCCTAAAGCAAAGTCAAGCATGAAAGATCGTTTTTTTATCCTAACTCAAGAAAGTGCGATGCTTTTTGCAATTTATATTGTTTTAAAATAGAATTATCAAAACCCGATCGCGATCGCAAATCGGGTTGAGTGCAACTATTTTTTAGTTGGAGAGCGATCGCCTTTTAAACTTGAAGGCAAATAAAGCCAGTCCTGCACCTGCAACAGCGGTGGCAGCAATATTGCTGGGTTCTGGCACTGCTTCGGCAATGCTGAGGGCATTAATTCCCAAGGCGCGATTCCCCTCAGAACTGCTATAAACGAGTCGCGAAATGTTGGCAACATCGCTGCGAACACCGAAAAACTGAGCCGAATTATCGAGTGCTAATGAGGATGTTCCTTGTCTTGAGAAGCTTCCTAATAAATTATTAGCGCTGTCAAATGCTGCGATCGATGCCGTGAATAACAGCGCATCATCTACCGCTAGTTGCGTCCCCGCTGCGGCTACAGGGCGATCGAAGGTAATTGTCAGCGGGCCTGGGTTTCCCAGGGCTGGCGGCGGGCCTGGTCTTAAACCGGTCAACAAAATGAAATCGCCCTTAGCAAAATTGGTGGGAATACCGGGCGAGGGTAAGGTTTGAAAAACTAAAGGGGGTGTGACTCCTGGCGTTGTAGCTTGGGGAATATTGACACTGATTCCGAGTCCTCCTTCAGAAGTGACTGAGAAGGAGTTGGGCAATATTTTGAACGGGGGCTGGACTGGCCCTAAACTCGACCAATCAAGGCGATCGCTCGCTCCCAATGCAGCGCGATCGCTCACAAATGTAATATTAGCAGCTTGAACGGGCGGTGCTAACAGGATGAGCAGAGTGCCGATCGCAGTTCCCACAGCGGATGTTTTGAGCGATCGCATTTTTTTTGCGATCGGTAAATATTCTGGTGGGCGATCGTTTGGTAATAGCTGTACTTTGAAATGTTGAACTTTGTCGCAAATCATAGTAATTTCTCCTTGCAACCTGTACACAAAATATTACAAAATTTTGGCACGACCAAAATTTTGTAATATTTAAATTAGGTCGATGTCTAATATACTTGACGTTCTAATAATTCACTCTAATTATTTAACAACATATAATATTACGCATACTTTCGTAAGGTGAAGGTCGTTACGATCGATCCCAAATCCCAAATCCCAAATCGAAATGACGTTTTTAATCCCAAGTAGCAAAAAACTTGTCATAATAGACAAAAGCTTCTTTATATAGACTCTTATGCCCTGTGCCGTTATTCTGACTGCTCTCCCAGTTGAGTACCTCGCCGTTTGTGTCCATCTGTCCAGTCTTGAAGAAGAGATTCATCCGCAGGGGACGATTTATGAGCGAGGAAAGTTCGACTCGTCTAAAGGTGCGTGGGATGTGGGTATCGTCGAAATAGGAGCCGGCAATCCTGGTGCAGGAATGGAGGCTGAAAGAGCGATCGCCCATTTCAACCCTGATGTTATTCTCTTTGTCGGAGTGGCTGGGGGAATTAAAGATGTAGCCCTCGGTGATGTTGTCGCGTCTACTAAAGTCTATGGGTACGAGTCAGGGAAAATAGAACAAACTTTTAAACCCAGGCCTGAAATCGGCTTGTCAGCTTATAGTCTAGAGCAACGAGCCAGAGCCGAAGCCAGGAAGGGTGACTGGCTGAAAAGATTATCTGTTCCTCCTCAGCCAAACCCGCGCGTCTTGGTTGCGCCAATCGCGGCGGGTGAGAAAGTGATTGCCTCGACGAAATCGGAGGTTTTTCAATTTTTGCGATCGAACTATGGGGATGCCGTTGCCGTTGAAATGGAAGGATTTGGTTTCCTGGAAGCAGCGCGGGCCAATCAGCAGGTATCTGCGATGGTGATTCGGGGAATTTCTGATTTGATTAACAACAAGGCTAAGGTGGATAAGGCAGGTTATCAAGAAATTGCTGCCCGTCACGCTAGTGCGTTTGCCTTCGAGCTATTAGCTAAGTTCAAACCCACTGCTCCACAAATTTCTAAAGTTGAAAAAACCATAAATAATATGCCTGGAGGGTTGATTCCTCATCGTCGCTGTCGGGAGGTTTTTGGGCGAGAAGAACTGGTAGAAGAAGTATTGAATCGCTTGAAAAATCCTCAAGAGGCTCCCATTCTCTGTCTGGGCGGTGTGGCGGGATATGGAAAAACAGAAGCTGCTACCTGTGTTGCTAGAGATGCGATCGCTCAGTCAGTCGTTGAGGACGTTCTGTGGGTTTCTGTTCGAGAGAGTGAATTGTCTGATACTTTCATTACTGCCAATAATTCCAACGCACTGTTTCAATGGGAAGAGTTGTTGTACAAACTTTCAATACAACTGGATTGTACCGCCGATCGGGAATCCGTTCAGAAACGTCTTCGCGAACGTAAATGGTTAGTGGTGTTGGACAATGCGGAAACCTCCGATTTGTACGACATCCTGTCCAAATTGGTGAAGATGCTAGATCCGAGTCGGGTATTGCTAACCAGTCGCGTGAATACTCCTATACAATATGTCACCGTCCTTGATTGTCCGGGATTGTCAGAATTTTGGTCGCGACAGTTACTTTTGGACGAAGCGAACCATCAGAAAATTTCTGCGCTGCTCCAGGCCAGTGAACCTCAGATGTATCGCCTGTATGAGTTGTCTTGCGGTGCGCCATTAGCCTTGCACTTTATTGTCGGGCAAGTTCGGGATGATGAAGTTCTCGATCCAGTGCTAGATGCGCTAGAGAAAGCAGATGGACAGGTTGAGGTATTTTATCGATTTACTTTGGAAACTGCTTGGCAAAGAATGTCTGAGACTTCCAAACTATTTTTGTGTTATATGGCGAAAAGAAATGCTGGAGTACCGTTTGAGGAGTTACAGGGTGTACATCCAGTGACTTCGACTGAAGCGAAAGAAGCCCGCAATCAATTACGTCGTTGGTCGATGATTCTCCCTGGTAATGGCAATCAAAGATATGACCTTCATCCTTGGGTGCGACGAAGCGTAAGAAGTAACTTACAGGCTAATTGGGAAGATCCATCCCCACCTGATGATCTCGATCGAAGGATTCGATGGAAATATGGCATTTGACACATCGGAGAAGAAGAGAATGAATATAGACCTAAAAAGTGAAGAAGACCGTGTTAATCTATTGCCAGATTTTATCGAAATTCGGGAGAAATGCCTATCAAATTCACCAAAGAATTCGCCAAATAGCAATTATTACTTTAACCAGCTTATAAAAATCTGGGATCTTAACAGTGAGATTCTTTGGGCGCAGGGGTACTGGGAAGATTACCGAAAGTACGGGGAGATAGCACTTGATTGTGCAACCAAACTCAACAAACGGGATATTGAGGGGCGTATTCTGAACGAGTTGGGCTGGGCACAGATGGAGCAAGAAAACTTTGATATAGCTCAACGTTGCTTCTCGGATTCATTACAAGTGTTTGAGGAGATAGGTGATCGCGTTGGTCAAGGACAGTCTATTCGTTATATGGGTGTTTTACACTTTCGTCGCCACTATTTCGGCTTAGCATTGAAGAGTTATTTGGAAGCAATGAAAATGGCACAGGATGGGCTGAAGCTTGACCCCCTGAATCAACGTCTGTTGCATCAGGAATCGGAAATTCACAATCTGCTGGGGAATTTTTATTTTAGGCTATGGAATATCAAAGCCAGCCGTCGTGAATTAGTGGCGGGGTTGCGCGGGTTCAGAACATTACACAAGCTCTATGTTGCACCTACTCCAACCTCTTCTTCAACTCCAAACTCTTATTCTTATCTTTATTTCCAGTCAGCACCGCTATTGACTCTGGGACGTGTTGCCATGCTGAGCGGCCAATATCGTAAAGCGGAACGCTATTTCAAGCGTTGCGTTCTGCTCTGTAAACGGATCGATCGCCCCGATACGAAAGCAGGAGTGTTATTCCGAATGGCTGAATTGGCTAAGTTGCAGGGAAAAAACAAAAAAGCTGAGAAATTGGCAAAGAAAGCTGGGCATTTTGCGGAGAAGGAGATACCATCGTTGCAAAAGCGAACTCAGAATTTTCGGTTTCAACAGCAGGGCAATCGAAGAAAACAGTTCAAAGCGGTATTCGATAAAATCAGGATGGTAGTGACATTGAGCATCGATCTACTGTTCTATGCACCTCTTGTTTTGCTTCAATCGATTGGCTACTATACTTTGTTTATAATGGCGAAACTCGCAGCTAAGATGAGGCGCTGATATCCATCTTTTGTGATTAAAATCTTCTTCCATAATAAAGCTTAGATCGCGCACAATAGCTGTAAAACCAGATCGAAGAACCAAATGACTGAAGACCATATGCTGTAAGATTCTGGGGATGCGATCGCCATGCCATCTCCTCTGATGACCGACATTAACCCAATTAAAACCCTCTCCCTCAACGACCTCCGCCAGAACAAACCAGAACGTCCAGGCTGGTCGCTCACCTTCGGAGCCATCTGTGCAGATGCAGCCGCCGTTTGCCTCGAAGAGCAAGGACATTCTATCCCTGTGACGCTGCAAATCGACGGGATTCAATCCTGTGAAATCCAAATTCAAGCAGATGCGATCGATGATACTATCCGTCGCTTCAACGCCGATCGGGAAGTTGCCACTGAATATGGAGCCTACGGGATCGCGGCTCTCATCATGCCTCATCTCACTGGACTTACCATCATCGAACGCTCTGTCAAAGGCAAAGACTTGGGTTTCGACTTTTGGCTTGGCTCACTCGAAGATCCAGGCACGCTATTTCAGCGCAAAGCCCGCTTAGAAGTCTCCGGGATGCGTCAAGGTTCTGACAGCCAGCTCCAAGCCAGAGTTAACATAAAATTAGAACAAATTCGCCCTTCAGATGAAGTAGCTCCAGGCTATGTGTCTGTAGTCGAGTTCGGCACTCCCAAAGCACGGATCGTCAAAAAATGCAGACAGTAGAAGCCCTTCACCACGAAGCAATGGAGCTGGTCGATCGAGCCGTTCTCGCCCGTCAGTGCGGCGATCGCGACCAAATGACTGCACTCACGAGAGCCGCCTTTGCCAAAGAACGCGCCGCAGCGGATTTAGTCGCCAACGAATGGGATTTTGAACCAACTCGTTCTGTACTGCATCGCAGCGCCGCCGTACTTGCCATTGAGTGCGCTCAACTTCGGGAAGCGGAACGGCTGATCGGGCGCGCCCTCGCAGGCAACCCTCCCGCCGATATTGCTGATGAACTGCGTGACTTGCTGATACAAGAAATTTACTCCCAGCGCCAAGCGATTGGAGTTTAATCTATCTTAAGTAATTGAAAAAATGGCATGACTTGCCAGTCATTAACCGACTGGCGATCGCGCACAATAACAGTAAAAGTAATCCGAGGACAAAATGACCGAAGACCCGATCCTAAAAGTCTGGCTACTAGAATACGACAAACTCAAAGCCGAGCAAACCCAGCGAATTGGCTTCCGAGACAACCTCCTCTACGTCACATTAGGTTTGTTCGGTACAGTTGTGTCCTTTGCAGTTTCCAACTCCGCCAACTACTACGCTTTTCTACTCCTCCCCTGGGCTTCCTTGATTCTCGGCTGGACGTACCTAATCAACGATGAAAAGATCAGTGCGATCGGGCGATATATTCGGCTCACGTTAGTTGAAAAGGTCAAAGAAAAGATCGGACACGCAGACGTAGAATCTCTATTTGGCTGGGAAATTGCCCACCGGAGCGATCAAAGGCGATCGCGCCGCAAGATCGAGCAACTGATTGTTGATGAAATTACCTTTGTCCTGTCAGGAATCGTTGCCCTGACTTTTTTTTGGTTCTTAGTACCTGGCGCGGCTTTAGCAATCCATATTTTGGGTGGGATTGAGCTAATCCTGCTCCTAATCTTGGGTTGGGAAATTATCGTCTACGCCGACTTGGCAAAGGGGCGATAAATCTCTCGATTGGCGAGGGCTACAACTCACAGGTAAATTGTGCAAAAAGTGTAGATTTATTCATAAATAATTTAGTAATATTTCTACTTAAATCAAAGATTAAATCTGACATTTCTGTAGATTAATTCCGGTTAAATTTGGAAAAATATTGAGGGTAATTATTGTCAATATTTCTCTGATTTAGTCTCTGACGATCTAACGATTGACTGGAAAATCTGGTGCCGAAAATAGCTGAATATGACCCAATACGGTTCATTTAAGACTATCCTAAAGGCAAAACGATGTGAAAAATAGACTCTGCGATTGCTTCGTTCCTCGCAATGACAACTCCTAACTGAACAGTATTGGAATATAACACTTGTGGGTTTCAGTCTTCAGTTGAAAATAACGATCCGAGACATTTCCCTATCTCAGTATCTTCGGTAACAGGGAATGTTTCGCTTACAATACAGTTATGTAGCATCTAATCAAAAAGAGCGATCGAACTATGGGAATGACCCTGACCGAAAAAATCTTAGCCAAAGCATCAGGCCGCACTAAAGTCGAGCCCGGAGAAAATATTTGGGTAGAAACAGACGTGTTGATGACTCACGATGTCTGTGGCCCCGGCACGATCGGCGTTTTCAAGCGAGAATTCGGCGACAATGCTAAAGTGTGGAATCCCGACAGCATCGTCTTAATTCCCGACCACTATATTTTCACCAACGATGAACGCGCTAACCGCAACGTCGATATTCTCCGCGATTTTGCCAAGGAACAAGGCATAAAATACTTTTACGACATCACAGATCGATCGGACTTCAAAGCAAATCCCGACTATAAAGGAGTTTGCCACATCGCCCTCGCCCAAGAAGGCCACACGCGGCCGGGGGAAGTGCTTTTCGGCACAGATTCCCACACTTGCAATGCCGGCGCTTTCGGACAATTTGCCACCGGTATCGGCAATACGGACGCCGCTTTTATCATGGGAACCGGCAAACTCCTAATCAAAGTTCCCGCAACCATGCGCTTTGTACTGAATGGTGAACTGCCGGATTATTTGTTAGCAAAAGACCTGATTTTGCAGATTATTGGTGATATTAGTGTTGCCGGTGCTAACTACCGCACGATGGAATTTGCGGGCGATACAGTCGATCGTTTGACGATGGAAGAACGGATGACGCTGTGCAATATGGTGATTGAAGCTGGTGGCAAAAATGGCACGGTGGCTGCGGACAAAACCACGTTTGATTACGTTAATCCTCGCACTAATGTGCCGTTTGAGGCATTTTACACTGATGCGGATGCTACATTTTATAGCGATCGCACCTACGATGTCAGCAAATTAGAACCGGTCGTCGCCAAACCCCACTCGCCCGACAACCGCGACTTGGCCCGCAATTGCCGCGATGTCAAGATCGATCGAGTTTACATCGGTTCCTGCACCGGTGGCAAAACCTCCGACTTTTTGAGTGCCGCCCGCATTCTCAAAGGAAATCAAGTCAAAGTTCCGACATATTTAGTACCAGCAACTCAGAAAGTTTACGAAGATTTGTTTGTCACTAAATACGACGGTCAAACTCTGTCGGAAATCTTCTTAGCAGCAGGCTGCATCGAACCCGCAGCGCCTTCTTGCGCCGCTTGTTTGGGCGGGCCAAAAGATACCTTTGGGCGGATGAACGAACCGGAGATTTGCGTGTCTACAACTAACCGCAATTTCCCCGGCCGGATGGGGAACAAAGAAGCGCAAGTTTATCTCGCTTCGCCTTACACGGCGGCGGCTTCGGCGCTGACTGGACACGTCACAGATCCGCGCGAATTCCTGCGTTAGAAAGTAGCTGGTGTCGAGTATGCCGCAACCCTGGAAGGCTGTTGTGGCATACTTACAAGATGAATGTAAGCTGGTTAATGCGGATGTTTTGGCTGTAAGTGCGATCGGCTTGCACAGCAAAAATCAGTAAAAGTGCGATCGGCAAGTTAGCCAAGAACCCAAGTGAATTATTCTGAATTGAATTACTACTAGCTTGCCCAATTTATACAAAAAATAGGCTAAGTATTGACAATTTAATCCCACATTATATAAATAAGCAGTTAAGTATTTATAATTAATTGCAACAATTTATACAATAAAATAGCTAAGTGTTGACATTTTTTTTATAAAATAGTAAGCTTTGAGCGGATTTATTGATTCCAAATTCCGCAATTTCAGTTAATCCCATACACGTTCTAAAATTTAGAGTTACACATCATTAAAGGTTTCCCTTAGTATTGCGGCGCTGGCGGGAAAAAATGTAGCTCCAATTTAGAGAATTTCAGATTTAGTCAGGGTGCATAATTGACCTATCTAAAACTTTAGAGAGTGTGAGCATGAACAAAAAAATAAAGATTGGAGTTGCTGAAGCTTTAGGCACTTTTGTGCTGGTATTAGGTGGATGCGGCAGTGCAGTTTTAGCTGGAGACAAAATCGGCTTTTTGGGAGTGTCGATCGCCTTTGGTTTGTCTCTCTTAATCATGGCTTATACGATCGGGCCGATCTCTGGCTGCCACATCAATCCAGCGGTAAGCATCGGTTTAGTAGTTGGCAAACTGATCGATGCTGTTATGCTTCCTTATTATATAGGAGGTCAGATTTTAGGAGGACTTTTAGGCGGTCTTGTTTTGTACATGATAGCATCAGGAAAACAAGGTTTTGATGCCGCTGCTTCGGGATTTGCTTCCAACGGCTTTGGAGAACATTCTCCCACAGGTTACGGACTTTTAGCAGCAGCTTTGACCGAAATTGTACTGACGGCTTTTCTGTTATTTACCATCATGGGCACTACTCACCCCAAATATCCCGTTGGTTTGGGCGGAATTCCGATCGGCTTGATGCTAGTGTTGATTCACTTAGTCGGAATTCCCGTAACCAATACTTCAGTTAACCCCGCTAGAAGTATCGGTGTGGCTATCTTTCAAGGCACCTGGGCAATCCAACAGTTGTGGGCGTTTATTATATTCCCGATCGTTGGTGGAATTATCGGCGTTTTGGCTTATAACTTAATTAAGCCCACGATGGAATAAATTTAATCTATAATTAGAAATAGACTGGGTTTCTGGAAGTTTTTCTGGTGTAGGATTTATCAGAAAAATTCAGAAACTCGGTTTGTCAATCGAATCCCAAGTATTCGGTAAATAAGCGCAATGATTGTGATGGTGATGGGAGTCTCGGGTTCGGGTAAAACTACTGTTGGCAAGTTGCTAGCGGAATCTCTGAATTGGGATTTTAGCGATGCCGATGATTTTCACCCGCCAGCGAACATCGATAAAATGAGTCGGGGCATTCCTTTAGAAGATGGCGATCGCCTGCCTTGGCTGTTGCAATTGCAAGCTACAATAGACAGGTGGCTGTTGGAAAATAAAAATGTGGTGTTAGCTTGTTCTGCTTTAAAAGCATCTTACCGCGAAATGCTCTGCCGAGACAAGCAGCGGATGAAAATAGTTTATCTCAAAGGTGATTTTGATCTATTCGCAACCCGCTTAAAAAATCGCGAAAATCACTACATGAAAGTAGACTTGCTGTCAAGTCAGTTCGCTACTCTCGAAGAACCAAAAGATGCAATTATTATAGATGCTTCCCAGCAATTAGAGGTAATGGTGCACCAGATTCAAAATCATCTGACCTGTGATTAATTCCCCATAAAAAACAGGTTCGTAGTGAGGACTTTAGTCCTTCTTTATTGTGATTAATTCCATAAAAAACAGGTTCGTAGTGAGGACTTTAGTCCTTCTTTCTGCGGACTAATACCATTTTTCTAAAAATGCAATAGAGATAAACGACCGTTGGACATTGTAATTATCTCCTTGACCTTTTCATAAAACTCTATCATAACTTTAAAAAAATGGTATAAGGTTCGTAGTGTGGAATGCAAGTCCGCAATAAGAGCGGACTTGCATTCCACACTACGAACCATTTTTGTTTTTGTAATTATTTCCTTTACCAGGTTCGTAGTGAGGACTTTAGTCCTTCTTTATGCGGACTAAAGTCCTCACTACGAACCAAAGAGAGGTTTAGTGTGCTAATTTTTGTATAAATATAAGAAAGCTTCTACTTCAGCGGCGGTTGGTTGTGCTGCAATTGCCCCAGGCTTCATCGTTGTCATCGCACCGACTGCGCTGGCATAAGTTACAACTTTTTTGGCTATTTCTGGATTGGCTAAATTCTTAATTCCATACTTGCACAACTGCCGCACAAAACCAGCGACAAACCCGTCGCCGGCACCTGTTGTATCCTCAACATCTACTGCAAAAGCGGCGATTTTTCCTTCATTTTCCGACATACAATAGGAACAACCTTTATCGCCCGCTGTGACTAAAACGCCTTCTACGGAATCGAGACGGTAGGTAATAGCCCCAGCGTCGCTAGTTCCAAACAACCACTCGGCTTCTTCGTCAGATAATTTGAGAAAATCTACTTTTTTTAAGAGTTGTATGATGCGCGCTTTTGCTTCGTCTGGATTTGGCCAAAACACCGGACGCCAATTGATGTCAACTATAATTTTAACATCGTAACGTTCTGCTAGTTCGATCGCTCTTTCTACAGCCTCCCGACTTTCAGGATAAGCTAATTCTAAAGTGCCGAGCACTAAAAACTCCGCATTTTCAAACAGCACCTCCGGGATTTGGGCAGCCTGGAGGCGGGTATCGGCAAAATCCGCAGTATCCAATTTACCAAAACCGGCAAAAGATCGATCGCCCGCTTGATTCCGCAAGACATAAACTTGTCGCGTCGGCGCACTAGGATGGCGCTGCACTCCAGCGGTATCAACCCCTACTTCTTCCAATACCTGAACTAAGGAATCCCCCAATTCATCCCCACCTACAGCACCAATAAATCCCGCCGCCGTCCCCAATTTAGCCAAAGCACAGGCAACATTTGCAGGGGCACCGCCGGGATACGGCGTCCAAGATTCTACCTCTTCGAGAGATACTCCTGGTTCGTCTGCTAAACAATCAAATAAAATTTCACCCAGACACACAACGCGAGGAGAAGTCATATGGATTTTAGATTTTAGATTTTAGATTTTAGATTTTAGAGCAGCAGCAGACAAGTCAATAATTATTTTTAACCCATCCCCCAAAAATTGCCAGCTATTGTTTAATAGCTGCTCCTATAATATCAGACTTACTGATACTGGCAGTTACACCCTCAACGCACAAGTGCAGTGCGGGCGTATCAGCAGTTTTACGTGCAAACATCTGTCGGTTTTTGGGCTTGGATGTTCAGATGCGTGCGTATCTGACATCCGCCACCCGAGGCGCGAACCCAGCAAGTGTGCGTCTTGCTGTGTCGGCTGAGGAATTGCGCGAAGCCACGATTCTGCAAGCGAGTTGGTGCTCGCGTACCCGAAAAAGCAGCAGCAGATTTAATTTTCTCTTCATACTCGATCCGTCATCCTCTAGAATTGTATATAGGTAAATATGCAGACATAGGAAAAATTTATGAGCGGGAGCGTCTCTGGCACCCCTGTCACCCTGTCGGACAGAGAATTGCAAGTGGTAGAGTTAGTAGCGGCGGGATTGACTAACGATCAAATAGCCAAAAAGTTGGAGATTAGCAAACGTACTGTTGACAACCACATTAGCAATATATTGAACAAGACACCTGCGGACAATCGAGTTTCGCTTGTACGCTGGGCGTTGCAGTGGGGCAAGGTATGTTTGGACGATATTAACTGTTGCCCTCTACCGGGGCCGATCGATAAAGAAGTATCTTAAATAGGGGTTATGGTTGGGTACAAGCAAAGAAATGATGCAAACGGCACAAGAAAAACAACTCCGCTATCAAATTCAATGCCCCGGATTGCCGCTGGCGGTGTATCGGGAAGTAGCAGCCCATTTGCGTCAAGTCGAAGGGGTGGAAACCGGTTTAATTCCGCAGCAGTCGCAGCGGTTTGATTACAGCGACAGCCAAGTTGGGAGTTTGTGGATACAGTATGCTGATGATTTTGATTTAGCCTGCCGCCAGCGAGTCGATCGCATTTTGGCTTATTATGGCGATCGTTACGGAGCTTGGGAATTATTAAGTCATTAGTCAGTTGGCAGTTGGCAGTTGGCAGTTGGCAGTTGGCAGTTGGCAGTTGGCAGTTGGCAGTTGGCAGTTGGCAGTTGGCAGTTTGGCAGTTGGCAGTTGGCTAAGACTAAATGACAGATAACTAACGAATACAGAAGTTATGAACTACTTAGTTAAAAGGCTATTTGATAACAACATTTTCCTAGTCAGTCTTCAGAGGACGCTCGCACTACTATATCATTCCGTTCTAACTGGATTTGATACGATAACTAACAACTGCTTTCCTAACAACTGCTTTCCTAACAACTGACAACTGACAACTAACAACTGACAACTGACTAACAATGAGTACAATTAAAACTTTACCTGGAACGCGGGATATTTTGCCCGCTGAGATTCAATATTGGCAAAATATAGAAGAAGTCGCTAGAACAATATTGAAAAAAGCGGCTTATCGAGAAATTCGCACGCCAATTTTTGAACAAACATCTTTATTTGAACGCGGCATCGGCGAAGCTACGGATGTTGTGGGCAAAGAAATGTACACTTTTAAAGATAAAGGCGATCGATCGACTACTTTGCGCCCAGAAGGAACAGCCGGAGTAGTGCGAGCCTTTATTCAACACAGTTTGTACGCGGCTGGTGACGTGCAGCGCCTGTGGTATACTGGGCAGATGTTTCGCTACGAACGCGCCCAAGAAGGTAGACAGCGACAATTCACTCAAATTGGCGTGGAAGTCTTGGGAAGTGCAGATCCGCGGGCGGATGTCGAGGTAATTGCGATCGCCTGTGATATCCTGCAAGCGATCGGCTTAAAAAATTTGCGCCTCGATATCAATTCTGTCGGAAACAAGCAAGACAGACAAAATTATCGGCAAGCGTTGATTGATTATTTTACACCGTACAAAGACGAATTAGACGCCGATTCCCAAGACCGCTTGACTCGCAATCCGCTGCGGATTTTGGATAGCAAAAATCAACGCACTCAAGAAATTGTCGCTGGTGCGCCGAGCATTTTGGAATATTTGGGCGATGAATCGCGATCGCACTTTGAGCAAGTCCAGCAAATGCTCACAAGTTTAGGAATTAGTTATCAGTTAAATCCCCGATTGGTGCGCGGTTTAGATTACTATACCTACACGGCTTTTGAAATTATATCCGACGATTTGGGAGCGCAAGCAACGGTTTGCGGTGGTGGCCGCTACGATGGTTTAGTCAAGGAATTGGGCGGCCCAGATACGGCGGCAGTCGGTTGGGCTATGGGTGTAGAAAGGTTGATTATCCTGTTGCAAAAGTTGCAATCTTTGTCCGTTCCGCAGTTAGATTTCTATTTGGTATCTAGGGGCAAAAAAGCTGAACAGCAATCGGTTTTATTGGCTCAAAAATTGCGGAGTGCGGGCTTTAGTGTGGAGATAGATTTGAGCGGCAGTGCTTTCGGGAAACAGTTTAAAAGAGCTGACAGAAGCGGTGCAGTTGCGTGTTTGGTTTTGGGTGATGCGGAAGCTGAAAGCGATACTGTACAATTGAAGTGGTTGGCGAGTGGTGAACAAAGTGCGATCGGTCAATCGGAACTGCTAGCCATGACAGACGAGTTAAAACTGAAGATCAAAGCCTAGACAAACGAAGACGGCGGTTGAAACCGCGTCTACACAAACAAAGACGGCGGTTGAAACCGCGCCTACACAAACAAAGTCCGCCTCCGCGGACTGAAGAAAATCCTCTCGTTACCAGGCTTCAGCCTGGTAACGGATATCTAGAGGCTCCGCCTCGCAATTAACATTAATCCCCAAAACAAAAAGGTATAATTAAAAATTAAACCCCCTATAATATCTGATAAAGTATGGTAGTAGCAACTAAAAACCCTCCCGCTAAATTAATCGTAACCTAGCCCTTACTACCAGACGACTTTTTGGGGATACCTGGATTAAACTTGTTTTTGGGTATTTGGGAAGGTAGCCACGAATCTAGAAGTGGCTATTGGCTGAGATGGTGGAATCCCGAAGGCGAATTATTGTTGTGGTCAGAGGAGCGGGCCCAGCAAGAACGGTTGCGGGCCGATCGCGAATACGATCGCGCCCAAAGACTAGCAGAAAAATTACGTCAAGCTGGAATCGCATTAGATGACGAAGAGTGAAATTATCAAAATATAGTCAAATTTGACTATATTTTGGTATAATCGTTATCTTGTGCTCGGCATTCAGCCAGCTCTTGTCCTACTGCTAACTAATATGTTAATCGAACGTCTCAAGCCGATCGCCTGGAAAACCAAACCGCAACTGATATCATTGTTTTCAGGTTGTGGTGGCATGGACTTGCCATTCCACAAAGCCGGATTTGAGGTAGTTTGGGCGATCGACTCCAACAAATACGCCTGCAAAACATTCAGCAGAAACATCGCCGATGTCATCGTCAATGACAGCATAGAAAATATAGATATTGCACAAGTTCCCGATGCAGAAATATGTATAGGAGGGTTTCCGTGTCAAGACTTTTCCATGATTTGGAAACGGCCCGGACTCGAAGGTACTAGAGGCAATTTATATACATATTTTCTCGATTTTGTTAATAAAAAACAGCCAAAAGCTTTTGTAGCAGAAAATGTCAAAGGCTTATTAAGTGCCAATAATCATCAAGCCATAAAACAAATAATTTCCGACTTTGAAAGTATCGCTCCCGGCTACTTAGTTAAACCCAAACTCTACAACTTTGCTGATTACGGAGTTCCCCAATTTCGCCAAAGAGTATTATTAGTTGGCATTCGGATGGATACAGGATTTAACTTTGTACATCCTCAGCCAAAATACGGTGAAAATCGCAATTATCCTTATCGAACTGCCGGCCAAGCACTCAAAAATGTCGAAAAAGTCAAATATAATCAAGAACATCAGAAAATTCAGCCACGAACCATTGAAATTTTGAGTCGCATCAAACCGGGAGGGAATTTTACTGATATTCCCAAAGATAGTCCCTACTATGTAAAAGGCATGATCAGTCATGTTTATCGGCGAATTCATCCAGATAAACCCTGTGCTACAATTATTGCTGGTGGTGGTGGCGGTACTTGGGGATATCATTATCCCGATCCCCGTTCATTGACAAATAGGGAAAGAGCAAGGTTACAAAGTTTTCCTGATAATTTTGTGTTTGAAGGTTCTATTACAGAAGTAAGAAGACAAATTGGCAATGCAGTTCCGCCCGATGGCATAGTTGAAGTTGTTGAATCACTGATTCCCTTATTTCAAGAGGATTATCAGAAAGTCGATTTACACAAATTAAATCAAAAATTGCAATTAATGTCAATTAAAGAACGATTAGAACACGCAGAATCAGAGGCTTCTGAACAGCAAGTACAATTTACGGTTAATGTTTAGTCAAGTGAGGTGACTTAATGTCCATACCTACCATAACTCCAGAAACGCCCTATGTGGACATATCATTATCAAGAGTTGATAAACAGCAGCAATCAAATCTCAATACTTTTTTTGGCAAAGGGCGCGCAAATAAATCTACTGGTAAAGTTATCCCAAGAGATTGGTACGAAGTTGAACTTATTGTGGATTCAAAAACAATAAGCGATCCTATCTATCCAAAAGGTAATTTTCTCGCTCATACAGATGATGGTTTAACATTTGATTGCCAAACTCAAGGAGCAAATCACAAAAACTTTAGATCGAAAGATGATTTAAAAATTTTAGGACGTTGGATTAAAGGCAAGCTAGAAAAAAGTGGTGTCTTGAAACAATTTGAACCTGTTACAAGCCAGACACTTCAAGCCTATGGTAGAGACTATATCCGTCTGTACAAATTATCTGATTCTGAATACTACTTAGAATTTGATGGATCTATTCACCATAAGATGCTGAAAGAACTTCACCTAAAATGGGTGGGAACAGCTCCAGAATTCGATGTTCACTTCGCCAAAAGACTCAATTTGTTTACTGGAGACAATGGTCTTGGTAAAACTTTTTTGCTAGATATTGCTTGGTGGGGACTAACTGGAAACTGGGTTGGCCAACCTGCTTGGCCTCAACAGATAGAGGGAAAAACACCGGAAAAAACACCGGAAATTACCTATGTGTTGAGTTCTCAGACAGATTCTGAGGAATATCGTAGCCTTTTTAGTTTTTCCGATCAGAAATGGCTGAATCTGCGAGTACCTCCCTTGTTAAGAAGCTTGATTATTTATGTCCGTGTTGATGGTGGATTTTCAGTTCTTGACTCGGCTCGTCAACAGTCGAGTATCTATCACTTTACTTCCGATCATCTTTGGAATGGGTTAAGAACCGATAATAAAGTTCTATGTAATGGTTTAATTCACGATTGGGTCAATTGGCAACTACAGCGAGAAGAGTCTACATTTGAAATATTTTCTTCTGTGATTCGACGACTTTCTCCCCATGAAAATGAATGGATGGAACCGGGAAAGCCTATACGGGTTTCTGTAGAAGATACTCGTGATATTCCTACTCTGAATTTCCCTTATGGAAATGTGCCGATCATCTACGCATCAGCGGGAATAAAACGAATTTTAGGACTTGCTTACTTACTAATGTGGACGTGGTATGAACATACGCAAGCATCTAAATTGCGGCAGCAAGAACCTATCGATCAAATAGTCTTTTTAATAGACGAGGTTGAAGCTCACTTACATCCAGCTTGGCAACGATCGATTCTTCCTGCGATATTAGAAGTAGTTAAAAGTCTTAAAAATGAAATGCAAGTTCAGTTAATAGCAACTACTCATTCTCCGCTTGTACTTGCCTCAATCGAGCCTCAATTTGATGAGGAACAAGATAAGTTATTTTTGTTTGAGTTACAGGGTAAAGATGTAACTCTTAATCAAGTTCCTTGGGCCAAACAAGGAGATGCTGTGGGGTGGCTAACTTCAGATATTTTTGGGTTGAAACAGGCTCGTTCCCGCGAAGCAGAAATAGCGATTGATGCTGCGTATACCTTCATGCGAGGAGAAAGCATAGATGCTTTTCCTGAATACCTGAGAACTAAAGAGCAAATTCATCAGGAACTCCTGCGAGTTTTACCAGAACACGATCGCTTTTGGCCACGATGGATTGTTAGCACCGAGGTAGAGTAAAGATGATGCGATTTACTCCGCCACCGGAACCAAAAGATTTTGAGGAACAGGTGCGAAAAGCAGGCAATAATTGGTTAGATGAAAATTCTGATAAAAAACCAAAAGATTTTTGGTCTAGCTTCAAACCTCAATTAGCTAAAGAGTTCCACAATCTTTGTGGATATTCGGTAATGCATATACCGAGTCAGATGGGTACTGTCGATCATTATTTGAGTAAAAGCAAAGCAGAAAACCGCCATTTGATTTATGAATGGCAAAACTATCGCTATGCTTTGCAACGGGTGAATAGCTGCAAAGGAATTTGCGATCAACAAATTCTCGACCCTTTTGAAGTTGAGGATAATTGGTTTGAGATCGTCTTACCTTCTTGTCAGTTGGTTTTGACTAATGAAGTTCCTTCTCACGAGCGCGATCGAGCAGAATTTACCATCAAAAAGTTACAGATTCAGAATAGTGAATGGGTGATAGAACAACGTCAGGAGTGGTATCGGATGTATTTAGACAATGAACTTAATTTAGAAGGGTTAGAAAAGAAAGCACCTTTAATCGCTCGTGCGGTTAAGAAACAGCTTAATTAGTTAATCATCAATCGGGCACTCTCAAACCTTTGACTTTTTCTCCTTTCTCCCCCTCCCTCAACCCCTTACACTGCACCAAAACCCCAAAACCTCCCAAACCCATCGGATCGATCAATCGATGCAACGCTTCCCGCCTGCGTAAAAACGTTGTCAAATCCAATACTTCTGCATCATTTGTTGACAAAGAAGCAATTCTATCGCCCACACCCAACATCATCAAAAATAAAGCCTGTTGAGTAAAACCCATCATCTCTAAACCGCACAATTCCCCTTGTTTTTCCAGCGCCGTAAAATCAGCATGGGCCGTTAAATCCTGCCACCCTACATTAATATAAGGATTGCTGTGATAACGGTGGCGGTAATAACATTGAAGTGTTCCCTCTGTGCGCCTGGGATTGTAATAGCGGTGCGCCGGATGGCCGTAATCAATGGTTAACACGTAACCGCGCTGCAATTTTTCGGCAACTGTTTTTATCCAGTCTAAAGCTGCTAAATTAACTTCGCTGCGATAACCATCCGCATAAACACTCGCCGATAAGTTTATTCCTACTAATTCAAAATATTCGGCAATTTTAGGATTTGACAGTTCGCCTACTACTTCAATAAACTTACTTCCAGATTGTGCATTTTGTGCTGTGGCTGCGGCAACGTAAATTTCCCTGACTTGCCCTTGTTCGACGATAAATTGATGGACGGGTAAAGCATCGACTAACTCGTTAGAAAAGAAGCAGCCGACAATCGAGTTATTAGCTATCTCATCCCAATTGCACCACTTGACTGTTTTGAATTCAGCTAACTTTTGTTGCTGCACCGATTGCTGTATGGGTGAAATTTCTACAATAATGTATTCTAATATTTTAAATAAATCGGGATGTTTTCGTTGCAGGTATTGCAGCAAATGTGTGGCAAATGTTCCTCGCCCCGCACCCATTTCTACAATAGTAAAAGCATCAGGTTTGCCGAGGATTTCCCACATTTCTACAAATTGCTCGCCCAAAACTTCGGCAAAATCAGCACTCCAATGAGGCGATGTGATAAAATCACCTTGTTTGCCGATGTTGGGCCGATCGCCATTATAGTAACCATACTGCGGGTGATATAGTGCCAAATCCATGTATTCCGCAAAGGTTATGCGCTGCTGCGGACTTGCGGCAATTTTTTCGCAGATTAAAGCGCAGAGTTCTGGGTTACTGTCGTTGATATTTGATTGCTGGACTGTCATAATTAAATTAAGGTTGATGTTATTTTATTTATGAAATAAAGATTTTTTTAACCGCAGAGGGCGCAGAGGACACAGAGGAAGAGAGAAGAGAGAAATATTGATGTTCAGTAATTTAAGATTGTTGCTATACAGGAATTACGCAGAACCTCTATATGTTAAACGATCACCCTCTTATTCTAAACAAAGTGCAATAATTTATTTGATATTAGCAATCAATTCATCAATAGTTTCTCCTTGACTGTAACAGGCTTTTAGCTGTGGGACTTCCGCGACATAATAGCCATCTTGATCTCGTTCGATAATGACGTAGGACTTTCGCTTGCCGATATTCATTCTGCAATCTCTTTGTTCTTTAAGTTTCATTATATCATTTTGAAGCCGATCGCAAACTTGAGATTTGAGATTAACAACTTTCGATTGCTGTGATAAGCTAGTCTTGGCTTTTAAATATAATGCTTCTGTATGTCGAGAGAGTCTTTTTTAGAAGAGTTCAAAACTTCAAGCGAGTTATTATTACCAGCTTATCTAGTTATCTTTGATTTTGCAGACACAAAAAGACGAAATCTTTACTTAGGTCACTCTGAAGTAGATAAAGATATTATTGCATTTGATAATTTGTTGAAAAATTGCGTTTATTTAGAAAGATATAAGAGAATTGCCGGCAATAAATGGATGGCTTGTATTGCAGAACAGCAACTCAAGGATATACCGAGTCTCATATCCAATTATGCACAAGAAGTGCGTATATTCGCGGGGTGGGAATGCAGGGCGATCGATCCCAACGGAAATCGAATATTTATTGAAGAAAAAAGAAACGTTTTCATCAGTCGTGCTGTCCGTTGCGGTTACTTGTGGAGCAAAAATGTCAATGAATTAACTATAAAAATTAATCAATTAGTCGATCGAGTAGGTTGTTTACCTGTTAATACATTAACTTACCTAGAGTCTGAGATAGCTATTAATTTACCCAGATGGCGGTGCGTACCCGCTGAAATTTTATCTTTGACTGAGTATTGCCCGTACTGTAATAGTACCAACTTTCACTGGCTAGGAGGAGCTGATGATGGTTCTGGGGGTATTTGTTCGCAGTGCGGAACCGAGGTGGATTTTCAGTACGGTTAATATATACAGTCCTATTCATGGTTAGTCAGAAACCGGGTTTTTACGAGAATCTTTCGTTGTAGCCGACAGTTGAAGTAAAAAAAACTGGTTTCTTTGCTATTATGCGCCCTGGACTTTGTATGATGCAACAAAATAGCGATCGCACTCATCAGCAAATAGCCAAAAAGTGCGATCGCTCTTTTTGTTCTAGCGATCGACCGAACCCATGATAATATCGATACTGCCCAGAATCGCCACTAAGTCCGCAATCTTTACACCGCGCACGATATGGGGCAAAATCTGCAAATTATTGAAATCCGCAGCCCGAATCTTCCAGCGCCAAGGGAACACGCTGTCATCGCCGATAATATAGATTCCCAACTCACCCTTACCGCTTTCAACCCGCACGTAATGTTCGCCCTTAGGAATTTTGAAAGTTGGCGCTACTTTTTTACCAATAAACTGATAGTCGAAACTGTTCCACTCAGATTTTGGCCCGCTTTCTAAGCGCTTTGCTTCCAAATTTTCGTAAGGGCCGCCGGGGAGTGCTTTCAAGGCTTGATAGAGGATTTTAACTGACTCGCGCATCTCCCGAATTCGGACTAAGTAGCGGGCCAAACAATCGCCAGCAGCTTCGGTGCAAACTTCCCAGTCAAAGTCGTCGTAGCATTCGTAATGGTCAACTTTTCGCAAATCCCAATTGACGCCGGAACCGCGCAACATCGGGCCGGAGAGTCCCCAGTTAATCGCTTCGGCGCGGGAAATAGTACCGAGTCCTTCAATCCGGCGGCGGAAGATAGGGTTGTTGGTGATTAAGCGTTCGTATTCGTCAATTTTTGGCAGGAAGTAATCGCAGAAATCTTCGCATTTGTCTACCCAGCCGTAGGGTAAATCTGCTGCGACTCCGCCGATGCGGAAGTAGTTGTTGTTTACCATGCGGTAGCCGGTGGCTGCTTCCCACAAGTCGAGAATTGGTTCGCGATCGCGCATTGTGTAGAAAAATGGAGTTTGCGCGCCCACGTCCGCCAAAAACGGCCCTACCCACATCAAGTGGTTAGCAATCCGGTTCAACTCCAGCATGATTACCCGAATGTAACTCGCCCGTTTGGGGACAGCAATATTCGCTAACTTTTCTGGTGCATTGACTGTCACCGCTTCGTTAAACATCCCCGCAGCGTAGTCCCAGCGGCTCACGTAGGGGACGTACATCACGTTGGTGCGGTTTTCGGCAATTTTTTCCATGCCGCGGTGTAGATAGCCCAAAACAGGCTCACAGTCTACTACATCTTCGCCGTCTAGGGTGACAATTAGGCGGAGTACGCCGTGCATGGATGGGTGGTGCGGCCCCATGTTGAGCACCATTGGTTCGGTTCTCGTCTCAATTCTTGACATAATAATTGGTAATTGGTAATTGGTAATTAGTCATTGGCCAAACAGGGCATTGGCCAAACAGGTCATTGGCCAAACAGGTCATTGGGCATTGGGCATTGGGCATTGGCCAAACAGGTCATTAGCAAAAAAACTTTCTAACTGACAACCGACAACTGACAATTGACAATTGTTGATTTTTGTTTCATTCTTACTAAATTATGAAGGATATCGAGCCGTCTGAGAAGGAGACTCCTGCATCAGATGTCAGTATTGAGGCTTATCACGTTTCTGTTTTGGCCCAAGAATTAATTGCGGGTTTAGCTGTGCGTCCCGGCGGGCGCTATTTGGATGCGACGCTTGGGGGGGGTGGACACACTGGTTTGATTTTAGCGGCGGCGCCTGATGTGACTGTGGTGGCGATCGATCGCGATGCAGAAGCCATCCGTTTTTGCGGGGCCCGATTTGCTGACGCACCCGTCGAGTTTTGGCACGGCAATTTTGCTGAATATCAGTCTCCTGATGCCGAATTTGATGGTATTATAGCAGACTTGGGCGTTAGCTCGGCTCAGTTCGATACACCGGAACGAGGCTTTAGTTTTCGCCACCCTGCTCAATTAGATATGCGTATGAATCAGCAGCAATCTTTGACGGCAGAAGAGATTATCAATCACTGGGATGAAGTTAAATTAGCAGATATTATTTACAAGTACGGCGAAGAGCGACTGTCGCGGCGCATCGCGAGGCGGATTGTGCAATCGCGTCCTTTTGAAACTACTACAGAACTTGCAGGGGCGATCGCTAGCAGCTTCCCACCCAAGCAGCGCAACGGTAGAATCCATCCCGCCACCCGCACTTTTCAAGCTTTGAGAATAGCTGTCAACTCCGAACTAACTTCTTTAGATACTTTTCTCAACCAAGCCCCTAAATGGTTGAAACCCGGCGGGAGAATCGGTATCATTACTTTTCACAGTCTGGAAGACAGGCCGGTTAAGCACCAACTCAGAGCAACAGACTGTTTGCAGGTACTGACAAAAAAGCCGATCGTGCCACAATCCGAAGAAGTAGCTAGAAATCCCCGCTCTCGTTCTGCTAAGCTCAGACTGGCAGAAAAATTAACTTGATTCGGCAGCAACGTGAATAAAGAACGAGCTCCAAACCAAGGCGAGGTCTGGTAAGGCCGCGACCGGATGCAAGTTCCGAACTTCCTTGTGGTATCACTAACATGGCACTGACTTATGAAACCCGAACCCCTCACGCAGATTCGGCTCCGCTGAATCAGCCAAGGGTAATTGACAAGCTAGTTTTAGACCTGATTAATTCGCCTAGGAAAGGAATAGCATGAGTCGGGGAGATGGAAGCAAGCTGAAACTAATGGTAGTCGATGACGAACCCGACAACTTGGATTTGCTGTACCGGACGTTTCGACGCGACTTTCAGGTTTACAAAGCAGATAGCGCCCTCAGCGCCCTGGAAGTTCTAGACGAACAGGGCGAGATGGCAGTAATTATATCTGACCAGCGGATGCCAGAAATGAATGGTACCGAGTTCTTGGGGAAAACAGTCGATCGCTTTCCTGATACGATTCGGATTCTGCTAACTGGATACACAGATGTTGAAGATTTGGTTGAGGCAATCAATGCAGGTCAAGTTTTCAAGTACATCACCAAACCCTGGAATCCTGAAGAACTGAAATCCGTTATCAATCAAGCGTCCGAAACTTACAAATACTACAAGCAGCGCAGCGTTGCACTGCGCCTCGCTTTACGCAGGGAATCTCTGTTCAATGAGGTGATGGGCGTGATTCGCGGGTCGCTAGATTACTCTAGTATGGTACAAACTATTGTTCAAACCGTAGGTCAAACTTTTGAGGCCGACTATTGTATGCTGCGGCCGGTAGAGGCCGATCGACTATTACCGAGTACCTTCCCCTACCAAGCTCAAGCCACGGAATCAAGCAGCTTTTCATTTGATGAAAATTTGCTGGTTCAAGCCGTAGCTAGCCGCCAAACTCAAGTCAATGCCAACAGTGGGGGTGACGGTAACTCGGTTGAGATTGCTGTGCCCCTGACTTACCAGCAAGACTTGCTGGCGGTACTAGCCCTGTGTCAGATTGGCGGCACTAACCCTTGGTCGGGAGAAGAGATAGAGTTAATAGAAAGTGTAGCGGCTCAAGCTGCTCTGGCACTGTCTCAAGCTAAGCTCTACCAGCGCACTCTAGATTTAGCCAATCAGATGCAAAAAGAGTTGGATGTGGCCCGCCAAATCCAAACAAACTTGTTGCGCCAAAGTTGGCCGGATTTTGAAACTGTCAGGGTGCAAGCTTGCTGCTATCCGGCGCGGGAAGTTGGCGGTGACTTTTTTGAAGTCTACGTCCACTCTCAAGGGGATATTTGGATAGCGGTGGGTGATGTTTCCGGTAAGGGTGTTCCGGCTGCTCTATTTATGGCTAGCGCGATTTCGGTGATGCGGCGCGAACTTTCTCAAGAAATTTCTCCCGAGCCCGATCGAGTGATGCAGAATATGAACAGCAGTATGGCTGACGACCTAATCAGCAACAACCATTTTATTACAATGGTTGTTGCTCGTTACACTCCGTCAACGGGACACATGGCTTTTGCTAATGCCGGTCACATTTATCCGATCGTGTGGTCTCACTCAGAGGTGAAAGCTCAAGCCGCTAGCGGTGCAACACCTGCTGAGCCAAATTTCCTCAAAGCTCGCGGCATTCCCTTGGGGATACTACCAGTCTGGAAAGGTAAAGCCGGTGCGATCGACTTAAAGTCAGGAGATGTATTTCTGCTGACAAGTGACGGGATTACTGAAGCTAGCGTGACCACTGCGGGGGTATCCGGGGGCGAACCAACCCGTTCTATGCTACAACAAGAAGGGCTTTGGCAACTTTTGATTCAGGAGCCTGGTTCTTTCAACTTGGACAATTTGTTGGCTTACATCCGAGCTGACAATCCCATTCAGGAAGACGACCAGACCATACTCTCTCTGGAGGTTCTCTAAATCTGTCAGCCATCCCGACGAATAGTCGGGGCGGCGAGTATCAAAAACTCTAGCCGTGAGTTGACAGCCTACAAATTAACACAGAGAACGCGGGCGATCCCATAGCTGCAAGCTTCGCTAACGGCAAAAGTTACAGAACTAGCGCGTCAATGCCTAACTTTTAACTGATGCTTTGCGATCGAGGCTTTCAAAAAAGTGTATTGCGTCGATCGCCCGCTATTGAGTATCCTTCATGTAGCAACTATTAACGCCAAATTAATGGGGCGTGTTGTATTTCATCCCTGGTCAGAAGACACAGGTTTCCAAACTTACAGGATTTTTTTATGAATACTGAGCTTCATGTGCCAAGCGACTTGCGGTTTTTAACAATAGTTGAAAACTGGTTGCTTAGCAGTTTGGAAGTAGAGCTAGGAGAGCACGTCGATTGGCCGCGCCAGTCCAATCGTTTGCGCTTGGTGTTAGCAGAAGCCTATTCTAACGTGATCCGCCATGCTCACAAAGATCAACCCAATTTGCCGGTGTTAATTCGCTTGAATTTGAAAAACCGGGATATTGGATTGGAAATTTGGGATTACGGTAAAGGTTACGAAATGGATACTTACAGTCCCCCGAGACCAGAAGCTAAACAGGAAAGCGGCTACGGCTGGCTGATTATGAGCCGGCTTATGGATCGGGTGGACTACACTTTGCAAATAGACGGTCGCAACTGTCTCAAGTTGGAAGCAAGTTTGCCAGAAAAATCTTAATTAGCTGTTATTCGTTGGAAATGCACTTTTTGACTTTGGTGGCTGTCGCACGCTGCGGTGACAGCCACTTTGTCATACCTTCTCGTCCCTCTCTCAGAGACTGCAAGGTTGTCCGGGTAGAGTCTAGGACGCAAAAATACCTCAAAACCCGGATTTGTCAAGACTTGGCGGCAGTTAACGGGAGATTTTGCTAAAAAACGCGGTTTTAGTATCAGTGGCGCAAAAGCGATCGGGATGACTTGAGCCATAACCTTCGATCGATCGTATCGTGTCCGATCAACCAACCCCAATAACTAAGGTTCGTAGTGCGGACTTCAGTCCGCTCTCCGAAGAGCGGACTGAAGTCCGTACTACGAACCCTTTTTGTTTGTTGTGGTAATTGACTGAAAATGATATCAGGCCCAAGTCTGCTATTTAAATATGAAAGCGCTTATTAAACATCAAATTTCTTATGGGGGCGCAGATTTAGCAACTCTTGCGGGGAAGCTAACAGTTTAACTGTCACAGAAAGGATTTCTTGGTGATGGTTTAGTAAAAACACCCATCCGACATTAATCCCAAATGCGGGAGTTTGCACCCGGCCGCTGACCTGAATTTCAACTGTGCCGTCTGCTAAAATTTTGCTGACACTTTGCTGCGGTTGGAGCTGCATTCCGCGCGCTTCTGTTTTTAAATATGTGGCGATCAGGCTTTTGCCGATAATTGGCTCTTCAAAAGGCGCGTGCAGAACGCCCTCATCAGCAAACAAATTAGCCGTCGCTTCAAAATCGCCCGCATTTAAAGTTTCAAAATATCGCAGTATCGCGGGCTTTGTCATGCCGGCAACGTTTATAGAGCGAGTAGTTAAAATAGGTCTAGTCGTTGCGGTCATAAAAGAAGTGATTATAGAGGAATGAATATACTTTAATCATTCTATTAGTCCCAGCAAATCCCTCAAAAGATATAGCTAGGTTCCTAAAAATATCCGAAAAAAAGCAGCAGCCTCTACGCCTGAGGAAGCTTTGCGGGCGATCGACCAAAATCAATACAACTTAAAAAAAATGCAGCATTATGGAAGCTCCAAACCTTTATGCAGTAAGTCATTCCCCATCCTTCAACCTGTCTGTCGTTAAAATCTTAAATCGAAAAATGAAAAAAGGGAAAATAGCCAAAACCCAGACACCTGCTGGTATCTGGGTTTTTACGCAAGTCTGTTTGACTGAAGCCAACCAGAATATTCTATTTACGCATCAAATTCATCAATTCCTTGGGAGAGGCCAACAAGTCGATCGCCACAAAGAAAATTTGACCTTGAGGATCGAGCATAAACCGCCACGCGATGTTCATACCCACATTCGCGCCAAACCAAGGAGTTTCGACTTTACCCGTAACTTTCACTTGGCGGTAGCCATCTTCAGCCGGCTCGGATACACCTCGCTCGGGCATCATTTTCAGGCCGATGCACTCTTCTCGCATATAGTTGAGGATAGCTTCGCGACCAACGATCGGCTTTTGGAAAGGTGGTTGTAGGGCACCGTCTTCAGCAAATAAACCGACGGCTGGGGTGAAGTCGAAGGCGTTCATGTTGTCGATATAGCTGAGCACTGTCTGCTCGCTGATACCCTCAATCTGGGTTTTTACCCGCTCAGCAGCAGCGGTGGGAGTGCTGCGAGGAGCAGAGCGCTTGCCGTATTCTTGGCTGAAATCGGGGTCGTAGCCCATGTGAACTACGGTGTTGCGGAGTACGGTAATTTGTTGACCCGGATCGAGTTTCTTGATGGTTTCAAGAACTTGGGTGGCTTCGGGAGACATTTGATAGCCAGCGGGGATGGGAGCGACAGCGCCCTGTTTCATCAATTGTCCCAACTCATACCAGAAACCGAGTTTGGTGTTGACGCGCAAGGAAGTGTAAATCCGGCCGATAGTGGTGTCGGCGTTGCTGGCTAGGTCAAACATGGTTTTGCTTTGAGCAGCCGGCGACATTTGCTTGATTTCGCTCAGCACACCTTCGACAAGCGCCATGCTGGCTACTCCCGGAGCTGCTGCGGTGATGGAAATGCCCATTTCGGTGTAGGCATACCACAGCAGTGCGAGTTGGTCTTCAACGCTGAGTTTGTAGAACGAGTCCGTGGTAGCCGGAACAGCGCTAGCAATCTCGGTGTTCGAGAAAATAGATTGAGCGGATTGAATACTAACTGCCATGTGTATACTTTTGGATTCGCTGTCGGTTTTAGTTGCCTACTTGAAAAAAGCGAATCGATTTCTCCCTTAATTACATCATGTAACGTTTTTGCCATTTTGTAGTTCAATTTTATAAATATAAAGGTTGTAAAAGTATTATCAATTTTGTCCTAAATCAAGGTAAATATTCATAGACTTATTGTACATTTTGTGATATGAACCCTAATTCAATGAAAATATCAATTAATAGCACTCAGGTGAAGCAAAAAGCCCTAGAGTTGGGATTTCACAAAGTCGGGATCGCCTCAGCAGACGCGGATGTCGATCGAGAAAAACAAAGATTGCAGGCTTGGCTGGACAAGGGTTATCAGGCAGATATGGCATGGATGGCTAACCCGAAACGGCTAGATATTCGATCGCTCGTGCCGGATGTGCAGTCAGTAATATGTTTAGCCATCAACTACTACACGCCTCACCAACGCCCCGAAAATCCCTCCGTTGAAGGGGGATATGCTAAAATCTCTCGCTACGGCTGGGGTCGGGATTATCACAGAATTCTGCACAAAAAATTGAAGCTGTTAGCAAATTGGGTGCGATCGCACGGTGAAGGAATTGAAGCGCGGTATTATGCTGATACCGGGCCGATTCAGGATAAAATGTGGGCGCAGCGGGCGGGGATTGGCTGGATTGCCAAAAATGGTAATGTAATTTCGCGGGAATACGGCTCTTGGGTGTTTTTGGGCGAAATTTTGACTAATCTGGAGTTAGCGCCCGATGCTGCTCATACGCAACATTGCGGCACTTGCACTCGCTGCATCGAGGCTTGTCCGACGGGGGCAATTACTGAGCCTTTTGTCGTGAATGCCGATCGGTGCATAGCTTATCATACGATCGAGAATCGAGCCGAAAAACTACCCGACGAAATTGCATCTAATTTACAAGGTTGGGTAGCAGGTTGCGACATTTGTCAAGATGTTTGTCCTTGGAATCAACGATTTGCCAAACCAACCGATGTTAAAGAATTTGAGCCTTATCCTGAAAACATAGCGCCGACACTTGCAGAATTAGCCGAAATTTCCGACGAAGAGTGGAACCGCCGATTTACAGCTTCCGCGCTGCGACGAATTAAACCCGAAATGCTACGGCGGAATGCAAAAGCCAATCAAATTAATAGTCAGTTGACAGTTGACAGTTGACAGTTGACAGTTGACAGTTGACAGTTGACAGTTGACAGCTTGCGCTGAGCGACTTGCCCCGAGCGAAGTCGAGGGGAGTCGAAGAGTTGTCAGTTGTCCGTTGTCATTAGTCATTAGTCATTAGTCATTAGTCATGTCATGTCCCTTCAATTACCCGCAATCAAAAGGTTCGTAGTGAGGACTTTAGTCCGCATCGGTCTGAGGACTAAAGTCCCCACTACAAACCAATGTTATCATAGTAGTTATCAGAGGAAATGATCTCATTAGTTGTTACCGTATTTTTTGTTTCTTTCTTCTTCTAAAATCGATGTCAGCTAATGAACCTACAAAATACGATGCAGTTTTAGGTGGTAAAAATCCACCTCCAATTAATGCTGCTGTCTTGGGCGGCATAGCAGGAGTCAAGCAGCGCTTAGCCAGCCCGCTAGTTGAAGCAAGGCTAGCAGCACTTTCAGATGCCTTTAACTACGGAGAAGCAGGTTTAGAAGCAGCAATTACAGTTTTTGACGATGCTGACGAGCGGGTACGAGCTACGGCTGCTGCGATGTTTTGTCGGGAAGAACAAATCAGGTTGCTTGAAAAAGGTACAGCAATCTGGAATAAATGGAGGGTACAAAATCTACTATTTTTGGGCGGTTTTGTAGACTTGAGTTGGGCTAATTTGAGCGGAGCTAATTTGAGCGGAGCTAACTTGAGGGAGTCAAATTTAGCAGGAGCCAATTTTGGCAGCAGCAATTTGCAAACAGCCAAAATTTTTCAGAGTAACTTGGAATTAACTAATCTAAAAAATGCCAATTTGAGTGGAGCTAACCTGAGTCGCTCGAATCTCAGCGGGGCTGATTTGCAGGGAGCTAATCTCAGTCAAGCAAACTTGCGCTCAGTTAATTTGCGGGAAGCTAATTTATGTCAAAGTATCCTGAAAAAAGCTAAACTCGGTGGGGCTGATTTGAGCGGCGCGGATTTGACTGGTGCTGACTTGAGCGGGGCTGATTTGACTGGTGCTGAGTTACGCGGAGCAAAGCTGACAAAAGTAAATCTGGGGGGGATTAAATTAATTCGATCCAATTTGAATAGCGGGAATTTTAAAGGCTTAGTTTTAGCAGGAGCTAATCTGCGCTGGAGTACATTCGCAGGTGCTTGTTTTGCGCTAGCTGATTTGCGCGGTGCTAATTTAGAAAAAGCAGATTTGACCAATGCTGATTTTTATCAAGCCGATTTTACTGGAGCTAACCTGTGCGATGCAGATTTTAATAAAGCTACTTTGGCTGGTGCTAATCTGAGCGGTGCTGTTGTGAAAAGAGCAAGTTTCCTGAAAGCAAATCTCAGCGGTGCTAATTTCACAAATGCTAATCTGAGCGGTGCTATTTTGAAAAAAGCTAATATTGATGGGGCAAAATTTACTGAAGCTAATCTTTCGCGATGTGCTTGGACATGAAAAGAAGGAAGAAGGAAGAAGGAAGAAGGAAGAAGGAAGAAGGAAGAAGGAAGAAGGAAGAAGGAAGAAGGAAAAAAACATACACAGACAGCTTTGTAGTGAACCGTAGTTTACGTTAAATTAAGTGGATTTACTTGGTTATTTTTGTTGTGTTTCAAAAAATGTAGATTGAATATGGATAAACTGCAACGATGTTTTGTCTGCAAGAATAGTTTTAAAGAGTCGCATTCTTTTTATCGCGGTTTGTGTTGGGATTGTGGCGAAGTTAATTATGTGAAACGCAACGAAACGGCTAATTTGCAGGGGCTGTTTGCTTTGGTGACGGGAGCGAGGGTAAAAATTGGGTATGCTGTAACTTTGAGGTTGCTGAGGGCTGGTGCTTCGGTAATTGTGACTACTCGTTTTGCTCGGGATGCTGCTAAAAGGTATGCTGGAGAATTGGATTTTGGCGATTGGGCCGATCGCCTGCACGTTTATGAGTTAGATTTGCGATATATTGCCAAGGTTGAGCGCTTTGCAGAACACCTCACCTGTTGCTATCCCCGACTCGATATTATTGTCAACAACGCGGCTCAAACCGTTCGCCGCCCTCCAGCATTTTACCAGCACTTGAGGGATTTGGAAGCTCTGCCTTTCGAGGTTGTGCCTGCGGAAATTCAGCGGCTGGTAGGGCGATCGCACTTTTTGGATGTGGCTGGGGATGTGCTACAGTCGATCGCACCGGGAGATTCCGACAGTCAAACTCCCAGCACTTTAGCTGTCATCTCGGACACAGAGAACTTGATATCAGAGGAAGATAACCCTACTTGGTTTCCGCTGGGGATGTACGATAGCGACGGACAGCAAATGGATTTGCGTCCTTTCAACAGTTGGCTGATGAAGGACGATGAGGTGAGCATTTTGGAGTTATTAGAAGTTCATATTATCAATGCGATCGCTCCTTTTGCAATCAACAGCAGGCTCAAACAGCTAATGAGTAAAATTCCTGAAAGCTGCAAGTATATTATTAATGTTTCCTCAAAAGAAGGGCTGTTTAACAGTGACAAATCTTGGCGTCACCCGCATACTAACATGGCAAAAGCGTCGCTAAACATGATGACTCGCACCTGCGCTAAAGAGTACGCCAAACACAAAATCTTTATGAATGCAGTCGATCCGGGATGGGTAAGTTTTTTACACCCTCATCCTCAAGTTTTAACTATGCAAAAACGCGGCGTTCAACCTCCTTTTGATACGATAGATGCGGCAGCGCGGATTTGCGCTCCGATTTATGCGGGAGTAAATGAGGGACGCTATGTTTATGGTAAGTTATTTAAAGATTATGCTGACTCGCCGTGGTGATAAGTCGAAGGAAGAAGGAATATCTGTAGGGTGCGTCAGTTAGCATAAATTTGATAGACATGAGACATATATTGCTGACGCACCGTTTGTTTTTTCGCGGCCATACGTCATTTGTGAAGGTATTTGATAAGATTGCACAAATAATTAGTGATTTATCTGTAGGGTGCGTCAGTGAGACAAACTTTGATAGACATGAGCAATCTCAAAACTGACGCACCGGGAAAGAATTGTGCGTCAGTTTTGAGATTGCTCGTATGAAACAACAATTATCGCAACTGACGCACCCTACTTAACTGACGCACCGGGAAAGAATGGTGCGTCAGTTTTGAGATTGTTCGTATGAAACAACAATTATCGCAACTGACGCACCCTACTTAACTGACGCACCGGGAAAGAATGGTGCGTCAGTTTTGAGATTGTTCGTATGAAACAACAATTATCACAACTGACGCACCCTACTTAACTAATTATTCGCTGCCTTCAAAGAAGTTCCAGTAAATAATATATAATCGAACTGGCAGTGTAGTTCAGTGGTAGAACATCGCCTCTACAGGGCGAGGACAACCGTTTGATTCGGTTCGCTGCCACCAGCAACGTAGTTTAAGTGGTAGAATTCCCTGGAGTATACCGGGAGATGCGGGTGCGATTCCCGCCGTTGCTATCTTTTTTGCGCTCACAATCAAGAGGTAATGGGTAATATAGAAGAGATTTCCCATTCGTGATTGAATCTTACCCAATGACCAAAGTAATTATTTTTGATTTTGACGGTACTTTAGCAGATACAATCGATATTCTTCTGAGCATCACCAACCGTTTGTCAGCAGAATTCGGCTTTAAGTCTGCGACAAAAGAGGAACTCGCTCAATTGAGCAACTTAACTTCTTGGCAAATCCTCAGGTATTCTGGCATTTCAATCTTCAAATTTCCCCTGCTGATTAGAAAATTGAGAGCAGAGTTACGCAGTGAAATTTGCAATATAAAAATTTTTGCAGGAATTAAAGAAGTTTTGTCGGAATTAAAAAATCTGGGGTTTCAACTGGGTATTATCACATCTAATTCCCGAGAAAACGTGTTGGAAGCGCTGGAAATAAACGGCTTGCAAGATATTTTCACTTTTATTTACTCTGGTTCAACTTTTGGCAAGCATAAAGTTATTAATAGATGGCTGAGAAGAGAACATATAAACCCTGAAGAGGTCGTTTATGTAGGAGATGAAATCCGAGATATAGACGCTGCTAGAAAAACTGGAATTAAAGTAATTGCGGTAAGTTGGGGTTTTAATTCTCAGGAGGCTTTGGCTGCACACAATCCCGATTTTTTGATTGAACGCCCTCAGCAATTGCTCGATATTATGAGTAATCTGGGATGAGTGTAAACTTATGTAAAGAAATATTTTAAAATTTAAAGTAGTAAATACTTTATGTCCGGGCAGGTTGAAAAAATAGATTGAGACTGATATAAAGATAAAGGAAAAGATTTACTCGATCGCTCTCATCAAGAGGAACAGTATTATGTCAGCCATTGAAACTTTCTTGACGTTCGGCTTGGCTTCAGTTTTTGCGGTAGCTACTTTAGCAACTTGGTTGCGTTTAAACAATCCGCCTTCTGTCAAACGTAATTAGTTCTATTATTTTTTGAATTTGGTATTAGAAGTCGGGTTTCTTAACGTGATGGATAATTCGCCGAAACTCCGTTTGTCTGGAAATGTTTTGCTATCCCACAGACATTTTCTCAGAAACCGGGTTTCTTAGACTTTGCATAATTCCCAGAAACCCGGTTTCTCTATAAATATTTTGCCACCCAGCAGATATTTTATGAGAAACCGGGTTTCTTAAACTTGGGGTAATTCCCAGAAATAAAGAATAATTTGTTAGTCTCCTTCGCCGCGTTTCAGTGCCACTAAAACTGCTTGCTGGCTAACTGCTTGGTAGATTTTGCTAAGATGCTGCTTGATTGCGTCTGATGCGGGCGAAGATTTGCTAGCTGTTCCTTTGGCGTCGGTTGCGAGGGGAATTGGGCCTAAAATATCTAAGACTGTTTCGCTGCTGGGCGGCGGTACAATCACGACTAAAGATGATTCTAGCTGCTGGTTGTATTCCCAAAAGCGATCGACCTTTGGTACTTTAGCATTCGCAGCGGGGGAATTTTCACCGGTGTTTAGCTGGGAATTTTCCTCTGCTTGCGTACCGCGTCTCTGGCGGAGTGCGGTCAAAATTTGCTCTTTGGTTCTGCCGCGCAGTTGAAAAAGTACGAAGGGGTCTTCGCTGAAGCGATCGCCCAATAAGTAGTATACTGCACTGATGTGTTTGCAAGGATTTTTGGGGTCAGGACAGCTACAGCGCGCGTGAATATCTGACAAACTTAACGGAAATAGGGTTTTACCGGCTGCGGCAAATACATCTTCAATATTGTGCGGCATTTCTCCTGCTAATAGTTTAGCAGAAAAAACCGCTCTTTCCGACATATTTTCAATCACGTAATCCCAATCTTCATCGGTTAAGGTATCGAGTTGCAAAGAAACTTGATAGGGTTTGGGATCTGTGCCTTGAACTACAGCAATTACTTCTTCATTGGGAAATTTAATGCTGAGAACTTTTCCTTCGCGGGCGTATTGCCATCCCCGTTCTAATCGCTTTTTGAAGCGGTAGGTATTGATTAAATCTAACCACTGTTGTGTCCACCATTCTCTGTCAATCATAAGCGGAAGGAAGAAGGAAGAAGCAAGAAGGAAGAAGGTTCGTAGTGAGGACTTTAGTCCGCATTTAAGAAGGACTGAAGTCCTCACTACAAACTTAAAAATCGGTTCGTAGTGAGGACTTTAGTCCGCATTTAAGAAGGACTGAAGTCCTCACTACAAACTTAAAAATCGGTTCGTAGTGAGGACTTTAGTCCGCATTCAAGAAGGACTGAAGTCCTCACTACAAACTTAAAAATCGGTTCGTAGTGAGGACTTTAGTCCGCATTTAAGAAGGACTGAAGTCCTCACTACAAACTTAAAAATCGGTTCGTAGTGAGGACTTTAGTCCGCATTCAAGAAGGACTGAAGTCCTCACTACAAACTTAAAAATCGGTTCGTAGTGAGGACTTTAGTCCGCATTCAAGAAGGACTAAAGTCCTCACTACAAACTTAAAAATCGGTTCGTAGTGAGGACTTTAGTCCGCATTCAAGAAGGACTAAAGTCCTCACTACAAACTTAAAAATCGGTTCGTAGTGAGGACTTTAGTCCGCATTCAAGAAGGACTAAGAAGGACTGAAGTCCTCACTACAAACTTAAAAATCGGTTCGTAGTGAGGACTTTAGTCCGCATTCAAGAAGGACTGAAGTCCTCACTACAAACTTAAAAATCGGTTCGTAGTGAGGACTTTAGTCCGCATTTAAGAAGGACTGAAGTCCTCACTACAAACTTAAAAATCGGTTCGTAGTGAGGACTTTAGTCCGCATTCAAGAAGGACTGAAGTCCTCACTACAAACTTAAAAATCGGTTCGTAGTGAGGACTTTAGTCCGCATTCAAGAAGGACTGAAGTCCTCACTACAAACTTAAAAATCGGTTCGTAGTGAGGACTTTAGTCCGCATTCAAGAAGGACTGAAGTCCTCACTACAAACTTAAAAATCGGTTCGTAGTGAGGACTTTAGTCCGCATTCAAGAAGGACTAAAGTCCTCACTACAAACTTAAAAATCGGTTCGTAGTGAGGACTTTAGTCCGCATTCAAGAAGGACTAAAGTCCTCACTACAAACTGACAAAGATTATTCTTCTTCTGTTTCTATAATAGCATTGCGATCGAGAATTAGTAAATTGCGAAGTTGGTCTGTATCGAGTTCGGTAAGCCAGTTTTCGCCCGCGCTGACTACTTGTTCGGCGAGAGCTTTTTTGCTTTCGATCATATCGTGAATTTTCTCCTCTAACGTACCCGTACAGACAAATTTGTGCACTTGCACGTTGCGAGTTTGACCGATGCGAAATACGCGGTCAGTTGCTTGATTTTCTACTGCGGGATTCCACCATCTGTCATAGTGGAAAACGTGGGTTGCTCTGGTTAAGTTCAAACCTGTGCCGCCAGCTTTTAACGATAATATCATAATCGGTGGGCCTTGCGGATCTTGTTGGAAGCGATCGATCATTTCTTCCCGCTGCTGCTGCTTAATTCCGCCGTACAAGAACAAAACTTCTCGCCCTAAATGCTTTTCCAGATGTGGTTTCAGCAGTTTTCCCCACTCAGCAAATTGAGTGAAAACCAAAGCCCGATCGCCCTCAGCGACAACCTCTTCCAGCATTTCCACCAACCGCTGCAATTTCCCTGATTCTTGGCTGTTAATGCTCAATTCTTTGGGCTTAGCGTCTGCATTTACAAGCGCCGGATGGTTGCAAAGTTGCTTCAGTTTGACGAGCAAAGCCAGAATCATGCCCCGGCGCTGAATGCCTTCGGCTGATTCTAAATTAGCTATTGACTCTTCGACCACTTTTTGATATAGGGAGGCTTGCGCTGAAGCCAGTCCGCAAAATACAGTCGTCTCCTGTTTTTCCGGCAAATCTTGGATAATTTCCTTGTCGGTTTTCAGGCGGCGGAGGATGAAAGGCCGCACGAGCGATCGCAAAGTATGCAATGATTCTCTATCTCCATATTTCTCGATGGGAATAGCAAATCGGCGCTGAAAGAAATTGCGCGGCCCCAAATAGCCGGGATTCAGAAACTCTAAAATTGACCACAATTCTTGCAATCTATTTTCTACCGGAGTTCCCGTTAGCGCAATTCTAAAAGATGCCTCGATTTGCCGCACTGCTTGCGACTGTTTCGCCTCGGAGTTTTTAATATTCTGCGCTTCATCTAAAACCAATCCTTGCCATTTAGTGCTTTGAATTTCCTTAGCATCGCGAAACACCAGCGCATAACTCGTAACTATTAAATCCTTACCCTTAATTGCGGCCGCAAATGCTTTACCTTTAGCGCGTTTGTCTCCGTGATGAAGTAACACTTTCAGCGTCGGGCCAAATTTCTTGACTTCGCGCTGCCAATTGCCTAATATTGATGTGGGACAAACCAGTAATGTTGGCCCTTTTAGGGCATTTTGTTCTTGTAAATGCAGGAGAAAAGTGATTAACTGAGCCGATTTACCCAATCCCATATCGTCTGCGAGACAAGCACCTAAACCCCACCGTTCTAAGAATGCTAACCAGCCCGCCCCTAGCGCTTGATACGGCCGCAATTGTCCTCGGAAACTCGCCGGAGTTGCGATCGCACTTACGGCCTGATTATCGCTTAAAGTATTCAACAATTCCTGAAGTTGACCCGTTGCTTCAAAATTCACCACAGGCAACTTTTCAATCATCTGAGAATCGCCAGAAGCCAAACGCAAAGCATCTTCCAGAGAAAGAGTCATTTGCTCTTTGCGACTAGCAAAAAAAGTTTGCGCCGCCCTGACATCGGTGGCGCGCAACTCCACCCACTCGCCGTTAATTTCCACCAAAGGCGAATTCAACGCGATCAAGCTGTCAAACTCTGCCTTAGAAATGCGCTGTTTGCCGATCGTCAATTCCCACTTAAAACTTAGCAGACTTTGCAATCCGAGTCCACCTTTCGCCGGATTCACCTTCGGAGTTTCCGCTTGAATGCTCAAACCC
The DNA here is from genome assembly GCF_013299165.1 of Microcoleus sp. bin38.metabat.b11b12b14.051. Lineage (NCBI taxonomy): Bacteria > Bacillati > Cyanobacteriota > Cyanophyceae > Oscillatoriales > Microcoleaceae > Microcoleus > Microcoleus sp. bin38.metabat.b11b12b14.051. Next base: position 297,694 of record NZ_JAAFKD010000001.1, read on the forward strand.
AAACGACTCGCCCAACCATCAGTATGAGTCAAACTCGGCGGCAAAACAACGCCCAACCCGCTATCAGTAAACCGCCAAGCCACAGACTTGATAAAATTGTAAGCATCTAACGGATTTAATTGACAAGATTGCGGTCGTTGTGCTTGTAAAGTCGGTTCAATTAACGGATACAGTTTCGATGCTAAACCCAAGCCGCTGAGTAAAGTTTCTTGCGGCAATTCAATTGTCCGCCCTGCATAATTCAAACGCTCAACTGAGTTATTCCAAACAGTTGTCGCATCTACCAAAAAATCGATTTCATCTACTGCTTGCAAACAATAATTCAAATTCCAGTTAACTTTACCTGGTGACGGCGGTAAGAGTTGAAAGCAAGTGTGAAATTGATTTTGTTGAGATAGTTGATTTTGCAGCGGTGCAGCCCAAGCACTCAGCTTGTTTGCCAATTTTTCTAAAGCTGCCGATTCTGCTTTTACAAGGCCAGATTCCTGTTGCAAAGCTTGCAACCACTCGCGGGTTGGGGAAACTGTTTTGATATCTAAAGTTGAGCCAGCAGCCGTTAGCGCAGCCCTCGAAGCCGATCGCACTTCACAATCTACCACACTACTCAAAAACCCCAACACCAACTCCTGGGCCCCCACCGGCAAATCCACCGCCAAAGCCAATTCCCCGATTTCTTCTTTCCCTCTTCCTTCTTCCTTCTCCTCTCTTCCTTCTTCCTTCTTCCTTCTTCCTTCTTCCTTCTTCTGATATGTTCGACAAGCCGTCGGCATTTGCTTAGAAAAAGTAGCGAGACGGAGGATATCTGTAGAACTATCTAACAAAGGTTGCCACTTAGCAATAGCAGAACCGTCGGATTGTGTCTCCAAAGCTGGCAAAAATTTGCACCTGGCCAATAAATCCAAACTCCACCTAGCAATATGAGACCAAAAACGCAAATCTGAGCCGACAAAAGAGTTTGATTCTGTGCTATTGAGCGGTAGCGATTGCAAGAAAACAAAAGCTGCTTGAGGGTTGAGTAAATAACCCTCAACTTGCCACGGATAAAGGTAAATTTCCTCAGTTTTAACTAATTCTTCAAGTGCTGCGGCTGAGTGCTGCGGCATGACAGTTGCGTTGTCTGCCGAGATTTGGGTGGGAAGCGCGATCGCCCGAACTTGCCTCTGAATCGATAAATTTTCCGTCGGAAGGGCTGCTGCGGTCGTTTTGGGCGTTAGCAAAGCCCTCGAAGAGGATCGCCTAGTTTTCTTACTTTTCTCCTGAATCTCTGCGGTTGCGGGTAATTCCCAGTTGAGTTTGCCCGACTGCTGCAAGGAACTTAGGAAAATTTTAAATTCAGCTTCAGTCATAGCCAAGGGATACTGTAGACTTATCGCTGATTCAACGATATCGATCGCCTCAATCTTTCGCCAAGTTTCTCCCCAAATAAATAAGCCACTTTTTTCGTGTTCTAATAACCAACTACCGTGTAAGATTGCCATTTTTTTATCCTAATTTTTTAGTGATTGCGATATTCACAACAGCTTTTTTAGAAGATTTATTAATATTTTTTTTGATAACGAACCGCAGACTACGCAGATAACGGAGTCATCAGTCATGAGAAATAATTCCCAATTCCCAATTCCCAATTCCAAATTACCAATTACCAATTCCCAATTCCCAATTCCCAATTCCCAATTCCCAATTTCCCCAATTCCCAATTCCCAATTTCCCCAATTCCCAATTCCCAATTCCCAATTCCCAATTCCCAATTCCCAATTCCCAATTCCCAATTTCCTAAATTGAAAACTCATCGTACCACCTATGGCAGGCGTTTGGCGGCCGATCGCTCCTGTGAATCCCAAAAAACATCAAAAAGTATAAATGCTTACAATCGATGCTCCGACAGTCGATCGTCCAACAATTATCTCTCTCTTTTGGCCTCGGACTCTCAAACATCCTGTGGTAATGTTACGATCCCGACAGAGAAAGAATGTGGTAGATAAGGAAGCAGTCCTACATGGTAGAGATAGACAAGTCGATATCCTTTGATGGAAGGGATATTAGACTGAAGATTGGTTTACTGGCGCCTCAAGCAGGCGGTGCAGTGTTGATTCAGTCGGGTGACACGGCGGTTTTAGTGACGGCAACTCGATCGCAAGGGAGAGAGGGAATAGATTTCCTGCCTTTGTTGGTGGATTACGAAGAGAGACTCTACGCAGGCGGTAAAATCCCCGGTGGATTTTTGCGCCGGGAAGGGCGTCCCCCAGAAAAAGTGACTTTGACTGGGCGTTTGATCGATCGACCGTTGCGCCCGCTATTTCCTAGCTG